>JAJZCR010000066.1 GCA_021851715.1 Planctomycetota bacterium
CATATTACCATCTAATAAACCATAATGCAAGCACGCCATGCAATGATATAACAAAAAAATACTTGCTACATTTTTGTCAAAAACTACGCTTTTACGGCATTTTTTAAAAAGCGATGGGGAAGTCAGGATAGCATGGAGATTGCGGCCTTGCCGCCATGACGCATCCGCCGGATTGGCGCTGTTTTCCATCAAATGATCGTAAATGTGAATAATGCGATCGGTTTTCGGCGTATCTGTGGATAACAAGAACAAATATGGATCGGGAAAAAAATATTCAGAATTTATTTGACTTTCGGAAAACCAATTTATATATTCGCTCTTGGCGGTGCAATTGGGTGCATCGGACGGGAAGGGTTGGCGAGAGTTATTGCAATCTGGTGAAGAGAAATTTGGGCTGGCGGTAGAAAAAATTATGAATTGGCTTGACTTATCGAAAGGGACCGGATATACTGCTGGCGTGGATCTAATTTTGGTGCGTCAGGTTAGAAGATTTTGGGAAGGCATCCCGGAGCCTTAAGGTGAATGTTGTGAAATTTTTAATTTATGGATCAATCAACAAGCATTGGCTTGGTGGCTAGGGCTTGGGTTTCTAGATGTTGGCTTTTTCTGGAGGTTTTTATCATGTGCAAGGTTTACATCCGTGGCAGTGAAAAATTACTGGTGGCGGTGGCTGCTGGGGTGGCGCTGGTCGGTGCGTTTGCTGTGCCCAGCGCGCGGGCGACGTTGAGCATCTCGGCGGCGGCTTCGTCGCTGGGAGTTAGCACGCTCTCTCCCGCCCCGAGTGGATATGTATTTTTTAAGGGATCGGGGTCGACTGATGCATCTTCAAGCGTCTACACGCTTAGCCCCTTGGCACCGACGAGTTACGCAACCCTTTCCACTGGGTCCGACAATTTTTACAGCGATAACACGTCGGGCTATTCCAGTTTGGCTATCGGTAGCTCCCCGGCCTTTACTACCGGCGTTGCGTACCAATCCACTGGTCCCAGCGCCACCACCCAACTTTTGTCCATCACTTTTGGCACCGGGACGCCGGGTGCTTTAAAGCTCGGGTTACTGGAAGATAACGGCAATGGCCCAGAGAATAACGAAGCCTCCGTGACGGTTCAGGACGCCGCCAACATTTCCAATGAGGTGACGACTTTGGTGGCTGGCAGTGCTAACCCCACAACCAATGACTTTTATTATTTTGACCTATCGGGCTTGTCTTCTGGTGAACAGGTTAATGTGTTGGTAACCTCAGCGTCAGGGTCAGGTGTCTCAAACGTGAGCCTTGGTGGCGTAACCTTCGACGCGGCTCCCGAACCAACGACGTTGGGGCTGCTGGCACTGGGCGGATTGGGCCTGTTGCTGTTGGCTCGAAAGCGTGCGATTAGTCTAATTTAATTGCGGGCTGGGCACGCCTGAAGCTGGCGATAGACGGCCATTTTTTTAAATCGTCGGCGACTGCCCTGGTTGGGGGGGGGGGCCAGATTTTTTCGGCCAATTAAGTCGCTCCTTTTCGATCACCAAGGGGCGGTTCTGTACTTGCGTATGGATTGCGCCGATGTATTCGCCCAAGATGCCGATGAAAAAAAGCTGTACCGATGAAAAGAAAAACAATCCGATAATGACCGGTGCCACGCCCAGCGTAAAATGGTTCCAGAAAACCAGTTTTGCAATCAGATAGCCCAGCGCCACCAGCAGGCTAAGTGCTGACATGGCAAAGCCAGCCATGGTGGCCAAACGCAGCGGAACCTTGGAATGATTGGTGATGCCGAGTATGGCCACATCGTAGAGCGTGTAAAAGTTATTTTTTGTGATGCCCCGGCGGCGCTCCGGCTGATCGTAAGCAATCGTGGCGATCGGGTAGCCGATGTCGGCAAGCAGGCCGCGGAAATAGGGGTAGGGATCGTCGATTGTTCGCAAGATCTCAATGACGGAGTGGTCATAAAGACCAAATCCTGTGGCGTTCTTAACCAGGCTCAGTTCCGCGAGCCGGTTAATCAGGTGGTAATATGCGCTGCGGCATGCGAACATCAGCGCTGATTCGTTGGAAGCAGCCTTTACGCCAAGAACCACCTTGCAGCCTTGTTCCCACTTGCTGAGAAACTCGGGAATCAATGTGGGGGGATCTTGAAAATCACACGCCAGGCCAATGGTTGCATCGCCAGTAGTTTGCAGCAACCCGTGGTACGGCGAACGGACATGGCCGAAGTTGCGGGTATTGAAAATCACTTTGACGTTTTTATCCTGTGTGGCAATTTCCCGCAGGATGGCGGGCGTTTTATCTTTGGAGGCGTTGTCAATAAAAAGATGCTCATAGGTATACTGCGGCAAGCCGGCAAAGATTTTTTTTACGGCCTCATACATTTCGCGGACGTTGGCTTCTTCGTTGTAGCACGGAGTGAGTATGCTGATATGCTTCATAAATGGCTCGTATTCTATGCGATTATCGGGGTAGCTTCTTGTAATAACGCGGCCTATGAGAGTTCGTCGGCGACGGCATAGCATCAGATAATTACATATTTAACTCCGGCGGCGTTTGGTGATTTGATAAACGCGTGCAAGTCGCTGGGAAGATTCATCATTACCCCGCTGCGTGTCGACCAGTTCTAGAAGAATATCCAACCGTTGCTGCGGTGAGAGGGATTTATAATATTGGCGATCCGCCGCATCCGCGTGAGCGTGGGAGGAGCATTGGCGAATAACCATTTCCATAACCCTATTATAACAGACTGGTGGAAGTTCCGCACCAGGCATTTTGCCTGCGGCTGGCGGCTTTGGAATTATTTGCCAGGCATTACCTGTAGCCGGCGAGAATCAGATCGCAGACTTCCCGCACTGCGCCATTGCCACCCGACGCTTGCAGAACCAGTTTCGCCGCCGCCTTCACGGATGGGAAGGCGTCAGCCACGGCGACTGGAAAGCCGACGGCGGCCATGCATTCCAAATCGTTTATATCATTGCCAACATAAACGGCCTGCTGGATATTGAGTTTCCGGTCCGCGAGCCATTGCCGCAATGCGGGGAGTTTATCTTTTACGCCGTGGATACATTCAATGGACAGCTTGCGGCAACGGGCGGCCACCACCGGGTTTTCTTCCGCGGAAAGGACCAGCAGGGGAATGTTGGTTTTACGCAGCATGCTGATGCCGTAGCCGTCGGAGCGATTGCACGCCACTGCCTCGCGACCATCTTCAAAAACGTAAACTTTATTATCAGTAAATACACCGTCAAAATCAAAGATCAGGGCAGTGACGCGAGGAGGTATAGGAGGATGGTCAATCATGTGGGACTCTCATTTCCTTGTATTAGAAGCGTTAATTACTCAATTCACAATCACCTGCCGCCGTCAATCAAATATCGGTCGTCCATCGCTGTATTTCAAGCTGCCTGAAACTGCTTCAACGGTTCTCCGCCTGCTGTGATTCAGCGGAATATAGCAGTCTCGGTGGCGGTACGGCGTAGCATACCAGGTCGCCCTCCGACGCATGCACGCGGAAATAGATACGGTATTGGCCCCAAATAGAACTTATCAGCGAGGGAATTCGCCATAGGTGATCCTGAAGGTGATAAGCGCACACCGCTAAAATTGGTTGGTGGTCGGCAATAATATTCCGAGCGCCTTCAAGGGCGGCCAACTCATATCCTTCGACATCCATTTTGATGTAGGTCGGTTGCTCGTCCTTGAGGGCATCATCCAAAGCGACACATTGAACCTCCACGGATCTCTCACCATCGGAGGCTGCGATTCCAATGGGTGTCCCGCTTCCGGCGGCCGCAGATGACGCCGAGGCATCGGCGTTAAAACGGAGCTTTCCACTGGTCGATCCCACCGCCGCTCGGCAAAGGTCAATCCGTGAACGGACCTCGTTGGGCAACGTCAGAACAGATTCCTGCAGTCGCTTGAAGTTTGCCGGATCGGGCTCGAAGGCGCTCAGCTTCCGTACGCCGCAACGCCTGCCGCGAACGAGTTCCCGAATAGTGTCGCCGTCGAACGCTCCGCAATCGACAAAGTATTCTTCTCTATCAAAATTGATGATACCACGGGGCCAATATTGAGCTTCCGGGACCGGTGTTGGCATGGTGTCAAAGTCCCCAAGCAATCGGCATCGCAATTGGCTTACGAACACCTCGCGCGATTCACGGTCGGCAAGGCGGGAAAAAACGCAGCGAATTAACCTTCTGTCCGCGAGCACTTTATGCGGCAAGTCCAAGTAGCAATGCGGCAGAAATATATCGGGGAACTTCCAGAAAAGCGGACAGACCGACGTCACCGATCGGCAGCCAAGTTTCACCAATTGTTGGCTTAAGTCGCGTGTTCGGTGCTGCGGTCCCGCGTTCCATATCGTAACGACAAATACCGTGGTCTTACCGAATCTATCGGCGGCCTCGGCGGGGGATAGTATCGGCACTCCTGACTCCGATGTGCCCCAGCGAGCTGGATTATTATCAGCAAAAGCCCGCGGTTCCACGCCCGCTTGGCGAAGGCCGACGAGTATCCGCCGTCCCAGTCCCCCGGCTCCAAACAACACCAGTGACTCCTGCCCCGGCGCTGTCAATTTCTGCCATGCCGTTCGCTCTCGCTCCATAGCGTGCGAAAGTGTCTCAGCCAGCAAAGCATTAAATTCATCTTCCAAATTCACCAGCAACTCCTTCCGCCGTCAATAACCAAATTTGCGCCATTCATATACGATGAGGCATCAGAGCATAAAAAGACCATCGCCGCTTGATATTCGGTGAGTCTGGCCATGCGGCCCATGGGGATTAGCTTCTCGAGCCGCCGTACAAACTCCTCAGGCTGACCGTTGTAAATTCCCCCAGGACAAATAGAATTGGCGCGCACGCCGCGGTCCGCCCAGTAAGTGGCCAGGTATCGCGTTAACCCGAGAAGGCCGGATTTTACGACGGAGTAGGTGACAGGTTTCACCGGTTGCCGATTTTCAGGAATGCCTTTGCGACGGTAAAGCCGTTGGTTCGGGGCGATGATTGCCAGATCCGAAGCGACATTAATGATTACCCCCCGGCCTTGATGCGCCATGATCGATCCAAATTCGCGGCTGCATAGAAACGCCCCGGTGAGGCTTACGGCCAGATCGGCTTGCCAAATTGCCAATGGGAAGTCTTCCAATCGACTCCACGGTGTTTTGCCGGCATCTTCAACCTTGGGGTTATTGGCTGCGTTATTGATTAAAATGTCCACTCGTCCGAAGCGTTTCATAACGGCTTTGGACAGGCTTCGCACCTGCTTAGCATTGGTTATATCCGCTACGACTCCCATGGCCTGGACCTTCCACGTGGTCGCCAATGCCGCGGCCCTTTCGGCTGGCCGGGCCGGTGCCAGATCGACGAGCACTAGAAATCCGCCGGTACTGGCGATGGCTTGTGCATGCTGCATGCCCAGCAAGCCGGCACCTCCGGTAATGATTGCCACCCGCCCGCTGAGATCGAAACGGTTTTTGATGTTCGGTGCCGATTGATTTTGTGCCATGATTACGCTCCGAGTTGCAAATTGCCATCTGTAAGCTCAACGACCCGGCCGGATATCAGAGACGCTTTGGATGCCAACGCTATTTCCAAGCTTCGCGCACCGTCACGTAGGCTGACCAATGGCGATTCCTGGCCTTGCATGCAGTTTAGAAAGTGGCGCATTTCCTCGATGAACAAATGGTTGCGTTCGAAGCCATTGTAAGCTGTGGCCTCGACTATGCGACCTTGCGCGTCAACAAGGCTTAGGGACGGCGTCATCAGGTCCACAGAAATTGTTCCCGCATCGCCGATGATTTCAAGCGTGCGTTTCGCGGGGCGTTGAAGGTAATTTTGGTGGATGTGGACGGGGACGTGTTTGCCCAGTATATGGTATTCCATGAGGATATTGGCGGTATCCTCGACATCCAATTCCAGACGGCTCAGGTGACCCCCGACAGAAAATAGTCGCCGCGGCATTCCAAAAAACCAAAACAGATAGTCTATTTCATGGATTTGCGTGAGGATGGTGCCGCCACCCAAATCTGATCGGGCTGCATAAGATTGCCGGTAGTCCTCGTATTTGTGCCACCCTCGTATATCTTCCCCGACATGTGCATGGACAGCAATAATTGCGCCGACGGCGGCCGCCGCAAGTAATTCTCTGACCCGTCGCAGACAAGGGTGAAATCGCATCTGATAGCCGACCAAGCCTACGAGTTGCCGCCGATCTAACTCCCGTGCAAGATCGTCCACACCCGCAAGCGAGGCGGACAATGGCTTTTCCACAAATATGTGGCATCCGGCGTTCGCTGCAAGCAGGGCAACCGGAAGATGCAGGCTCGTGGGATTGCAAATGAGAGCCATGGTGGGTTTCTGTTCCAGCGCTTCCTCCAGATTGTTGAAGGCCCGAACGCCAAGTGTGTGTTCCACGTCGCGATTCGGGTCCACCGTAAGCTCTGGCGTTATCGTCTGTGAGAGATGGCGTACGCGACAGGCCAGGAATTCTACCCCATTTCCAAGTAATAAACGCAGATTGCGGACATGCCGCTGGCCGATTGCGCCCAAACCCACGATTAAAGCCTTCATCAAGTCAGCCCCTTAACCGTCTGTTGTATCAGAAGCCGTTCAACAAATTCGCGATTTCGTATGGCCGTTCGCACTTCATCTCCAGTCGGACCGCGTGCGGCCTCCAGTATAAAGGGTCCACAAAAAGACACGCCCTTGATGCACTCCGCCAGCAAAGCAAAATCGACGCTGCCCTTTCCCAGCGGCATCGTGGCTCCGCGGCGCAACCGGTCCTTGATATGCATGCTCCCAATCCGTTTTCCGTAGGCGGTAAATTCCTCCCGCACATCGTACTCAAGTGCAGTGCTGTTGCCGGAATCGTAATTCACCTTTATTAGGGGATGCGGCATCTGCGCCAGGATCTCGGCAAAGAGCGCAGGAGCCAGCGCGGTTTCCAAATGTAATTCAACACCGGTTTTCTCCGCAATCGGAAGGACTTGCGTCAAGGTCGACACCACCGCCCGCGCGTCGTGGTGATCCACAATCTCGGATCCCTCCAAGAAGGGAAGAACCACCCGTCTGATACCGACTTTGCTGCACCTGCCCAACAACCAGATTAGTCGTTCCATTCGATCACCAGCCTCGGATGGCGTGGCTCGGACCAGTGGGAATTCCATAAACCAGTTTGCGCACAAGGAATGGACACGCACTCCCTCCTGGTCCATCGCTCGGCGGATTTCCATGACACCATGATCAGTGCCTATGGGGTTCTCTCCGGCTCCGAAACTATCGTATATCCACTCGATCAGATCGAGTTTTGCCCGTGCAGCCCGCGAAAACTCCTGCTGCCATCGCCCCATAGGAAAACACTGCACGCGCCCTTCGATAGCGGGTAATAAACGCCCTTGCATGATGCCCAATAAGACCATAATCCGCTCCAAAAATGGAGGTGGCGAACCTACTCCGTAAGTGGCGGAATAAGCATATTTTCCAAAAATTCCGCGCGATCCAAAAAAGGATACAGGTCTTCAAGGGGCTTGGAAACCATCGCCCCGTTCGGCTTCTGGATGGATGATACGCGGGGGCTTCGGGGTTCGTCCGGAAGAGCCAGCACTTCGCAGATCATGGCACCCGGTGAAAGCAAAACATCCCTTATTTGTTGCCTTAAATTGGATTGATTTTCAATACGGGTCGTGGGAAGACCGTAGGCTCGAGCTACTTGTTGTATGTCGGGCAAGGTCAACCCGCTGGTTTTATCAGCAGCGACCAATCGTCCGTCAAACCAATTCCGCTGCGATGCCCGGATAGAGGAAAATCCATCGTTGTTTAAAACAAACAGCTTTATAGGCAGTTGCAGACGTGCGATGGTCGCCATTTCTTGAATATTCATTTGAATACCGCCATCACCGTCAACACACACAGTCCTGCGTCGGCCGCTGGCGAGGCATCCACCAATGGATGCAGGCGGCCCGTAGCCCATCGCACCAAGCGCTGTGGTGTGTAGAACGCGCTGTCCCATTTTAACCTTAAACGCCAGCAAAAAAATTTCTATTCCCGCTCCGGAGCTGGCCGAAACAATGACGTCCGAAGCGGAGAGTTCCTCGGAGATGACCTCTGAAAAATGATAGACGCTTACCAGCGATTTTGGATCGCGATGGACGCTTAGGACCAGCGGATATTTGGCCTTCCACTGCATGGTTTTTTTAAGCCATGGGCTTCTGTCGTGTATTTGAAGGTTGTCCTTTTGCCGAAAGACTTCTTCTATAAAGGCCCCGGCATCCGCTACAATGGGAACGTCCAGGTGACAATTCGTTTGGGCCATTTTAGCTATTTCAGCCGAATCGATATCAACCATCACCTTTTTTGCCGCCCGCGCAAGATTGCCCGGCGCGTACGCACTAATAACCATATCCAGTCTGGCCCCAAGGCTGAACAAAAAGTCGCTATTTTGCAGGGTGAAGTTGGCTCCCCGCGGTGCGACCGATCCCGGACGCCCCGCAAACAAAGGGTGGTCATCGCCGATCAAGTCAATTGCGAGCCAGGTGGTCAGCACTGGGCACGACAGGGTTTCCGCCAATTTAAGAAGTGCACCCTCGGCCCCGGCCAGACGCACACCGTTTCCGACCAGCAAAACCGGACGGGAGGATTGATTAAACAGCTTGATTGCCATGGCGACCTGATCCCTTAGCAACGCGGCCGCATTGTGGTTCGGTGGCGGGGCTTCGAATCCTTTCATGCTGGCAGGATCAATCATGCTGGCCTGCACATCCAGCGGAATGTCGATCCAAACCGGACCGGGACGCCCGCCCTTAGCGAGAAATACCGCTCTTTCCAGGTGGTATCTAATGGTCTGCGGATCGTCAACGGTTACGGCGTATTTGGTGATGGGTTTAACGATTGAGACGATATCCACTTCCTGAACACCCACCTGTCGCACACCCAGCTTACCCTTCATATCAGAACGTTTTACTTGCCCCGATATAAAAAGACACGGCGTGGAATCCAGCCATGCGCCGGCGACGCCAGTGATGGTATTGGTACCGCCAGGTCCGGTTGTTACCATGGCCACACCGATATTATTGGTTATTTTTCCATAAGCTTCGGCGCAGATGGCGCTGGCCTGCTCATGCAGGTTACAAACGTACTCGATTTGCTTGCATTGGCCCAGCGAGTCATTCAAGTGCATTGCACCGCCGCCGGGAATAAAAAACACGTGCTTGACGCCCTGTTGGACGATAAAGTCGATGACATAATCGGAAAGTTTTACGGTCATGCCCAAGAGTCCTTCCATGTCCGAGAGTATATTTGATTTTTTGCGATTGACCCGGAGGCAATTCACAACACCCGGCGAAGCTTCTTCAAGATCGGCTCCTCTCGTGGGTGAACGCATTTTTTTCCGTCGCCAAACGAAGTTTCGACCAACCGAATATCGCGGACCAGCCGGGTAATGCCGTTCGGTTCCACTGAGGCGGCATGGTCCGAACCCCACATGGCGCGATCCAGAGTAATGTGGCGTTCCACTACACATGCTCCCAAGGCCACCGCTGCCACCGATGAAGGCAGGCCGGTTTCATGGCCGGAATAACCAATCGGGACGCCGTAGCGCTCCCGCAAAGCCGGAATACAGCGGAGATTAAGTTCTGTATACGCGGCCGGATACGTGCTGGTGGTGTGCAACAGGATCAGATCATTCTTGCCCAGTAATTCCACCGCATGGTCAATTTGTTCCAGTGTGCTCATACCGGTGGACAGGATGATCGGTTTGCCTTTGGTTCGATGATAACGCAGCAGATTATCATCCGTGAGTGATGCCGAGGCAATCTTGTAACAGGGCGGGTTGAATTCGGCGATGAAATCGACCGACGCCTCATCCCAGCAGGAGGCAAACCAGGGCATATCCATCTCCCGGCAGTAGGCGTCAATTTCTCGATAGGCCGCCAAGTCCAGCTCCAATCCGCGCTTTAAATCACCATTGGTCATGCCGAACGGGCTTTCCCGCGGTTTGGCAAGTTCCTCCCTGGTGTAGACCACATCCACCGTACGCTTCTGGAATTTAACGGCATTGCAGCCGGCGGCATCGGCGGCATCGATTAATTTTTTTGCGATTTCAACATCGCCATTGTGGTTGATGCCGATTTCAGCGATGACATAACATGGATGTCCTTTGCCGATGAAATCCTTGCCGATTTTTATTTCCGCCATGCGTATTCCTTTAACAACCGCCACTGCAACTATTTATCATCCGGCAGGATGATGCCAGCGTCAAGTTCATGTGAAAACGTCAGAACCGCATTATAATCCCGCCGGTGCTGTGATGAAGCTGGATGCTTGCCATTTTATTATTACCGGTGTCAGCGGCTGGCTGGGGCATGTTACGCTGGAGACGCTTGCATCTATTTGCGCACCGGAGGATGACACGCGGATTATCGCCATTGGGCGTCATGAAAGATTGCTGAAATTGGCGGGCGGTCGCAAAATTGCGGTACATCCTTGGGATTTTTTGACCCAGGCCACTTTCAATTCTCCCGTGGTGGTATTTCATCACGCCTTTGTAACCAAGGGCCGGGTTGCAGATCAAACAGAACAGGCCTATCGGTGCAGTAACCGTGACATTCAGCAGGCCATGGTGAAGTTTTTATGCCATAGCAATGTGGCTGGGCTGATGGTGCCTTCCTCCGGAGCCGTGTATGCGTATCTGAATAAAACTGTCGCCGCAGACAATCCGCTATCTATTTACGGACAATGCAAACATGAAGATGAAAATGTGTTTGCAGAATTGGCGGATCGGCGTAGCTTTCGTCTGGCCATGCCGCGGATATTTAATTTAAGCGGGGCGTATATTAACAACCATCAAGGTTATGCTATCTCCTCCATGATACTCAACTGCCTGGATCATCAGACTGTGCAGGTGCACGCGGACCATCCGGTATGGCGGTCCTATTATCCGGCCAGGGCTTTGCTGGAACTGGTGATGAAAATGATGTGCGAACCGCCTTCGGGCCCACCGGTGATTTTTGACACGGCCGGTACGGAAGTGGTGGAAGTCGGCGAACTGGCCCAACGCTGCGTGCGACTGCTCGCCGATGGATCCGCCAGGGTGGAGCGGCCATTTATCAAACCTGGCCCCAGCGATTATTATGTAGGTAATCCGGCGGTGATTCGGGACATCGAGCACCGGTTGGGGTTACAGTCTGCCTCGCTGGATGAGCAAATTCTCGAAACCGCTCGATTTCTGAGATTCCACCGGTCTTGTTAGGAGACAACTTCTTTGAAAGCTGTGATTTTAGCTGGTGGCATGGGAACCCGTCTGGCCGAAGAAACCGTAGCCCGGCCCAAACCAATGGTGGAAATCGGCGGTCGGCCTATGCTATGGCACATCATGAAGTTGTACGCCGCTTATAACGTTCAGGATTTTATTATTTGCCTGGGCTACAAAGGCTACCTAATCAAGGAATATTTTTTCAATTACTCGCTGCACAACTCGGACGTAACCCTGGACTTGGCAAAAAACGCCGTCACTGTGCACCAGAATCAAGCCGAACCGTGGCGTGTCACCCTGGTGGATACCGGCGAAACCACGCAAACCGGCGGGCGGCTGCGGCGTGTTCGCGATTACATCGGAGCAGATGATTTCTGCCTGACTTATGGTGACGGCGTAGCCGACGTGAACATCCGCGATCTGATCGCGTTTCACAAAAACCATCAGCGTATGGCAACGGTAACGGCGGTGCGACCGCCGGGGCGGTTTGGTTCCTTGAGCCTACAGGGCCATACCGTCACTAGCTTTTTGGAAAAGCCGCATGGTGATGGCGGGTGGATCAACGGCGGATTTTTTGTGCTCAAGCCGTCCATCTTCAATTATATTGCCGGCGATGACACCCTGTGGGAGGCCCAGCCGTTGGAGCAACTCGCCAGGGACCTGCAACTTCAGGCCTTTGAACATCGGGGGTTCTGGAGGCCTATGGATACGTTGCGCGATAAACAATACCTGGAAATGCTTTGGCAGGAAGGTACAGCTCCGTGGAAGGTATGGTAATGGATCCAAGTTTTTGGAAAGGACGCAAAGTCTTGCTGACCGGCCACACCGGGTTCAAAGGTGGCATGTTGGGCCTATGGCTGGCCGCCCTGGGTGCAAAGATAACGGGCTTGGCGCTGGAACCACCGACCGATCCTTCACTTTTTAAGCTGGCCGGCGTTGGCACCGTCCTGCGCAGTCTCACAGGTGATGTGCGCGATGCTGCGACCGTCAATCAAGCCATGCGGGAAGCCAGTCCGGAGGTAGTCTTTCACCTGGCTGCCCAGCCTTTGGTGCGACAGTCCTACCGCCAGCCCGTGGAAACATATTCTACCAATGTCATGGGCACCGTGAACGTTCTGGAAGCGGTGCGACATGTTGATTCTGTACGGGCTTGCGTGGTGGTTACCAGCGACAAATGCTATGAAAATCGCGAGTGGCTATGGAGTTATCGTGAAGACGATCCCCTGGGCGGCGCTGATCCGTACAGCAGCAGCAAAGCCTGTGCTGAAATTGTTACCGCCGCGTATCGCCACTCCTACTTTCATCCAGCACGTTGGACGGAGCATCGCACCGGGCTGGCCACCGCTCGGGCGGGCAATGTCATCGGCGGCGGAGATTTTGCCCAAGACCGACTGGTACCGGACTTAATTCGCGCCTTTGGTGCCGGCAAGCCCGCAGTGGTCCGTAGGCCCGAGGCCATTCGCCCATGGCAACATGTATTGGATCCGCTGGCGGGATACATACAGTTGGCCCAACGGTTGGACCTGAACGGGGCGGCTGTTGCCCAGGCGTGGAATTTCGGCCCAGCCTCGGAAGATAGTTCCAGCGTTTTAGCACTGGCTAAAATGATTGCCGCCGAATGGGGGAAGGATGCCGCAATTACAGTTGATCCCGCCAGTTCGTCGGACCATGAAGCTCACGAGTTGCGTTTGGATAGTTCCCGGGCTCAGCGGCTTTTAGGTTGGAAGCCGCGATGGGATATTGAACGTGCTGTTCAAGAAAGTGTGAGTTGGCACCAGGCACTGCGGGCGGATGCGGACATGCACGAATTTACTCTGCGCCAAATCCGCGAATATCAGGCCATTGTCGTGCCGGGAGGGGCATCTTATGAGTAAGCTTGACTCATTGCGGCAGCAGATTCTTCAAGCCGTTAAAGAATACTCCACGCTTGCGTTTGAAAAAAAAACGTTTCAGCCGGGGGTGTCGTCCATTCCCGCATCCGGAAAGGTGCTCGACTGGATGGAGATTATGCTGATGGTGGACGCCGCTCTGGATGGCTGGCTGACCACTGGCCGATTTAACGAACAATTTCAAACCCGCCTGGCGGAATTTTTGGCCGTTCGTTACGCCATGACCGTCAATTCTGGTTCCTCGGCCAATTTGTTGGCCTTTACTTGCCTGTGTTCGCCCAAACTCGGAGCTCGCGCCATTCAACCTGGCGATGAAGTTATCACCGTGGCCACCGGCTTTCCCACCACCGTTAATCCGATCATGCAAAACGGTGCAATCCCGGTTTTTGTGGACGTGGAAATCCCCACGTACAATATCGATGTGCGGCATCTTGAAGCTGCATTAAGCCCCCGGACACGGGCCGTCATGCTCGCGCATACGCTGGGCAATCCATTTGATCTCGCGCACGTTACCGCATTTTGCAAGAAGCATCATCTTTGGCTGGTTGAAGACTGTTGTGATGCGTTAGGCGCTACCTACCAAGATCGGAGTGTGGGCACGTTTGGCGATGTGGGTACCTTGAGCTTTTATCCGGCCCATCACATTACCATGGGCGAGGGTGGGGCAATTTTTACACCAAATCCGTTATTGAAACAAATAATTGAGTCCTACCGGGATTGGGGGCGAGACTGTTACTGCCTGCCGGGGCATGACAATACATGCGGCAAACGCTTTGGTTGGAAGCTGGGCGAGTTACCACTGGGGTACGATCACAAATACACCTATTCTCACGCTGGGTATAATCTTAAAATAACCGACATGCAGGCCGCCTGCGCACTAGCTCAACTGGACAAACTTCCGACTTTTATAGCGGCTCGCAAGCGCAATTTTGCATTGCTCCACGCGGGTCTAGCGGATCTTCAGCAATTTTTAGTTCTGCCGGAGCCGACACCGGGAAGTGATCCTTCATGGTTTGGCTTTCCTATTACCATTCGTGATGGCTCCCCGTTTACCAGAGCGGATTTGATTCATCATCTGGAGGAAAAAAAAATCGGCACCCGTCTTCTTTTTGCCGGCAATCTTATCCGTCAGCCGTACATGCGTGGTCGGCAATACCGGGTTGTGGGAGAATTGACCGGTGCGGATAGGGTGATGAACCAGAGCCTGTGGTTGGGCGTGTATCCGGGGCTGTCCACCCCGATGATTACCTACGTTCTGGAGCAAATTCATCAGTTGGTCCGCAAGCCACCGGCCAAGGCGTCCAAGTGAAAGTTCCCACCTTAATGCCGGCCCTTGCTGTGCATCGCCGCCATCTCTCTGGCCTGAAGATCCTGGAATAAGCGGTCCCAAGTTTTAACCTTGCCGGTTTTGATGTCAGTGGCGGTCGCTTTGAGTATAGCAGCGGTCCGCTTATTGATCAGCAAATGGCGGGCGAAAAGTGCCACCGACATTTTGTTGACATGCTGGAGATGAAAAAGCTTTTCGCCGTCCATTTTCCAGTTCTGGCCGACTTTCTTAAAATAAAGTTTTCCGGACTCCGTTGGCATGGTCAGGATGGCCACGTTTCCATTGATCTGTGCCTTGGCCTTTTTGAGCTTGGCCTTCATGGTCTTAAAACCGGTGAAATCGCTGGCCATGTACCGAGCGGCGCTGGTCTTGGGCGGGCCAAGCCTGGCGACCGCGAACGCGGAGAGCTGCTGATGGGCCACAAGGATTTCAAGCGTGGTCTTCACCATGGCTGTTTCGCGTTTGTTGTTGCTGGAAATGCAAGCCATAGCTTCATTCACATTTTGCGCGTGAATGGCCTTGGCGTATGAGCGGAGCGTCGCGATGGGAGTGGCGCAATTGATGGCCGCTTGAACGATCGATACGCTCAAGAGAGTTGCGGCGACCATTCCGTAGAAGAATAACTTCTTTGACATATCTGTGGCTCCTTAAAACAACAAGTTTAGATATTCTACTTTCGTAAAGATACCGTCCGCGATCAAAAATGCAATTCGGTCTGATCCGACTATTTACTGAGAATGGCCCAATGCCCAGGACCGGCGACGTGAATATAGATGCGCTTACCTATTTGCCGAATAATGGTTACGGCTTTGCCGTTGACAAGGATCGTATTTCCGGGCAAGCCGACGGTTGCGGTTACATTCCGCGGCAATACCAAATCAAGACCTTCGCCGTTGTGCGCCTTTTTGACCCATAGCTGAATATTTCCTTGCGGGGTGGGTACGCGGCCGCGTGCCCAGATTAAATTGTCCAAGTGGGGCACAATTCGGGCGTGGGTAAAACCGCCGGTTCTCGCTTGTACACCCAGTACCTCCTCGGTAAGCCAATTGGTAACTCCAGAGGACCAACCATGGCACAGGCTTACAAAATATCCCTGGCCGTTATCCGCCCGCAGGTATTTGTGAAAATGTTTTTCCGGCCAGGATGGGTCATACGCTTCCCAAAAGGTGGTGGCCCCTTCGTGAATCATGCCACCCCAGTAGGCACGGACAAAATTCATAGCTTGTTGGGTGCGCCCCAAATCACTTAATGCAAATAAAACAAAGTTGTTATAGTAAGGGGTGGCAATTTGTTTCCACGATGGACAACTCGGCCCCAGAATAGTCTTGAAAATAGCCCGGCGCTGTTGGGGATCGGCTACACCGGAATACACCGCCATGGCATTCACCTGGCGCAGGCTGGTGTACGTATGCGTTGTCGGATTGGCCAGATATTTACGGGCGGCTGCGATCAGTTGCTTGTCCCATTGGGCATACTTTCTGGCATTGGCATTGTCGCCCAGGGCGCGGAACAGAAACACCGCCCGCCGCACCGCCAGGCAGGTGTAGAGGTCCGTGGCCATGTAAGCTTGGGCCGTGTTGCCGTTGAGTTTATTGGCCCAGTCTACAAAGCACCAGTGCCGGTGCCGGTTAACGAAGATATTGTGTTTATTAAAAGCCTGTTGCATATAGCGCAGCATGGAAAGCAGCAGTTGATGTTGTGACCGCAAGTAGTTCATCGCCCCGGTATGCCGATAAAAGTCACACAGCCCGCAAATCCACGCGCAAGAGTAGCCCGGGATGCCATTGACATCGTTGGCAGGCGAATCGGTGGGCGGCCTTCCACCCTGGGCCTGTAGACGCAATTCGCGCATCGTCAGTTCCATCAGATGTCGATTCAGAAAAACATTGTTAATAACCTGGCCCGAAATTTGCAGATCGCCCATCCACATCGCCCGATCGCGTTTGGGGGCATCCCATATTTGCTCCTGCATGCACAAATGCGCGGTGTAAGCACCCGTGTACCAGATTTTGGTCAGCAGCGGACTGCTGCACGAAAACGCTCCGCGGTACTGCACCGGGGTATACTTAAAATTGAGTCTGAGTCGATTTAAGGTGATGGTTCCCGGCCCGCGAAAACTCACCGCAACATACCGAAACGCGCTGTAAGGCGTGGATTGGGTCATGTCGCGAACCAGCGGCAACGCATGCACGCCGCCCCATGGTCCGTGAACGGCTTCACCACGCGATTCACCCGTCCCCACCAGTACGGTGCCGTTATTGCCGCGTACTTGCATACAGCCGGCCATTTCCCGCCCAAAATCGAGCAGCAGTTCCGGTGGCGCGCCATGGGTGGGGGGGCGAATGGTTAAATGGACCGGTCCCTTGCCGGTGAGCGTAGATAATCCGCTGAAGGTGGATAGGCCATGCAGTACAATCACGTTGGTCGGCTGAAAATACAGGTGGGCCATAGCACCGGGCAAGGTTATCGGCCAGGGAGACATCTCCGCGGACCACGGGCCGCCGTGCCATGGCGCTTCCACGGTAGCCATTTTCCAACCCCGTTGCGGCGCGGTGGTCATCCACTTTGTTGTGGGCGAAACGGCGGTCGCAACGTGCCAGGAACCATCGCTTTTCAGGAGAGTTTTGTGGCCGTTGAGCAACCACAGCAGTACACCGGCAGGACCGGTGTCATTGGTAGCGCGGATGGCCAAGATGTTCCGGCCCGGCTTTAGATATTTGCTGATGTTCGCCCGCTGAACCTGTTTCCACGTATCAGTGCCGGATGGCGATTTTAATACGTGTTTACCATTGATATAAAGACGATAACTGTCGTCGGCGGTTACGTAAATACGGGCAGAGGATGGCACCGTCCGCAGGTGCAAAGGTTTTCGCAGATAGATGGTTTGCCCGTTGGCCACATGGGCCGCCCATATCCACGATGGAGTGGCACCAAAATCAATGTGGCGAATTGTGGGAAGTTTCAGGCCATAAGTGGGATCCAATGTGGGGGGCCGGACATGGCGGTTGGCCCACATTATAAACGGCGCTGTCTTGGCCGTGGCCAAGGCCGCAAGGCTCATTAAAAAGATAAATTCTAACATGATGAACGGTAAAAACCACCCATCAGATAGGCGTAGGCGAGAGTCCTTTGGCAAAGATTGCAACGGCATGGGATACTCCTAAAAGGACGGGTAAATGAACAGCGGGATCGACGAGAAAATAACGTAGATCCGAATCTGATCGGATGTTAATGCGGATGCGGCTAGGCCGCAATCTGGTCCCCGGGTGTACAATCGAGCCACCTGTATTTTGCGTTCCACAGCCGCAGCCGAAATGTACTATTGCAGGCATTGGCGGGCAAATTCGCGTCCTGTGGAAAGTGCTTGGCTTAGTTTATCTATTTGTTTACCGCCGGCCATGGCCAGTTGGGGGCGGCCACCGCCACTGCCGCCAACCACCGGTGCAACAGTGCGAATCCAATCACCAGCTTTTAGTTTACCGATCAGCGGATCCCCGACCGCGGCCAACAGGTTCACTTTGGCCGGCAGAGCATTGCCTTGCTTATCCCTCGGATTCTCCGTGGAGCCCAGCAGAATAGCAAACAAGCCTTGCGGTCGCTTCTTTTTCACCGCGTCCATGGCAGCGCGTAATTCGTCGGCGGATTTTACGCCCAATTCTGCCACAATTAATTCTGCTTCGCCGATCGGTTCAACGGCGGCCAAAAGTTGATCCATGTCCGAATTGTCGCCGACATGGGATGGCTGTGGAACCTGTCGACGTTTGGCCTGTTCTCTTATTTTTTCCTGCAATGCGCGGACAACCGATTGTGCGCGGCGGCGGGCCACCACTGGAATGCCCGTCTCACCAAGGGCCTGCTGGAGCTGGCTCAAACCGGCTGGTAGCTGGTCTTCCGTGGCGTGCTCCGCGGCGGAGATCAGTTTATCGATGTGGACCGCCAAGCTCCGTGCTGCCGCTGCGGCCGCACCCGTATGAGCAACAATGCGGCGAATGCCCTTGCTGACCGATTCTTCCGCAACAATGACAAAATCCCCGGCTTGGCTGGTATCCGCCAAGTGCGTTCCACCGCAGAATTCGATGGAAAAGTCCCGCCAACGCCGGTTGTCCGGCTCGGCCAGCAGTTCCGCGACCGGTACACCAATGCTTACCACACGTACGTGGTCCGGGTATTTTTCGCCAAAGACGGCGCGCAGTGAATAGATGTGCCGGGCCGTTTCCAGCGGAACTTCCGCGGTATACACCGGCAATCGCCGGTCGATGGCCTGATTTACCATATCCTCGACGCGTTGAATCTGTTCATCTGGTGGCGGCTGTGGCTGTACGAAATCAAAGCGGAGTTTCTCCGCATCCACCAGGGATCCCTTTTGCTGGACATGTTCACCCAGCACCTCCCGCAAGGCCCAATTGGCCAGGTGCGTGCCAGTGTGATTTTGTTCGATGCGGCCGCGGTTCGCGTGGACCTGCAGCGTAACGGAATCGCCGCGTTGCAACCGGCCTGATCTCAACTTGCCCAGATGCAGGATATAACGGCCCACCGCGTGCGCGGTTTCCACCACAAAATCTCCCCGCTCCGACGCAATGTCGCCGGCATCTCCAATTTGTCCACCCATCTGCGCGTAAAAATTAGTTTGATCGAGAATCAAGGCTACCGGGTCGGCGGCGTCCGCGGAAACATGGTCCACCAATTCACGGCCATTCCATATCGCGGCTACCGTTGCCTTCATCGGGCCGGACTTATATTTGGCCTGATCATCAGTATTCGGTACGTTTTCGTTCGCCAACCGGGCCAAAATATCCGGTGGCAAGTCTGTCAGCGCGGTTTCGGTGGTTTTGCCTCCGGAACGGGCTTTCTGCCGCGCTTCTTCCATGCGGGCCTCATATCCGGGCACATCCACAGTCATTCCCTGCTCACGGGCCATCACCTGCGTCAAGTCGATCGGAAAGCCATACGTGTCGTGGAGCTTAAAGGCATTCTCGGCGGAAATCACGCTTGGCATGTTGCTGCGGCGAGCTTCATCCGCCGCCAATTGAAAAAGTTCAATCCCGCGATCCAACGTTCGGCTGAAACTGTTTTCTTCGCTCTTAATGATGTCCGCAACATGGTCCGGATTTTTGGACAGCTCCGGAAACGCAGTTTGCATGGTATGCAAAACTACCGGCACTAATTGATGCAGGAATGGCTCAGTCAGCCCCAGGTTCTGTCGTCCAAATCGCACTGCACGGCGCAATATCCGTCGTAATACGTAACCGCGGCCTTCGTTGCCGGGCAAGGCTCCATCGGTCAGAGCGAAGGTCAAAGCCCGGATATGGTCGGCAATCACGCGAAATGCAATGTCGCGGGACAGCGTCTTGTTGCCGGACTCCACCGGACTGTTGGCATCCGTCGCTGGAAACGTGCCGTGATAATGATGCCCGCTTAAATCAGCAATGGCCGCAAAAAGCGGGGTGAACAGATCGGTTGCGTAATTGTCCGAGAAGCCGCCCAGCACCTGGCATATTCGCTCCAGTCCCATGCCCGTGTCCACGTGCCGCTGCGGCAGGGGGGTAAGCTTACGGCCTTCCTGCCGATTGTACTGAATAAAAACCAGATTCCAGATTTCCATCACGCGGGGATCGGTGCCATTCACCTGTGCTCCGCCGGAGAAATCAGGCGTGCGGTCAATAAAAATTTCTGTGCAAGGGCCACAAGGTCCGGTTTCCCCCATTTCCCAGAAATTCTCATCCACAAACTGATGGATATGATTCTCGGGAAGGCCGGCGATTCGCCGCCATAGCTCCGCCGCTTCATCATCGGCGGGTACGCCATCGGCTGGATTGCCTTTGTAAACCGTTACATGCAATCGGCGGGGATCCAGGTGCCACACCTTGGTCAACAGCTCCCACGCCATTTCAATGGAGCCTTCCTTAAAATAGTCCCCGAAGCTCCAGTTCCCCAGCATCTCAAAAAAAGTGTGATGGCGACGGGAAATGCCCACATCGTCCAGGTCATTATGCTTGCCACCGGCACGAATACACTTTTGCGTATTGGCCACGCGAGTGGCCTTGGCCTTGGCCGTTCCCAAAAAAAACGGCTTAAACTGGTTCATCCCCGCATTGGCAAAGAGCAACGTAGTGTCGTCATGCGGAACCACAGGGCTGGATGGGACAAATGTATGCCCATGGCGCTGCACGAAAAAATCGATGAATTCACGGCGTATCCGGCTGGAGGTCATTGATATAGGCTCCTTCTTGCCTCAAACGAATCAAGGATTGTAACCGGTTTGCCGGCCGGCGTGAAATTGCCGAAAATTGCTTTCCTTCCGGGGGTGTGACCAACATCAAGAACAGGGGGAGGGAATGCAAAATACCGCATCGGTTTTATCAGGTTGGTTCGGGGGCGATTATTTCGGCTCTTTAAGCTGGTCGGTTTTCGGTAAATCTTTCAGGTTCGCCAGCCCGAACACTTCCAGAAAATGACGGGTGGTTCCATAAAGCATAGGGCGACCGATTTCTTCAGCTCGACCGACGATTTTGACCATGTTGTGTTCCATCAGCGAGCGAATGACTTCGCCGCACGCCACGCCGCGGATAGCCTCCACGTCGACCCGCAGAATGGGCTGTTTGTAGGCGATAATGGCCAGCGTTTCCAGTGAGGCGGGCGACAACCGGCCTTCCTCCTTTTTACGCATCAGCCGCTGCACGTATTCCGCATACTGCGGCAACGTGAGAATCTGGTATCCCCCGGCCCGCTCCTCTATGCGATAGGCGGCCTGGCGTTGTACATAAATCTCGTTAAGTTCCCGGATCGCCTCGACAATGGGGGCGGTAACATCCAATCCCAGCGTCTGGGCCAGCTTGCCCTTGGAAAGAGGCATGTCGCTGGCGAATAAAATGGCTTCAATGACCTGCCGCAGCGGCATCTGGGAGATATCGTCCATGCGCAGATGCAAGGGTGCTGAGCCTGCCTCAGTCGGCACCGTCTGGCCGGAGTTGTCTGTATTAACCGGATCGATGGGTATCGCAGGCGTTGGGTTCACCGGCAGAGAAGTATCTTCATTTTTATCGTCGATTTGCGGATTGGATGCAACGTCGCTCATGGCCATAAATTTATCAGTTTCCGGGCCAACCGTCCAGCAATTCGGCTTCGTTGGCTGCGATTTCCTCTGTTGCAGGGCCATTGTGGTGATATGAAGTGTAAAATTAAGAGATAAAATCCAACCTAGCCCGCTGAGGGGTTGGGAATTACTGGACTAAGTTCGCCATTTTCCGTTGGCGAAGTGGGCGTTAACCCAAGAAGATTTCCGACGGGCAAGGTGTCGCCGTCAGAGTGCCGGCGATTTCACCAGTCAGTTGGACTGATGAATCGTCACGGGTTGACGACTTCTCCGATGTCGTAAAGCTTACGCGAATCGGGGTGACCGCATCATCTGCAGTCGTGGGCATGCCTTGCCGCCGTGGTGAAACCGTGCTCGTCAGCTGCGACGAAGCAAGCTCCGTCGTGGGCGTACGGGCAATTCTTGGGGTTCCGTCCGTGGTTGGATCATACATGGCCATGGCGGACTCCTTTTTTCCACGGCGCTGGAGATCATCGCGCACTCCAGTCCACTTAAGTATAGCACTATCGCATAGGCAAGGGAAGTCGACTTTACTGGCGGCGAGCGGGTTGCGTTGTCCTAAACCGCTTGACTGAAGCTGACTTGTGCATGGGCGACCCAAGGCGTTACCCGCAGATATGAGACAACGGGTCGTTTTATTGCGTTTAAATAAGGGCGGCAGGCCGAT
>JAJZCR010000011.1 GCA_021851715.1 Planctomycetota bacterium
GGCGGCCCAAATCTCCATGCGGGATTTGACTGATTATCTCACTCCAATCGTCGGCCGACCACCTTTGGCCGCCGATCCCAAGGGACAAATGCACCACGCCTTGTGCGATCTGTATGAAAAGCTGCGCGCCGCCATCAGCGCGTTCAATACCCCGCAGGAAGATGCGTGGAATTCCGCTCAGCAGCAACTGGCCGGCTTCCAATGGCCAACCATCCGTTTTGCCCGCAACCTGTCCGACGATGACGCGGCCCGCCATTTCAAGACTAGCATCTACGACCAGGCCAAAAGACAACTCGCCGTCCTGACCGAAACCCTTTTTGCCGCCCCACTGACCACCCTGCTGCAATGGAATCAGCAACTCGGCACCATCTCGCGGGCACTGTTGAAGTTTTACGCCGATGTCCATGAGCAATTTCAAGCCATGAAGGCCGCCGCCGGGCAGTTGAGCTTTGCCGATATGGAACGTTATCTTCTTGAGGCTCTCCAAATACCCGACAGTCCCGTCGCCGCAGATCTTCAACGCCGCTATCGCCACGTGCTCGTCGATGAATATCAGGACATCAATCCTGTGCAGCAGGAAATTTTAACCAAAATTTGCCGACCCCGGCCGCCGGGCAGTTTTTTTCTCGTCGGCGATGCCCTGCAAAGCATCTATGGCTTTCGCGGCGGTGAGCCCAGCCTGTTTCTGGATCGTGCCAATACCCTGCGACAGTCATCCTCTTCACCCAATCGTCTGGTCGAAATGACCGAAAACTTTCGCACGCTTCCTAATCTGCTCGATGCCATGAACATCGTCTTCCAGCAACTCTTTGCCCAGCTCCCCCCCGACGCCCGCCCGGGCAATTTACCGCCCCTGCGCCATGGCCGCCCGGCCCCGGCCACCTCCGATCAGCAACTGCTGACCGGCAGCCCCATCGAACTGCTGGTGGTTGTTTCCGAATCTGCTCCAACCGACACCTCAACACCTGCCGATGACGCTGATAACGCCGACGACGACGATGCCGGCGATAACGACGCCGATACATCCATTGAAGATATGAGCAGAGCCCGGAAAGAGGCCGTGCGCCTCGTCGATCGTATTCGCCAACTCATCAGCCAAAATAAATTATCGTCATCCGTGGATCAACAAACCCGCCCCATCACCTACAGCGATATCGCCATCTTACTCCGCAGCCCCAGGTATCAGGCGCAGGAATTTGTCCGCGTTTTTCTGGAAAACGGCATTCCCGCACAAAGCGCCATGACCAGCGGTTATTTCGCCGCGCCGGAGGTTCAGGAAATACTCGCTCTGCTGGAAGTCCTCGATAATCCATTTCAGGACATCGCCCTGGCTTCCACGCTTCTTGGACCCTTCGGCCGTTTCTCCCATGATGATCTGGCCGCTATTCGGATGCGGTTTCCACCGTCGCGTGAGTTGCCGTTCCATCAGGCCGCTTTTCGCGCGATGTATCATCCTGTTGCCGATGCAGCACGCGGGCCCGGCAATTTCGCTGATCTGCCGCAACGGCTCCAAACTTTTTTTCAAAAACTTGATCGTTGGCGTTCCGCCATACGCACCCTGGGTGTACCCGAAGGCCTGGCCCACATTTACCAGGACAGCGGCCTGCTCATCTGGTCCGCAGGCCTTCCTCATGGCCAGCAACGCGTCGCCAATCTTCAAATGCTTTACCAGCGGGCACTGGAGTTTTCCCGCTTCCAGCGACAGGGCCTGAGCCGGTTTCTTTCCTTTTTACGTGACCTGCAAGATCAGGACATAGACTTGGGCACTGCCCCCGTGGCCACCGCCGGCGATGATGCCCTTCGTATTATGTCCATCCACAAAAGCAAAGGCCTCGAATTTCCCATCGTCATCCTGGCTGGCCTTGGCACCAGATTTAATAACCGCGATACGCGGGGCGACTGCCTGATGAACCGCCGGAACGGCATAGGCTTGCGCTACAAAGATCCGAATACCGGACAACACTGGTCATCGCCGCAATACCAGCATATACGTGCTGCCATCAATCACCGCATGCTCGCCGAAGAAGCCCGGCTGCTCTATGTGGCCATGACCCGCGCCCGTGACAAGTTGATTCTGGTCGGATCTGTTTCCGCAAAACCCGATGCTCCATGGAAACCCTCGGCTCTTGCGCCTGCTGCGCGCTGCGCACTGGATTGGATTGCCCCCATTTTTGCCGCCAATACTGTTTGCCTGACGGATGGCACACCGGCCCTGGTTATCGTTACTCAACCGGCTGCGGCCCGCCCCCGGTCCAACGCCTTCACCCCGGCCCCAGCGGCCCCCGACCAAACCACTGTTGCCACCCTTATCCAAATGCTCTCTGACAGCCGGTTTGAACAGGCCCGTGCCACTCCAGCCTTAGGTGTGCTGCAACCGGCGGATCCCGAGGTGCAAGCGCTTATCACCAGGCTTACCCGCACCTATCCCTGGCAGCCGCTGACCATGCTGCCCGCGGTAACCAAGGTGACAGAGTTAAAATCTCACACTCATCCCGACTGGGAAGAATCTCCGGCCGCGGAACTCATCACTGCGGATCATCCTCCAGGCATCCCACTGCCCGAAACAACCGAAAGCCCCGCCATCCAACGTGGCATAGCAACCCACCGCCTCCTGCAATTGCTGGATTTCACCCAGCCCCTGGATGCCGCCGGAATCGGCCGGCAACTGCGAACCTTCGTCGACCGCCATCTTTTCCGGGAGGACGACGCCGCCCTGATAGATTCCGCCGCAGTGGCTTGGATATTTCAAACACCCATCGGCCAACAGATTCTCTCGATTGCCGCTACCCAGGGCCTTGCCGACGGCATTGGCGCAAAGGGCATCTATCGCGAACTTCAATTCCTGTGGTCCATGGAACCCCATCTGCTCGCCACCGCCACCGAGAACTGTGCCGCAATCAGCTCGACTCCCGCCGATCGCGTGCTGGTCCGCGGCGTTATTGATCTATTGATGGCAACGCCGTCAACATTGCACATCGTCGATTATAAAACCGATACTCCCTCTCAAATACAAGCCCGCATACCGATGTATACCCGCCAACTGCGTTACTACGCGCAGGCCGTCTCGACCATTCTTCGCCGCCGCGTCACCCATGCAACACTGGTATTTATCTTGGCCCAAACCGTCACCCCCGTCACCCTGCCGTCATAACCTGATGGCCGCCACCAGCACGCACCGGTCATTGCTTCACGGCGTAGCCTTGTTTACCTTTTTAACCGTTTGTCTGCTTACTTGTTATACGGTGAAGGCGCCGCCGCCCCAACTGGTGTAGCCATATCAAAGTTGATCGGCAGCAGCCCGAGTTTTTTGCGCGCCGCATTGCACGCCGCCAGGACACCCGGCATCTGCCGCGCCGAAATATACCGCACCTTACCATCCGCAAAGGCAAGCGGCCCCGGCTTGACTGGCTCTTGATTATTGACAAACAGCACAATCAACTGCGGCAACAGCGCTTTGCGGCTTGGACGATTGATATGCGTAAGTCCCGCCCCCGTGTAGCGGTAGTCACTGTTCTTTCGCACCAGCGTCGCCAATAGGGACGGCTTGAGGGTTTTGTAATCTTTCGGCAGGACCAAAGATTTCAACTCCAATGTCGGATCACTTAGCGTAGTCCCGTTGATGACGCCACTGAGCACCAACACCGACAGATCCGGCGGAAAGTCATGGTGATGGTGATTGGCCCATGCCCGGCATGCCGACAGAATTTGCTCCATCCGGGCATGCTGTTTCATTTCCAACCCTTTGTGCACGTTGATGGCGCTGACCGCAAAAAGAGATACCCCTCCCAGCATCGCCAACAGCCCCAGCCAACGCCCCACCATCGGATGTTGATGCTCATTGATATGGTAAATCAGCGCCCCGGCACCGATACAAAGCGCCAACATCGCCAGCATCAGCACAACCACCGATGGTGGATGGTTCGATGACGTTGGATACCGCCAAAGTATCACTCCCTCCACCAGCACACAAGTTGCGGCGATAACGGAAAGCCAGTTCACCGGCCTGCGCATGAGCGGCACACTGGTATCCGCCCGACCCTTGCTGGATGTCATCTGCTGATTCATAGCTGCTATTATAAGCCAGGCACCAGCCCCATGAATAGCTTGCCATAAAACAACGCGGCTGTCCCGCCATCATCTACAACATTAGCCAACTTGCCCACCCGCCGCTGCGCCCTGAAAGCTGACCGTTGGGTCCGCGCCACATCGTCACGGTCAAACCGCCGGCGCTTGCAGAATCCTTGCGATGGGATACCTTGGCGAAAGTTGGATCAACCGGGACACGGTTGCGCGCATCAGGAGATTTCTCTTGTTATCCCCCCCGCCCATTGATGATGCTATCAGCACCCTGATCCGTCTGGCCATACGCGAGGATCTGGGAGGTTTGCCGGGTGAACCGCTGGCCATGGACCGCACCGTGCAAATGACGATACCGCAATCAGCTCGCACCTCGGCCGCCATTGTGGCCAAAGCGGATGGCATCATCTCCGGCCAGTTTCTACTTTTCGCCATTCTCCGCGAATATGATGCCACCGCGCAAGTTTACGTGCATACTCAAGACGGCCAGGCCGTCCTCGCGGGCACAACCCTGGCCACCCTTAGCGGTATCTCCGGCAGCCTGCTTTCCGCGGAACGGGTGCTGCTGAATTTCATCAGCCGGCTTTCCGGCGTAGCCACACTGACTCGCCAATACGTAGACATGGCGCGCCGATCCAGCACCAGTCATATACCTGCCATCTGCGACACGCGTAAAACCACACCTGGATGGCGCGTACTGGAAAAATATGCGGTACGCTGCGGTGGTGGCGTGAATCATCGCATGGGTCTCTACGATGGCGTGATGCTCAAGGACAATCACATCGCCGCCCTGCACAACACCGGACCGGCCGGCGAAGCACTTGCGACTCTCACCAAGCGCATCCGTCAGGCCCTGCCGCCGACCACAACCCTGTGGCTGGAGGTGGATACACTCTCTCAACTCGCGCAAGCTTTACCCGATGGCGGTGCGGATATTATTTTGCTGGATAATATGCCGGTGATTGATCTGGCCCAGGCTGTAATCATGCGGAACGCCCTGGCTCAACCCGGCCATCCGCTGTTGGAAGCATCCGGCGGCATCACGCTGGAAAATCTCCCGGCGGTGGCCGCCACCGGAGTGGACCGGGTAAGTATCGGGGCATTGACCCATCACGCCGTTGGACTGGATGTGTCGATGGAGTTTTTATAAATGATCGATCACTTTGACCGCGGCGCTATTGCCCGTGTCGCCCGGACCATCCTGGCCAAAC
This sequence comes from Planctomycetota bacterium, assembly GCA_021851715.1. GTDB lineage: Bacteria > Planctomycetota > Phycisphaerae > WQYP01 > WQYP01 > JABEVA01. Next base: position 5,289 of record JAJZCR010000011.1, read on the forward strand.
TGGTCCAGCACCAGCCGCAATCCATCAGCCGCCTGGCCCATGAGTACCAATGCCCGCCGCGATTGATTCGCGCCGCGATCGCGGCTTTGCAGGATTCCGGCTGCATACTGGAGCATCAATCAGACCGCGTGCTGCTGCGGCAAAGCCATTGGTCGTGGTGGCGTGGCGTGCTGGAAGACATCAGCAGCCAGCGCGGCGCAATGATTGGCCGCCATGTGCTCACATACGAATCTATCAGCAGTACCAATGATGTTTGTCGGCAGGTGGCCGGCCAGGCCGGCCGGCCGGAAGGCGAAACGCTGGTGGTATTGGCGGATCAGCAATCAGCCGGCCGTGGTCGCCAGGGTCGTCGGTGGGAAGCCCGCAGAGGTCAATCCCTGCTCTTGTCGGTGTTGTTTCCAGCGGACCCGCATCTGAACGCTCAAACTGTCACTCTCTGCGCAGCAATTGCATGCGCCAAAGCCATTGAACGCCTGGCACACCATCCCGTCCATCTGAAATGGCCCAACGATGTGATGGTCGCCGGACGAAAAATCGCGGGCATCCTGGTGGAAACCATTCCCGCCCGACATCCCAGGAAGTCCGGCGTGCGAGCCCATCCGGTGGTTATTCTCGGGATTGGGATTAACGTGGCCCAGGCCGCGGAAGATTTTCCATCGGAACTTCAGAACAAGGCCGGCTCTCTCTACATGGCCTGGGGCCAAAAGGTGGATCGTTTAGCATTGGCGGTGGAACTGCTTGACCAGATCGAACATTGCTGCATGCCCGGGCTTTCGCCTGAACAAATTGCCGTTGAATGGAAAAGTCGTTGCCATCTGGTGAACCGCATGGTGCGCCTGATCCATCATGGAGTGGAGCTTCAGGGCCGCGTGACCGACTTGGACCCCAGTCTAGGCTTGGTGATCACTGATGCCCACGGGCGCACCCACTTTGCCGATGCCGGCGCAACGAGCCTGTTCGAAAGCTAAGTCTTATCGACTGGCGCTTGCGATGGCAATACGTGCTGGTTCGCCCCCGTGCTCCCGTTCGAAATTGTCACCGTGACCTCTCTACGTCAAGTCCGAGTCCAGCAGGTCGTGCTTGCAAAGCAAATCTTGATGATTTCTTGATGCCAAGCAGGCCTGATTTGATGCGGCCTTGATGCCGGCAGCCGTAGAATCAATCTATGATGAAAAGTGTGTGCAGACCGTCAAGGAGTTGCCAATGTTTTGGATTTATATATTTGTGACTGCGGCTTTCTTTTTGAGTTGTTGGGGTCTGTTGGCCCTTTGCAGCTATTTAATGGAGGCCCGTAAATGAGCGTGCTTTATTGGATTGGCGGCATCATTTCCTTACTGCTTTTGATTTATCTGCTGGTGGCACTGCTTTTCCCGGAGAAATTTTCATGACCCCCAACGCCTGGCTGCAAATTACCCTGCTCATGGGCACCGTGCTGCTGCTGGTAAGACCGGTCGGTGCATATATGGTCCACGTATATGAAAACCAGCCGGTACCCAGATTGGGTAAAATTCTGGGTCCGGTGGAGCGCGGTATCTACCGCGTGTGCGGCATATCCGCCCACCATCAACAGAATTGGAAACGCTACACCCTGGCCCTGCTGCTGTTTAACCTGCTGGGATTTATGGCGGTGTATCTCATTCAGCGGTGGCAGGGGTGGTTGCCACTGAACCCGGCCGAAATGCCCGCGGTAGCCCCCAGTTCTCTGGCCTTTAACACCGCGGCCAGTTTTGTCACCAATACCAACTGGCAGAACTATGCCGGTGAATCCACCATGAGCTACTTCACACAAATGGCGGCGTTGACGGTGCAGAATTTTCTTTCCGCGGCCACCGGCCTGACGGTGCTGGTGGCGCTGGTGCGCGGGCTGGCCCGCAAAACCACCACTGAACTGGGCAGTTTCTGGGTGGATTTAACACGCAGCATGTTATACATCCTGTTGCCGCTTTCGCTGGTGCTGGCCGTGGTTTTAGTCTCTCAGGGCGTACCGCAGACCCTGGATAAATATATCACTGTGCATCTGGTGCAACCGTTTCATCAGGCCAACTCCACCACCACAGCCCCGTCCGCAGCCATCACCACCCAAACTATTGCCGTCGGTCCGGTAGCTTCACAGGAAGCTATTAAAGAACTGGGAACCAATGGCGGAGGTTTTTTTAACGCCAACTCCGCTCATCCCTTTGAAAATCCCACGGGATTGACCAATTTCCTGGAAGAGGTGGCTATCCTGTTGTTGCCGCTGGCATTTTGCTACACCTTCGGCCGCATGGTGGGAGACACCCGGCAAGGCTGGGCCGTGCTGACCGCCATGCTGGTGCTGCTGCTGGCCCTGATGATACCGTGCGTGATGGCCGAGCAGGCCGGCAATCCGCTGCTGGCCGGATATTGCAACCAGCGGCCAACGCAACTGCAAACGGGTGGCAATATGGTGGGCAAGGAAGCGCGTTTCGGACCGGTCAACAGCGCCATTTTTGCCGGCGTGGCCACCGGCACTTCCACCGGCGCGGTAAATTCCATGCTGGATTCGTTTACCCCACTGGGGGGCCTGTGCCCACTGTGGCTGATACAGCTTTCCGAAGTGGCTCCCGGCGGTGTTGGTTCGGGCTTGTACGGCATGTTGATGTTTGTCCTGATTACGGTGTTCATCGCGGGCCTCATGATTGGTCGAACGCCGGAATATCTGGGCAAAAAAATAGAAGCATTTGAAATGAAAATGGCGTCCATCGCCATTCTGGTGCCACCGTCGCTGGTGCTGGTGGGCACCGCCATTGCCTGCGTAACCGCGGCCGGCCTTGCCGGTATAGCCAATCCCGGGGCCCACGGCTTTTCCGAAATGCTCTACGCCATGACCTCCCAGGGGAACAACAACGGCTCCGCTTTTGCCGGGCTTAATGGCAATACCACGTTTTACAACGTGCTGGGAGCCTTGCTGATGCTCGCGGCGCGGTTCTGGACGATTATTCCGACCATGGCCATCGCGGGTTCTCTGGCCCGCAAGAAGATTATTCCGGCCGGATCGGGCACCCTTGCCACGAATTCACCACTGTTTGTGTTCATTTTGATCGCCATCATTGTGATTGTAATCGCCCTGACTTTTTTCCCGGCCCTGACCCTTGGGCCTATTGTGGAACAGCTACAGATGATGGCGGGCCATCGGTAACGGTTGGCGATTTTAAGGAGCGTACAAAAATGGCCACCCACCACTCTTTGAATTTGTTCAAAAGAGATGTTCTGCGGCAAGCGATAGCGGACTCGCTGGTGAAACTCGATCCGCGGCATCAAGCCCGCAATCCGGTGATGTTTGTCGTGTACCTTGGCAGTGTTCTCACCACGGTTTTGTGGGGGCAGGCTATTTTAGGACATGGCGAAGCCCCAACATGGTTTATCTTCTGGGTGTCACTGTGGTTATGGTTTACCGTACTGTTTGCCAATTTTGCCGAGGCCATGGCCGAAGGCCGCGGCAAAGCTCAGGCGGATACCCTGCGCCGTGCCCGTAAAGATACCACCGCCCGCAAGCTCTCGGCCCCGCAGCGGGACGCCGCACAAACCCCGGTGCCCGCGTCAGCCCTGCGCAAAACCGATCTTATTTTATGTGAAGCCAGCGAAATCATTCCCGCCGATGGCGAAGTGGTGGCCGGTGTCGCCTCCGTGGACGAATCCGCCATTACCGGGGAATCAGCCCCGGTAATCCGCGAAGGTGGGGGGGACCGGTCCAGCGTGACCGGTGGCACACGCGTGCTTTCAGATTGGCTGGTCATTCGCGTGGCAGCCAACCCCGGTGAAGCCTTTCTGGATCGCATGATCGCGATGGTGGAAGGAGCCCGGCGACAGAAAACTCCCAACGAAATCGCTCTGAATATTCTGCTGGCGGGCTTTACCATCGTGTGCCTGCTGGCCACCGCCACGCTGCTGCCGTTCTCCATTTACTCCGCCCACAGTGCCAATAACGCCTTGGTCGCGGCCGGCCAGGTCGCCAGTGCGGCACCGGTATCCATCACCATGTTGGTAGCCCTGCTGGTATGCCTGATACCGACCACGATTGGGGCATTGCTTTCGGCCATTGGCATCGCTGGTATGGACCGCATGATTCAGGCCAATGTCATTGCCACTTCGGGCCGGGCGGTGGAAGCCGCTGGCGATGTGGATGTGCTGCTCTTGGATAAAACCGGCACCATTACACTGGGCAACCGGCAGGCGGTGGCGTTTCATCCGGCGGGTGGCGTGGCGGAAAAGGATTTAGCGGATGCAGCCCAGTTGAGTTCCCTGGCGGATGAAACTCCTGAAGGCCGCTCGGTGGTGATTCTGGCGAAAAATAAATTCGGTATGCGCCAGCGTCAGGTGGATCATCTGGGTGCCACCTTCGTGCCTTTTGCCGCCCAGACACGCATGTCGGGGATAGACCTGCGGGACCGACACATCCGCAAAGGGGCTGATGCGGCGATCGAGCAATACGTGCAATCGCTGGGCGGGCACTTTCCCGCCGAGATTCGCTCCACCGCGGATAACATTTCGCGCGGCGGAGGCACGCCATTGGTGGTGGCCGATGGTGCCAAAGCCTTGGGCGTGATTGAGCTTAAGGATATTGTGAAAGGCGGTATTCGGGAGCGCTTTGCAGAGCTGCGGTCCATGGGCATAAAAACCGTGATGGTGACGGGCGACAATCCGTTGACCGCAGCAGCCATTGCCGCGGAAGCTGGGGTGGATGACTTTCTCGCCCAGGCCACACCCGAGACCAAACTGAAGTTGATTCGCGAGTATCAGGCCGGAGGCCGACTGGTGGCCATGACCGGCGACGGCACCAATGATGCCCCGGCTCTGGCCCAGGCGGATGTGGCCGTCGCCATGAACAGCGGCACCCAGGCGGCCAAAGAAGCCGGAAACATGGTGGATCTGGATTCCAATCCTACCAAGCTCATTGAAGTGGTGGAAACCGGCAAGCAACTGCTGATGACCCGCGGGGCGTTAACCACTTTTTCCATTGCCAATGATGTTTCCAAATACTTTGCCATTCTGCCGGTGATGTTTGCTTCCATCTACCCGCAATTGGGCCGGCTGAATATCATGGATTTAAACCCGCACACCGCTATTCTTTCGGCGGTGATTTTTAATGCTCTTATCATCATCGCCCTCATCCCCATTGCCCTCAAAGGCGTGACCTACCGCCCCCGCCCCGCCAATACCCTGCTGTGGAATAACATTCTCATTTACGGTCTTGGCGGACTGATCGTGCCGTTTATCGGGATCAAGGCCATTGATATGATCCTGAATTCCGTGCGATTTTGATGTCGATCACCACATTGCTTGCCAAGGAGACCACCCATGACTCAATGCCCGCCACAAGCCAACCTCACCGGTACAGAGCCTGCCGCGGCCACCCCCGTAACCGCTTGCCACCCCGAAGGATGGTTATCTATGCTGCGTTCCGCCGTTGTGTTATTTGCGATCATGACGGTTCTTGGCGGAATTATTTATCCGCTGGTGGTAACGGGCATCGCCACCCTGTTTTTTCCATGGCAGGCGCATGGTTCCCTGATTAACCGCAGCGGCCAGCACGTGCTTTCTGGCCACCAGGCGGTGGGATCGGCCCTGATCGGCCAATACTTTAACAAGCCGTGGTATTTTTGGCCCCGGCCCAGCGCCACTTCTCCCATGCCCTACAATGCCGCCGCGTCCGGCGGATCCAATACCGGCCCGACCAACCCGGCATTAATTGCCAATGTGAAAGCCCGCATCGCCGCGCTGCAGGCCGCCGATCCCGGCAGTAAACAGCCCGTACCGGTAGACCTAGTCACCAGTTCCGGCTCCGGCTTGGACCCGGAGGAATCGATTGCCGCTGCGTATTACCAGATTCCGCGCATCGCCAGGCTGAGGCATATTGCGCCGGCGAAGCTCAAAGCCATGGTGAACAACCACATCGTCGGACGGTCCCTGGGCGTACTGGGAGAACGAACCGTCAACGTACTGGAACTGAATTTGGCACTGAACCGAAAATACCCCTATTAAATGCGCTGCGTTATGATGATATGCGGAATGGTAAACCATGGCTGATGACCGCCCGAATCCAGATTCCCTGCTGGCACAAATCAAAGCCGAAGAGCGGCAACATGCGCGTGGCAAATTAAAGGTCTTTTTCGGCGCAGCGCCCGGCGTGGGCAAAACCTACGCCATGCTTGAGGAAGCCCGACGCCAGGCTGAACAGGGCCGCGATGTGGTCATCGGCTACGCCGAGCCGCATATCCGCCCAGACACGGAAATGCTGCTGCTGGGCCTGGAAATACTGCCTTACAAAATTGTTCAATACAATGGCACCCAACTGAAGGAATTTGATCTGGACGCGGCTTTGGCCCGTAAGCCCGCCATTATCTGTGTGGATGAATTAGCGCACTCCAACGCCCCCGGCCTGCGCCATGCCAAACGCTATCAGGATGTGCAGGAACTGCTGGACGCAGGCATTGATGTATTTACCACCCTCAATGTCCAGCATCTGGAATCCGTCAATGATGTGGTGGAACGAACCTCGGGTATTAAAGTGCGCGAAACCCTGCCTGACTGGGTGCTGGAGCAGGCCCACGAGGTGCAGTTGATCGACATCTCACCGGAAAAGCTGCTGGAGCGGATTGCCGAGGGGAAAATATATCGCCAACACTCGGTGGATTATCTCACCCGGCAGTTTTTCAACCGCGGCAATCTATCGGCATTGCGTGAACTGGCCCTGCGCCGCATGACCGACCGAGTGGATGCGCAAATGGAGGATTTTCGCCGCCACAACGCCAGCGATGAAGTATGGCCGGCTTCCGATCGGATTATGGTCTGTGTCGGCCCGAGTCCATTTTCAGCCCGACTGGTGCGGGCCGCCCGGCGCATGGCCACCGCCTTCAAAGCGGAATGGATTGCCGTTTTTGTGGACCAGCCGGGCACCTACAAACTCTCGACTGCAGCGCGACAACGAGTGTTTGAAACCCTGCGCCTGGCCGAGCAGCTTGGTGGCCAGCAGACCACCTTGACTGGAAATGATCCCGCCGAGGCGATTCTGGCTTTCGCCCGCAGCCGCAATGTAACACGCATTATTGTTGGTACTCCGCTGCGGCAGCAGCGCCGCTGGCGGACCTGGTTGAAGCGATCGCTGGTGGATGATCTGATTCGCCACGCCGGCCCGGTGGATATTTATATTATCCGCGACGTTGCCCAGCCATCGCCGTCACCCGATCGCCCTGATCCCCGCAGCATACACCTGGCTGGCTATGGGTGGGCCGGGGTCATCACGCTGGCCATCGCTGTGCTGGGCATCGGACTGTACCACGGCCTGCATCTTTCCGATACCAACGTGCTGATGATTTATCTGCTGGGCGTATTGGGGGTGGCTCTGCGGCTGGGGCGCGGCCCGGCGGTGCTGGCTTCGATGCTAAGCGTGGGCCTCTTTGATTTTACCGTTGTCCCTCCCTATTACAGCTTTGCGATCAGCGATACCCAATACGGCATCACCTTTGCCGTCATGCTGATCACAGCCCTCACCATTACCACGATGGCGGATCGTTTGCAGCGGCAATCGTACGCCGCGCGCCGACGTGAGCGGCAAACGGCTTTTCTACTGGCCTTTTCGCGAGAACTGGTGTTGGCCCGCGATTCAAAAACGCTCTTCTCCATCGGCGTTCGCCATATCTCCGAAATTTTCGCCTGCCATACGGCTATTTTGCTGGCGGCGATGGACTGCACACTGTCCATCGCCGCCGGAAACTGGCCCACGCCGCCCGATCCGAAAGACTTGGGCGTGGCCCAATGGGTGCTGGACCACAATCAATCTGCGGGTAAAACCACTGCCACACTTTCTATGGCCCGCGGTTTGTTTATTCCGCTGCGTCTGGGGCAAAATGTCATCGGCGTACTGGGCCTGACCGGTGAATCCATGGAGCAGTTCGCCGATCCTGAACGCGCCGCTTTGCTGGAAACTTTTGCCAATCAACTCGCCATGGCGCTGGAACGCATTCGTCTGGCCGATGAAGCCCATCGAGCCTGGGAACGGACCGAAACCGAATTAATCCGCAACACCCTGTTTTCCGGGGTCTCGCATGACTTTCGCACTCCGCTGGCGGTTATTACCGGTGCGGCTACGAGCCTGCTGGATGACGGAACGGCTCTTACTCCGTCGGACCGACGTGATCTGCTGCAAACCATTGCCAGCGAGGCCGATCAGATGGAACGGCTTATCGAGAATCTGCTGGAAATGACCCGGCTGGAATCCGGCGGGCTGGCCATTAAACCAGAATGGTTTCCCTTGCAGGATATTCTGGTTAGCGCCCTGCAACGGCTGTCCCGGCGGGTGAAAATACGAACGGTAAATGTGTCCATTGCGCCTGATCTACCATTACTGCACGTGGATGGCGTGCTGCTCGAACAGCTACTCGTCAATCTTATTGACAATGCCCTGAACTACAGTCCCGCCGACAGCCCAATCGATATCCAGGCCCATGTGCAGGACAACCATATTCATATTGCCGTGGCCGACCGCGGCCACGGGTTGCCCCCGGGTGATCCGGAACTTTTGTTTGACAAATTTACGCGCGGACCGGCCGCGGGTAATCGCCGTGGAATGGGGTTGGGGTTGGCGATATGTCGCAGCATTGTGCAACTCCACGGCGGTACGATTCAGGCCCAGCCGCGACCGGGAGGAGGTTCGGTTTTTATCATGCGCCTGCCCGTGCCAAAGCCGCCCATCTCGGTCGGTGCCGCCAAGGTTGGCACACCGCCGCACTCCGTGTAACCCAACAGCACCACGCCGTGGCTGCGGAATATGGGGAGCGCCCATCTTGGCCGCCAGGGACGCAGGAGGCGCTGAGATTTATAATTTGCTGCCCAGGTATTCTCTACTCCTGCCGCCCGTCGCGCGCAGGGCCACCGTGCAGTCGTGGCCAAACATCATGGCCACGCACCCTTAAATGATGATAATAAGACCCTGATATCTTGAATTATTGGTCGGAGCACGCTATCATATGAATGGCCGCCGATTTGGTGTCGGTCGCGATCACAAATGCCGTGTCACAGGAGTACAATGATGGCAGACGTTTCAACAACATCAACGCCGGGATTGGACAGTACGGTTTCCCAATGGGTGGTGCAAGCGCCGGCTCGTTCCCGCATTTTTGAAAAGCGCGGTATCGATTACTGCTGCGGCGGCCAGGCCACGCTGCGCCAAGCCTGCGCCAAGCATCAACTCAATCTGGAGGCTTTAGTTGCGGAACTTCTGGCGACCGCACCTGAGGCCACCCAGCGTGACTGGTCCACCGCCAGCCTCACTGAACTGGCGAATCATATTGAAAGCACCCACCATGCCTATCTCAAAGATGAGCTGCCGCGGCTGGCGCGACTGGTGCATCGGACGTATACGGCGCATGGACTGCATTATCGGTGGCTGCCGGAGCTTAAAACCACCTTTGATCGCTTTGCCGCCGAAATGGACGCCCACATGTTGAAGGAGGAACACATTTTGTTTCCGCTCATTCGCCGGATCGATGCCGGTGCCAGGGGCGCGGCAGTCAGCGCACCAGTTGCCGTCATGGAACAGGAGCATGAACGTGCCGGTGCGGCCCTGGAACACATGCGCCGGTTAAGCAACAACTACACTGCTCCGGAGGGAGCCTGCAACACCTTTCGGGCCATGCTGGATGGCTTGCGTGAATTGGAAGCGGATACCCACATTCACGTTTTTAAGGAAAATAGTATTCTGTTTCCGAAAGCGATAGCCGCGGCCGAGGTGTAAGCAGACAAAAGTATCACTCCAGAAATTGAGCGTGCTGATTACCGTGCCAGTGGACCGGCAGTGATTTGCCGTTTGTCCGAAGCGCCAACGAAAAGGAACCGCATCCCCGCAGCAACGTTGGTCCCATCATGGGGGTGCGTTATCGGCCGGGACCTCGGCCTGTGGTTGGCTGGCATTGTTTTCGAGCCAGGCCAGCGCAGCCTCGGCGGTACCTTGACTCTTGGCCCGCTGTTGCATCCGCCGCGATTGATTGCGCAAATCTAGCATAATGATCACCATCGCCAGCCAGCCGATGCCCGCCCCGGCCGCAGTCCAGCTACCGGCGATATGGGCCTGATGCACGAGTGCAGGCAGATGCGACCACCGCTTAATAGTGGCGGGACCGGGACGAGGGACATATTCCATCAGGCTCAGCCAGGTCAAGATACCAGTCGCAACAACTGTACCGTAGCAGCCACGCCCAAGCCATTTCTCCGGCGCAAAATATCGTCGGCGACGCTTGGCCACCAGCCAACAAACCAACAGGCCGACAGCCACCGCTGCCACGACTACCGTCAAGCCATTGGACATTCCTGTGAATCTTGAGATTTGGACCAGGGGTACCGGACCGAGCAGGTGTAACGAGCGCGTTGCAAAGGTTAAGTTGCCAGCATATACACGCCCAACCCAGCTTAGCCAGAAAAAGGCAGCGATTGCCATGGCCGAACCGTATCCACGCTCGCCACACCCCGGCCATTTCTCGTGGGAAAAATAGCGATGGTAGCTCTTGGCCAGCGGCAACAAAATAAAAAAGGCCAAAATCGTAGAAATAATCGGCAGGAGCAACAGCCACAACGTCCACGGCCAGCGCATGCGAAAGGGCTTGGGAACCGTCAGGGCTGCCTGCCACAGCAACCATACCACGGCGACTTCCACGGCGACAAACAGAACCAACAGGAGGGCCAAGAACTCATTCGAGGTCGGCATCTGATGCTCCTCCTTGAATCGGACGAGACTCAACGCAAATACTGCCCGGAATACTCTTCCCCGTTATTTAACCTTTCCACCGTTACCTCGGTGCTTGCCACTGTTGCCACTTGGCCCGAATTTGCTTTACCAGCGGGCCGGGTGAACTGCAAATCATTGGAGGACCAACTCAAGATCACAATATTCCGCCAGCAAGTGGAAATTGGTTTTGGATAATTCCGGAAAACTCGATAGTTCGACCTCTGGCAGATAGCGCGAATAATTGTAGCGCCCGATTAAAACGCGCCAAGACGGAGCCTTCGGGCCAAAATGCTCGCCCCGCGCCGTAAGCATGGAGATAGGAACGGCCATCTCCGCAGTCCAGCCGTGGTCACGATCATGCCAGTTATTTAAGGTTCCATGGACCTGCGCGGCGACCTTGAGCAGATTGGTTTTGGCCCGCAAATTGCCGGGTAAACCAAGGCGCCCCGGCCCGGGAAAGAAATAGGTGGTTTGCCGATTGTTCGGGGTAACATACAATTCCCAATACCAGGTTTCGTTGGGCGGACGAATAAAAAGTTCACAGACATCACCCAACTGAAAATCGGGTAACCCATTTGCCGTGCCTTCCGCCACCACATCCGAATCGTCCAATTGCGCCCCCAGGTAAAGATACTTTTCATTCCAGAGCATACGAATGCTGCCGCCTTCATGGAGAACCTTGCGCCGACCAGGTTCGTCGTGAACGGGCATTGCCAGCAATTGATAAGCGGGGGCGTGCCTCCATTGCGGATCACGCAAAGTGCCATCGATTTTAACAGGATCGGCGGCGTAGGCCGCCTTGAGAACCGTGCGTACAGGTGGACTCTCCGCCGCGCTGGACAATACGGCCTTGGCCGATGCGACCGGCGATTTTCCGTCCGCGGTGATCGCGGCCAGCGCCGCCAACTGAAATAGGCTGCGTCGAGAAATAGTATCGCTGCGTTTCATCTTTTTTGGCTCCTTAAAACTAACCACAGACCAGTTCTGCCGCGGCCGGCCCCAGGGCGGTTTGAAAAAAGCAGGCCGATGGCTGCAATTCCGGAAATTCGCGTACGTAAGTGTTCCGCCATGCGGAAAGGAAATTTGCCGCCTGTGAGGTTTGCACCAAAGCCCACACCGCTCCGCCAAACCCGGCCCCAAAGGCGGAGGCCGCCAGCGCCCCAAGACCGCGGGCTGTGGAGGCCAGTCGGCAAGTTTGCACCACCTGATTGTGCAGGCACGTGTCCGCCAGTTGCTGCGATTGATCTACGATTTTGCCCAGGTCGGTCCAACGTCCGGCAGTCATGGCGGCAATGGCGGCGGGAATCAAGCGATGGCTTTCGGCATCAAATTGATCCATACGCTGGAGCAGATCCGTAGCGGAAAAACCGGCGATGGGCTGGTCGCCATGGGCCTGTAGCGCGGCCCGCAGACGGGGAAAGTTCTGGGGATCAGCCCGAAACATGGCTTCCAGGCAATCACCAGGTTGCTTTACCAGATCACGCCAGAACGCCAGACTCGCGGCGGCCCTTTGTGACACATGATTATACGCGGCCATGGCTGCACCGGTTTTCCGGGCTACCACACCGCTGGTCGCGATGACCACCGTCAGTTCTGGAGGCAATTTAACGGCAGGTTGGCAGCGGGCATCAAAAAAATCGAATGCAGTCAGGCCCCCGGCCGCGCTGCATAAAATAGCGGTCTGATCCTGGCTGCCTCCATGAGTACCCACTCCGGCATCGGATGCCAGCCCCCGCCAGGCCCGCCCGCTTTCCACTGCGCCAAGAAATTCGCCCAAGGCCACGCGATCCTGCAGTTTGTGGCCATGAACGGTGCCGCTGAACTGCCCGTTACTTTTTGCCAACAGCAGATAAAAACCGACAATAAGGCAACTGGAACTGCTTAACCCCGCCGCGGGCGGCAAGTCGCTGATAAAAGCGACATCCGCCCCACATAGCGGACCGGGGAACACCGCAGCCAGGCGTCGGCTTACGGCCGCCGGATACAAGTCCCAGCCTTGCGACTGAGCTGTAGTCTGAGCAGAAATCTGCAACTCCGTCACTTCGCCCGAAGCGGCATCCACGATGCACAGCCGGGAATCGGTCCGCGGCGAACTGCAGAAACACACGCCGCGCTCCACCGCGGCCAAAATGCTCCGGCCGGCACAATAGTCGGTATGTTTGCCGAGAAATTCCAGCCGTCCCGGTACCCACCATCGTGAAATGGGTCCGAGGTTACGGCCTAGAGAATCCAGGGCCCCGGAAGCAGTCGAAAACAATTTAGCTTTGGCAACGGCCGCCACGGGGCTTAAACCTATCTTTTCCAAGGCTTGCTCTGTCAGGTCCGCGGATAACGACCGGGCTGTCATATTCGCACCTGCTTCCCGCGCAGCAGGGCAGCCACCGGAGCAATGTCGGAGCGCGACGATAAATCGAACACCGCCTGTCCACAACGCCGCACCAGATAGGACACTCCAAACTCGCGACTGGAGCGCAGCACCGCATCGGGCAGTTCCAGCTCGCCACGGGGAGATAAGGCCAGTCCACGGCAGGCCGCAAAAATTTGCGGGTCAAAACGCCATGAATTCATGCTGATCAAAATGGGCTGTGGCAAAGACCTCAATTGCTCTTCCGTGGGCTTTTCGATCATGCCTTCCAGCCGGTCATCGGCGGAGACTTTGACAACAGCATATTTGCCGATGCGATCGGCGGGAATGTTGGAATGCTCCAGCAGTACCTCGCGGGGGTAAACCACCACGCCCGGTGAAGTTAAGCCGCACAGCAATTTAGCCGCTTCGGCCGGATAATAGTTGTCAGAATTGAGCAGGAGGAAGCCATCCTGGCCGACAAAATCCTCCGCGGCCAAAACTGCATCGGCCGTGCCACGCGGCGGATCCTGCACGGCAAAGCTGATTTTGAGCCTCCGGGTAATGCCCGGTTGGTTGTAATAATTTCTGATTTCCGCATGGCCGGGGGCCACAACCAGGCATACCTGTTCAATGCCGGCATCACAGAGCGGAGTTAAGACATAATCCAAAAATGGGCGTTCAAAAGGAATCATGGCTTTCAGGCCGGCATCGGCGGCACGACTTTGCTCGGGCGCTAAGCCCCCGGCCGTGGCATCCGCCTTCTTCATCCGTGTTCCCATTCCCGCAGCGAGAATAACGGCCTTACGCACCGGTCCGCTGGATGGTACCATGATCAAATACTCCTATGTTTATAATAACTCATGGATATAAACTTCATGAATGATCCGCCAGATTCATGCCGGCCTGCAGCTTGGCCCGGCGTGGTTTCATACCCAGGTCTTCCCGAATCAGGCGCAAAAAATTTTAGCGGATTCAAAAAGGACTCGCAAACCGCTGCCTGGATGGCCGCCGACACACCACCCGGGCCGGTTACCAATTTAACGCCGGGTTGCGATTCCGTGGCGGTTCCATGCTCGTGTCCCTTACCTATATGCGGTATCACCCCGGCGGCCTGGACAACCGTATGGGCTTTTATGGCCAAGCGCAGTATGCCGATGCCGACACGGCCACTATATCATCGCGAATGCGACTGCCAGGACTTTAGATAAACTTTTGACGCCGATGGAGCCGACAGGCAGGCTTAAAGCATTCTTTCCAAAACCTGAAAATTTTGCCTGTATGTTATGTAATGGTTCAGCCTGAAAAGGAGAAAGAATCCTGATGCCGCTCGATCAACAATTAGGGCCAGAGTTGAATTCGCTGCCGACTGCGGCTAAACTCATCGGCTTGAAGATTCGGTCTCCATCCATGAGGGCGTAGCTCAATTGGTTAGAGCATCGGATTGTCGATCCGAAGGTTGCGGGTTCGATCCCCGTCGCCCTCGTTTGGCCGAATCTCCAAGTTTCATCCGCCCCGCCGGACACACGGACCGTCCCCAGGGCAGGACCACCGCACGCCCTGCCCGGTCCCATTATTGTGCTACGCCAGTCGCCCCCCTTCCCATGACGATACACGTACCGGCGATTTAGCCTGCGGCTGGACCCTCTATTAAGTGAATAGGTGTAGAAACTTTTCGGCGTTGTCCGGTGCTATTGAACTTGACGGTTATTACCTCATATACCGCCGGCAAGTTGATGGCCGGCCATGGGTTGCCACTGCAGCCCCAGCCGTTAAGATTGGCCCCCGTGTAAATGGAGTTGTAGATTGTCCGAATCATCCCTCCCGAATGTTAAGGCACAAGCGCCCGCCTGGGTGCATCGCAGGTGGTGCATGGTAACGGCTTGCGGACTCCTGGTGCTGGGGTTCATCAGCAACATCATTTTTCTTTTCTATCACTGCCCTTTCGATCTGACCGAAGACGAAAGTCATTACTGGCAGTGGTCGCAGCATTTAGCCTGGGGCTATTACACCAAAGGACCGGGGATCGCCTTTATTATTCATCTTGCGGTGTTGGTGGGTCGCTGGCTGGGCGTAGCGCATGCGACAATGCCGGAGATCCGCACACCGGCGGTTATTTTTTCCAGCATCAGCGGCTTGGCGAGTCTGTTTTTGGCCCGGCGCCTCTTTCGTGACGATCGCGCGGGACTGATGGTGATTGTATTATCCGCGGCGATGCCGGTGTTCGCGGTGGGCAGTTTGTTGATCACCATTGATTCGCCGATGTATTGCTGTTGGGCCTTGGCCACGCTTTGTACGTGGCTGGCGGTGGAACCACGCGACGAAGAATGGAGTCAAACCCCCAGTTGGAGCCGGGCCCGCGTGGGATGGCTGTACGCAGCGGGTGTACTGGTGGGACTGGGCAATTTGTGCAAGCCGATACTCATTGCGCTGCCTCCATCCATAGCGATTGCCGCGTGGTGCAGCCCATACCTGCGCAAGAAACTTTCCACATGGCACAGTGCCGGAGCGTTGCTGGTAGCGGCGGCTATCCAAATTCCCACCCTGGTATGGAATGCCGATCATCACTGGGTGATGTTTCGAGCTATTGGTGGAGAAGGAGGCATTCACGGCGGAAGCATTCACGTATTGGCGCGGCTGGAAGGCGCACCCATGCGTGTATTGAGTTTTATCGGATCCGAAGCCGGCATCACGGCCGGATTTATGTTTGTGTTCCTGGTGATGGCGGTGGTGGTCGGCTGGAAACGGGCCAGAACATTGCCGCCGGTGGCCGCCGCCGGCTGGATTTTTCTGTTGGGAACGGCCCTGCCTATTTTTGGTTTTTACACGCTGCTAAGCCTGTG
This sequence comes from Planctomycetota bacterium, assembly GCA_021851715.1. GTDB lineage: Bacteria > Planctomycetota > Phycisphaerae > WQYP01 > WQYP01 > JABEVA01. The sequence goes on from JAJZCR010000011.1 coordinate 21,214, forward strand.
GAGCAAGGTACAGGCGAACTGGCCTGCGGCCGGCTTTTTTGCGGCGATGGTGTTATTGGCCGGCCAGGCCAGCGAGGAATGGAATAAGAATGGCGGCCGGCCCAGTGCTTATCGCAAGTGGCTGGTGGCCGCGGTGGTGTGGGGATTTTTGCTCATTTTAGCTGCGGAAAATATGCAGCGGGTTTATCCCCAACTGGCCCGACTGTTGCCTCACACTCCCGCCCGGCGGTGGGATCCCGCGTTTCGTTTACGCAATATGCGGGCGCGCGCGGCGGCCATCGAAAAAATTCGCCTGGCCCTGACGCAGGGGCACAAGCATCCCCCACTGATCATTGCCACACGCTGGGATACCGCCAGTTCGCTGCATTTTTATCTACCGGGTCGCCCCTTTGTATTTTGCATTCAGTCACGGGTCGGCGGCAAGGGTAGCCAGTTTGATTTATGGCCGGGATTGAATCAAAAAAATCCGCGTACCGGCCAATTAAGATTCCTGGGGCGCAATGCCGTTCTGACTGGAATTTTAGGCCAGGCCACCGTGAACAAGGTGCTGGCCTCCGCGTTTGCACACATTGCGCCGGTACAGACAATTCAGTTGTATTTTCACGGCGTACCCACTGAAAAAATCTTTGTGCGGCGCTGTTACCACTTCCGCGGTTTTCCATCCGCCAGCCGACCACGTTAAGCTGGTGGCGTCGGCGACCACGCACCGGCAAGCACCGCTGCGTCCCCTGCGGTGAACCTCCCGGCCGCGGGCCGCATATCAACAACCTGAGAAACTTGAGAAAGATACCGAAAGCCTCAACAAACTCACATATTTCAGCCCCACCCCTAACTTGAGAAACTAAGCTGACTGGCGCGATCCGACGCGCGCGCCGCCACGCCCGCTTGCCGGAAGCCCGCAAAACCCTTACAAACATGGCCATGGATTTAATGGAGAACGCATGTATTGGTCACGCACCCTGATTCCCACCAGCCGCGAAGTACCGGCGGACGCGGATATTCTCTCGCATCAGTTGATGGTCCGGGCCGGTTTGGTCCGACGGCTTTCCGCCGGTATTTACGACTGGCTGCCGCTGGGTTGGCGGGCAATGCGGAAGATCTGTGGCATTATGCGCCAGGAAATGGCCCGCGTTGACGCGGAGGAAATACAGATGCCGGCGATTCTTCCCGCCGAATTATGGAAGCAAACCGGCCGCTATTTTGACTACGGTCCGCTGCTTTTTAAGCTCAAGGACCGCAAAGATACGGAAATGATCTTAGGCCCTACGCACGAGGAAATTGTCACCGAACTGGTCAAGGCTTGTGTCAGCAGCCACAAACAATTGCCGCTTGCGCTTTATCAGATTCAGCAGAAATTTCGGGATGAGGCCCGCCCGCGCAGCGGCCTGCTGCGGGTGCGCGAATTTATCATGAAAGACGCCTACAGCTTTCACAGCTCTGTGGAGAGCCTGGGCAAAACCTACCACGATATGTTTAATGCGTACGTGCGAATTTTTAAACGCTGCGGCGTAACGGCGATTCCGGTGGAAGCCGAAAGCGGGCCGATCGGCGGCGATGCCAGCCACGAATTTATTTGCCCCTGCGCTGCGGGAGAGGATTTGATTGCCCGCAGCGAAGACGGCAGTTACGCCGCCAATTTGGAACGGGCGGACCGGCAACTTCCGGCCGACGCCGGTTTCCCCATTCCCGGTGCGGACGTTGCCGCACAATTGCAACGTGTCCATACGCCCGGCGCGGCCTCCATGGAACAGGTCTGCAAATTTCTGCACGCCGCGCCGCAAAACATGATTAAAACGCTGGTTTTCGCCCGCAGCGAAGCCGACGGCGGCGGCTTTGTGGTGGCCTGCGTGCGCGGCGACCACGAAGTGAATGAAGCCAAGCTGCGCCGCCTGGTGGGACCCGTGCAACTGGCGGATGATGCAACGGCCCGGGCGGCCGGTTTTGTGATTGGCTTTGTCGGCCCGCATGTGGTGAACCATACCGGTGCTCAACTGGTCATCGATCCGGATGCGCTGGCCATTGTTACCGCTGTTACCGGAGCCAACGAAGCGGATTACCACGTGACCAATTTCAACTGGATCAACCACCTGGAAGCCCAGCATCGCGGCAAGGCCCAGGTGGCCGATATCCGCAACGTGGTGGAAGGGGACAAATCTCCCGGCGGGTCCCGCTTGACGCTGGACAAAGGTATTGAACTGGGCCATGTCTTCAAGCTGGGCACGAAATATTCCCAAGCTCTGGGCGCTGTATACCTGGATGACAAACAGCAAAGCCAACCGATGATCATGGGCTGTTACGGCATCGGGCCGGGCCGAATTATTGTGGCGGCACTGGAAACACTCTCAGATAAGGATGGCATCGTCTGGCCCGTCAACATTGCCCCGTTTGAGGTTCTCATCACGCCGATTCGTTATGAAGGCCAGGCCAAAACAGTGGCCGACGAACTTCATGCGCAATTGGCGGCCCGCGGCGTGGATGTGTTGCTCGATGACAGGGATCAGCGCCCCGGGGTAAAATTCAAGGATGGGGATTTAATCGGCATACCACTGCGGATTGTACTCGGCGAAAAGGGGCTGGCGACGGGCCAGGTGGAACTCAAACGCCGCACCTCCGCCACGCCTGAAATGCTGCCGCTGGAAAATCTCGCTGATCGCCTGGTGGCGCTGATTGGCCAGATGCGCCCCCAGGTGTAGCGGGGTGTAGACCCGGTGAGAGCGGATGACGGTGGGGCCTGATTACCCACTCCAACGCATTGGCGGGAACTTCAAGTGCGATGGACTTGGTAGCTTCCGGTAAGCGGATCGCACCCGGCCAAAATGCCGATTCTAAAGATCCTATTTGGAACAGGCATTACATGTTGCGACGAAGTTTTTCGGCACCAGGATTATTTATCCCGTCCTGTGGTGTAGCGGGCCATGGTGGTGAGGATGTCGCGAATTTCGCCCGCGGGTAATACTTGGATGGCATCAATGGCCTGATCCACCAGCGACTGGGCCCGCTGGCGGGCATAGGTGATGCTGGAACTGGGAATCAGCAGTTGTCGCACATGCTCGGCACGATCTTGCTGCGTAGATTCCAGCAGGCTTACCAGCAGTTCGCGGTGTTCGGGCGCGGCGTGGTTGAGGAAATGAATCATGGGCAACGTAAGCTTGCCTTTGTCAATATCCGTGCCCAGTGATTTGCCGACGGTTTTCTGCTGGCCCACAATATCCAATACATCATCGACAATCTGAAACGCCATGCCTAAATGCCGACCATAAAGCGCCAGCGATTCGATCAGTCCCGTGGAAGCGCCGCGGGCCAACGCGCCCAGACGGCACGATGTTTCGATGAGGCTGGCGGTTTTGCGGTAGATAATGTCAAAATAAGTGGCTTCATCGAGTTTCCAGTTGCGGCGGTAAAAATTCTGGGTCAGTTCGCCTTCACAGACAATGTTGGTGGTATGGCCGATCAGACGCGAGGCGGCCTGACTGTTAAGGCTGCTGCACAGGTGGAATGCGTGACTGATGAGCAGATCGCCCAGCAAGACTGCCGCTTCGTTACCCCGAAGATGGTTGATGGTGGCCCCGCGACGGCGAATTTCCGCCCCGTCCAAAACATCATCATGCACCAGAGTGGCTACATGCACCATTTCCACGACCGTGGCCAGAACCACATGTTCGTGGCCGAGTTTAATGGAAGCCCCGGTGCTGCGGTTAGCATCCGGTGACGCCACAGCCAGGCCGCACAGCAGCACCAGTGTGGGCCGCAGCATTTTTCCCCGAAATCTGTGGACGTGTCCGACGAGTTGTTGTACATGCGGCAAAGTACTGGCAAGCTCGCCCGCGAAGAGTTCTTCCACCGCAGCCAAATAAGGCTCCAAACCAATGGAGGGGGCGGCAACGGCAGCAATTGGCATATGAACCTCATTAAACTAACGCCGCTAAACGGCGCATGGCGTTCAGTAATTATTGAAAATATAAGAAGAACTAGTTAATTCGTCCAGTGACGGGAGGTTGCCAGCGGCGACCAATGGCTTGTAGCCCCATCGGTCTGCCATGGATTGATTCCTTGCTTATCTAAGAGCCGCGACTGATCCCTTCCACATTTACCCTTCCACGGCAGGTGCAACCACGCGCAAATTGGTCAGCCAATGGGCCTCAACGGCGCTATCGCCTTGATACACAACCACCGGTGACTGCGTTGCCATCGACTCATTCGGAGTCAGAATTTCCAAGCCGGCTGCCAATATCAACGGCCCTGCCGTTTCCGGTACAAAATCCATCGGTTCGCCCGCATAAAGGACGGCATCAAACCATACCTGCTCTTTCTGCTCTCCAATTTCCCAACGAATCGACCGTCCGCCAAAGCTGCCCTCCCGGTTCGCATGAATAACAATCTTCCATGTACCGGCAGTCAAAGCCACCGTTTCATTGCCGATGCGCTGCACCGCCACATCTTTTCCTGAGAGCACATAACGGATGCGCAGGTCTTGGACACGGAAGCTGCCATTGGGGGGTCGATCCAGGCTGGGATGATAATCACCGGTGTTCTGGCTCATGTTAAACACGGTCAGAACACGGTTGGCCTCCTGCATATTTCGACAACTGATGGCACAAAAATCTCGTCCATCATGCAGGGCCCGCACTCGCAATACCACGGCAGCATCGGTCGGCGTCCAGAGATATCCCTGCAGCGAGCGGTGCTGAGTCCAAAAAGTGGACCGATTCATCGATCCAAAGCATGCCTTTTCCGTCATCCAGGTGGTGGCATAAGAGGAATCTTCTTCCGGTTCCCGGCGAATGAATCGCTCCTTTAACACAATGCCAGTCGCCGGGCGCGACCGGCATTGCTCAAGGGCCGATGCGGGAGCCGGCAAATGCTTAATGGGCGACCACGGCATTGGGGCAACGCCACCATCATGGGTGGGAATACGCAGGCCGGTCGCGGTAGACAGGTACGCTGCGGTTTCCGGAGGCAGATGGTCGTGATACGCGCGTGCATGTGGCGGTGCCCATTGGTTGGTCTGAGGATGGAAATGGGCCAACGTTGTTTGCCAGGCAAAATTCCGGATCCATTCCGCCGCAACTCTGGAGGCTGAATCATGCACCAACTGTAATATCCTTTCAGTTTCATGAATCGCCACGGTCGTGTACGTAGGGCTGTTGTATTCGTTAAAATTGCCCTGATCTTGCACGTAGGCAACCATATTGGCAAGACGCTGGCGACCGTAATCGACGAGTTGCGGCACGGCTAGAATTTCGCCAGCGGCTACAGTAACGCAGGCGCCCATAATGGCGATATTGGTGTAGTTGCTTTGGACGTTCCGGCGGAAGATCGACCAAGCCGCATGTCCCAGGGCGATGCGGATGTCGTGGCGCAGTGAGTCCGGCAGGTCCGCCCCGTATTGGATCAGTATCTGGGCCAGGCGGGTACCTATGAAATCGGCCCAGTTCCAATCCGGTGGCGACATTTCGGCCAGCGATTCTTCCAATAGCCACGGCCAAATCCCATAGGTACCAGCGGTTGAATTGCGCTCCTGCAAAGACAGAATCCTGGCGATGACCAGGCAGGCTCGCTGGCGGTTGGCATCCGTGCCGGACTCCAACAGGGCAATGGCATAATCCGCCGATTCTCGGGTAGCATGAGTCCACGTTCCTTCCGGCATACGAGAATGATAGCCCGGTCCATGAAACTGTGCCCCGAGCATCTGGCATTGGGCATCGTAACGCGGCTCGGCGTCCGTAAGATATTGGTTAAGGTTCATGAATATCCTCTTATTGTACAACAGAGATTTATGTTGTCATCCATCATGCAGCTTATGCCTTGGGTGGCATCAGCGATGGTTTGGAAAATTCTATCCGCAAACTTTCCTCAAGCGAATTGGCTCCATGATCGGCACCGTGAAAATGACCAACACTGGTGGCCGCCCTTGGGCGACGCCGGCGGCCACAACCGCCAAGAGCCTACCGCAGCACCTCTGCCCGGTGTGAAGAGATTGGACCACACACCGCCGCTTTCCTGCAAGTCCTTAAGGCCCCGCGATTGCCCGTTAAGCACTCCCTGATTTTTGCAAAGTGGCAATCGCGCCTCCCGAATTTCATCTTGGGTGAAAGCGAAGCTGTACCGAGCTTTGCAGAAATCTTTTCTGGTAACAAGAGGCGATCAACTCTTGGCAAGACGGGTGGCCAATGCCTTGGGCAAAAGATTCGCCACGTCCGTGGCCAGCAGCCCTGCGGGTCCAATGGTTTCAACGGCCATATCACCAGCCAGACCGTGAATGTGCACGCCTAACACCGCCGCATCTGCCGGAGCAATTCCCTGGCCGATCAAGGCAGCAATCACGCCGGTAAGCACATCGCCCATACCGGCGGTCGCCATCGCTGGATTACCGGTTTGGTTGATGGCTCCGCGGCCGCCGTCGGCAATGGCCGTCCGGTGGCCTTTGAGCACAACGACGCAGCCCGTGGCACGGCTCAAAATTTCCGCCAAAGCCCAGCGGTCGGGTGCGACCGCGGCACTCTCGCCGGTGTTGACTGATCCCTCTACGGCGGCGGGCGGAGATTCCGGCTCAAAATCAATGGCTACGCCATCCGCTGTGCAATACGCTTCCGCCGCATTTTCCAGTTCCGCCGGCGTAGTGTCGGATGCGGTGGCGACTGGATGTTTCTCCTGCGGCTGTTCGCTGGTTGCATGGGAGGCAATTTCCAGACTGCCACGACGCTTGGTAACCGCGCCCATTAAACGCATGAACTCCACGGTATGGGGCGTTAAAACCACGTTACTCCAGTTTTTACGCTTCGGCCATTCGCTGGCCTCAAGAGTAGAAAGAATATTCAGGGCATCCGCATCCAGCACCATCGGCCCGGAATGGCGGGCCAAAAGTTCCAGGACAATTTTTTTTGCCAGCGGACTTTGACCCAGACCAGGCCCCACGGCAACAGCATCATGTTGGTCGGCAAAATCCAGCAACGCTTTGGCATCACGGGAGCTTAACGCAAAGCCCGTGGCGGATGGACAAAGCGTCAGAGCGATGGACAAGGCTTCCTTGACGGTAGCGATGCGGCAAAGACCGGCACCCGTGCGGCACGCGGCCAGAGCAGTGATAGCCGGCGCGGCGGGCATGGTTTCACATCCACCGATAATAAGCACCTTGCCGTAATTGCCTTTATGAGAATCGCTTTTACGAGGAGGTATCATGGGGAGATCAATTTTTTGCATTTATCTACTTTAGGCGAGCGCGGGTTTTGCGCCAAGCATGCGGCGGCACTGTCAAAAATCGGCCAAGCCCCCCCTCCGGAATAGCCGCCGACACGCAAGCCGGCGAATTGGCGTAAATCTACAGGTTATTCTTCGGAGATGACGATGACCGGACCATAACTGCAACCGCCGATAAAAAAAGTGTTTATAAAAAATGATTTTTTTTCGCTTGACATGCGAATTTATTGGCCTATATTGATTTTCATGGCTGCCGGTTGAAAGTCGCATGGATGTGATTTTATCAGCCGCCAAGGTTATGATACTGAAGGAAAACAATGTTGCATTTGTTTGGGAACGCGGAAGAGCTATATTCGCATAGTGTAAAGTCAGGTTTTACGGTTCGTGGTTTGAGGATTAAGGCGATTTCCGCCTTAGCCGTAGCTGCCGCTGTGGCAACGGGCGGACAGGCGGCGTTGGCAACGACGACAACCCAGACGACAATCTCGCCAAACTGGGCGGGGTATGCAGATACGCCAGCAACGGGTAACACGTTTACCAGCGTTTCGGGTTCGTGGATCATGCCCACCGTTGCCCCACCAGCGGGTGCGCCCGTTGGCGTCGAATATTACGCCTCATTCTGGGTCGGCCTAGATGGTTTCAACTCAAGCACGGTTGAACAGGTTGGGGTGGATGCCTTTACTGAGTTGACGAATACCGGAATCGTCACCCAAGATTACGGTTTTGTCGAAATGTACCCAGCGGGGCCCACCCTGAGCTATCAAGTTTTTGCTGGCGATAACATTAACGCTTCTGTCACCTACGACAGCGGCACTAATAAGTACGATTTAGCCTACACCGACACGACCCGCAATGAATCCTACTCAGTCACGCCGACCGGCGGAACCAACCCGGCACCACAGCGTTCTTCCGCCGAATGGATTGCTGAATCCCCAACCATCACAAACTCAAATCCCCCACCCACCTACGTGATTGCCCCGCTGGCGAATTTTGGCTCAGTAACATTCACCAACGCCGCAGTGGACGGATCCCCAGTTACCGGCTTCACGGACACCATGCTCAATATGGCCACAACCTCTTCCGGATTGGGGGCGACAACCTCGGCTCTTTCAGGAGGTGGAAGTTTGTTTACCGTAACGGTGGCGACGCCGGAACCTGCCGCCCTGGGTTTGATGAGCGTTGGTGGTTTGGCAATTTTATTTGGACGGCGTAAACGCCCTTGATCGCTCCCTATCGCAACTGTGCAGGCTTAGTTGCCGCCTGGAATATTTAGCCGGTAGCAACACCAGTCAGCCCAGTCACTGATGATAACGTTGGCGGTCGCTTTGCTGTACACTGAATCGTTTAAGCATTGCGAGTATCGCCAACACCACCGGAAGTTCTGCGTGGGTAGCCACAAGGATATGCACGCAGCGATTTGGTGTAGAACCACTGCACCATACTTGTCTGCGAGCCATGCCAGTACTTTGAATACTCTTTACTGGTTAGATACCGGCCAAACCCGTGGCATCAATTTCCAGTTCCACTAATTGGAATATTGGGCCAATAAAACATCCAATTGGCCGATTGGTTGGTGGAAATGCTGCCGCCAAGCCAAGGGGAAAATGTTGAAGGTGGGCTGGATTGGGCCACCGCCCAGTTGTTGGCCGTGAGGGTGTTAACTCCTTGATTGGAGTTTGGATCATAGTAGGTGGGGTTACCAACACCCTGCACGTGGCCATCGCCAAAAAGCACATTTTGGAACGCCGGAGTATCGGAGTTGTTGAGCGCTGGATGGTTGATGAAATACATATTGCCGTTGTTGGCACCACTCCAACCGACGGCATCCGCAGCCAGGATATCCCTGGGCGAGCCATAGGCATGTACCGCCGGTTTATTCTCGCTGGTTCCCCAATTCAGCAGACTGCTGTCATTAAACCCACTGCCAAGTGAGAGCTGCGGCCCGGATGTTCCGCGCGCGGTGGTGCCGGCCACGTACATGTAGGTGGTCGTAATAAAATAGCCCCAGGTGCCCGGCTCCGCTGATGCAAACAAATCGCTGGTGTACGTACTGCTGGGGCAAATCATCCAGGAGGCCAGTTGAACCTGTTGTGTTTGGCTTTGGGTTGGCAGTGAGCCATCCATACCCAGTTGGGTTGGGTCAAAATAGGGTATAAACGGAATATTCATGCCTTCATTCGCCGACGCCAGCGTGGTTCCATCCGGCGCATAAAATGCGCTCTGGCTGGTGCCGCCGTATTGCAAAAATGTTGAATACGGTGTGCCATAATTCAGCCATTGCGAACCGTTAAACTCATTGTTTTGGTCGTTGGAGTCCAGATTCAAGGCCATTGGATACACCGTCGGACCGGATCCGCCCATGCCCGAAATTGCCCCCTGTCCATAGCCATAAGCCGTGGGAAACAACCCCTGGTGATCCGCAGCGTATGCCAAAGCTACATCGCCCCATGTACTTAAATTAGCCGCACAACTAACCCGATCGGCCGTCTGCCGCACCAGAGCCAGCCCCGGCAACAGTAGTGCAATGAGCACCGCGATGATGGCCATGACCACCAGCAACTCCAGGAGAGTAAAGGCCTTGCGGTTCTTAACCATCGTACACAATTCCTTCTGAGCTGTTCGTACCTGAAGATTCCATTCGACAGCTCTTTGATACTGATCCGGGCTTAGATTCTCCGCGGAAGTGTCGCGGTAAAGCCCCGTGTTCATTCATCGTACAGCCGGCTCGATTTTGTCCAGTGATAACTCTATTGGGACGTTGCCAATGGCGAAATGCTTGTTTTCGGACGCAATACGTGCCAATTCTTCCATCCGATAACGTTAAGGCTCGCGTTTGGTGCGGGTGGGTAGAGCGGTGAGGAATTCAGGTTGGCCCGGCAGCACATGAGCGCGAGGTTAATACCACGTAATAAAGCGGGCGGCACCGCATCGGCAAGTTATCGCCTATCGGGTTGGGGCGGGCGGGGATGGCCGTGCCGCAGTTGGAGGTGGGGGCATTTGAGCTTTCAGATGCTCGGCGTTTTTAATCAGATCGGCGTTGGTCCGCTGCGCCACGGGCGGCACAATAAACGCCCAGATTTTATTATCCTTAAAGTGCATGGGAATAAGCGAGGCAAAAAGGTCCGGGCCGATCCATTGAAACCATGGCGCGTGGGCCGTGCGATGGGTGTGCAGGTAATAATACACCCAGTGTGGATCGGCGGTGGTACCGAGATTTTTTTTAGCCCGAAGGCGCACGCTGTAATCGCCATACCATTCAAAGGGAACCTTGCAGGGGCTTCGTCCCACCTCGACATCGTTTAAGTAGACCACCGCATGTTGGGGGCTGGTGACCACGGTGATGGATCTTTCCACACAGCCTGGAAGGAACCCGATGGCCGCGGCAACCACGGCAGCAGCGAACACTTTACGGTGATTCAAAAGGCCAAGCTTAATTCCGCGCGTTATTTTCATGGCGAGATTGTAACCGGACAAGGGTGGCTCCGGCCAGTGTGCAACCCGACCGCGGCACAGCAAGAAGTACGGGCTGCCAGGCGCGGCATGAATTACGTGAGCGAACCTGTACGATCCTGGGCTGGTTCGATCATAGGCGTTCGGCCGTCCTGCGGCAGAGGACCGTGCAGCAATTCAATATGCGTGTAGTCATCCAGGTTCAGCACCACTTGCTCGCCATCGTCTTTTTCGATAATCAACCGGTCCAACCAAAGTCGTCCACCCTTATTGCGCGCAAACCAACTGCCGGATTCCTGGCGTTCCTGACGCAGCACCCGACCGGTAACGGCTATGGCATGGGATTGGGTCCGCCGGGAAATTTGCTCCGTAACGCGCACGATGGAACCGGGAGCGTACACCAAAGTTCGCTGGCCCGGCCTTAAAGATTGCGATAATTGCGATTCGTCCACAACAAGCTCCCGGCGGTAAGAGTCCAATTTCCACACGAGCGGCACAGCCACCCGGCCAAGCCTAAAAATACCCGCCGGCCGGCTTTAAGACAAGCGCGGAAGTTTAAGCCGGCGGTGGATATTTGCAGGCAATGTAGCGTTGCAGACTTTTTTGCCAGTCTTCCATCAGATCCAGGCCCACCGTACGCAGACGGGCATTATCCAAAACGGAATAGCGCGGACGGATAGCGGCGGCGGCAAAGGCCGTGCTGCTGACCGGCTCAACAGTCACCGTCAATCCAGCCATTCTTAAAGCGGTTTGCGCAAATTCATGCCAACTGCACTGTCCATGCGACACGGCATGATACAAGCCTGGCCCAGGTTGATGTTCCAGCAGAGCCGCCAACTGGCGGGATAAGGTATCAGTGGCGGTAGGTGCCACAATCTGATCACTGACTACCCGCAGCGGCTTGCCGGCCCTGGCTGCGGCAATCATGGTATCCACAAAATTCAGACCGCCTTTCAGTTTGCAGCCGGCAATGCCAAAGAGTCCGCAGGTGCGCACCACATAACCATATTCAGGGGCATGGGCCAGCGTTAAGCAATCGCCGGCAAATCGACTAGCGGCATAAATGCTCTTGGGACAAACAGCCGCGGTTTCGGCAATGGGTTGGCAACCAGGCCAGCCCTCGGCAACATAATCCGTACCAATTTGCATCCATAAAATCTTGCGTTTCTGGCAGGCCTTGGCGGCATCGCGAACCGCCACCGCGTTGATTTTCCATGCGTCATCCGGCCGGCTTTCACATAAATCCACATGGTGGAAGGCGGCGGTGTTGATCACCGCATCCGGCCGGTGGCTCTCCAGCATAGCTTCCACCGCGGCGGCGTTGGCAATATCCAATTCCAAGCGACCGAAAAATCCAATCGCTTCCAGCCCCGCGGCAGGTAAGATCCGCATCAGATCATGGCCCAACTGACCACTGCTGCCGATAACCGCAACTTTCATGATTAGCCTCCTTCGACGATACCGGTTCCGTCAGATCACGTTAAACATTCCGGCTCAGGGACGGGGGTGGTGCTTTAAGTGCACGGCCTTTAGCCGATCCGCATCCACATGGGTGTACAATTGCGTGGTGCCCACATTGGAATGGCCCAGCAATTCCTGCACTACCCGCAGATCCGCCCCACCGGAGAGCAGATGCGTGGCAAAGGTATGACGCAGCGTATGCGGATGGATATGCCGCAAGCCACCGGCCTGCGATATTTGCGCTATGCGCTGCCACAAAACGATCCGGTTGATCGGCCGGCCTGACCGCGATAAAAATACCCGCTCCGTCCGATACCCTTTCACGGCCAAAAGCCGCGGACGCAGATCCTGCACATATTTTTCCAGAGCCTGCAGCGCTGGAACGCCCGCAGGAATAATACGCTCTTTGCGTCCCTTGCCGATCACCCGGATTACACCGAGATCCCAATGCACATCGCCCAGTTCCAGGTCCGCCAATTCCGAAGCCCGTAATCCGCAGGCATAAAACAACTCCACAATAGCCTGATCGCGTAGATACAGCGGATGGCCTGGCTGGACGGCTTGGAGCAACTTCTCCATTTGTCCCCGGGCCAGCACGTCAGGCAGTTTACGCCATACATGGGCGGTTTCCAGTAGTTCCGTCGGGTTGATGGTGCAAAGGCCGCGGGAGATCGCAAAGCGATAAAACATTTTCATGGACGCAACATGCCGCAGCACGCTGGAGGATTGCATTTGACGATCTTCCCCCAGGTGGCGCAGATAAGCTGATACCATGCGATCATCCGCCTCAATCATGCGTTTGCGGCCATGGCCCGCAGAGAATAATGCCCAATCGGTCAGGTCGGTGCGATAGGCTGAAAGGGTGTTGGCGGCCAATCCCAGTTCCGTATCCACGTATAAACAAAATTGCTGGATGGCGGCAATATCTTCGGGCACAAGACCGCTGATCGTATCGCCTGCCGCCGCTGGAACAGCGGAATTGACCGGGTTAGCGCTACCGCTTTTCACCATGTGCCCCTTCCATGAGGCGGACGGTATCAGCCGTCCTGCTCCATCGGCAAGCGTGGCCCGCCCGCTGTCGGACCGGAATCCAGAGCCACGGCCGAATCCGAGGATTGTTCCATATTATCCGAAGAACGCTGCTTTTGCGCCCACCAGGCGCTTAACCGATCCGCCAGCGCCTGAACCTGCAAAGGCTCATCGGCGGCAATGTACAATCCGGCATCGCGCGAGCGGAATAGGTGATAGCACAGCAGGCTTACCATGTCGGCCGGATCATCATTCAAGCCGTCTCCGGACGGCAGCGGCGTGTTGATATGGTTACACCACTGGGCAAGCACGTCGTTAACCCGTTTTTTCGGCACCGGCTCGCCGGCAACAATTCTCCTGTCCTGAAAAAAGAAAGGTTCAACCCACGAGGCGGTGGCCCCGGGCTGGAGGATCAGAAATTTGAGACTCGGTAATCGGTGAACGTATGTAAATCTTTCGCCGGAAAGTCGAGCCGCTGAGTTGATCCGGGATTTGATGCGTGCGGCAGAGAGAAAATCCAGCTTGGCCGCGGCACTGCGCATCTGCAGTTGCTGTTCTTGCTGCCAGGCCTGGCGAATGGCCGCAGCCACCTCGCCCGGCGCTGCTCCACCTCCGACCAGAAATTCCGCCGCCCTGCGCACGCTCTGGCGATACTCCGCCATAGTGGTACTGCCATCGCAGGGGGCCGGACATTTACCCATTTGCTTGTAGGCGCATGGTTTGCCGTGCGGTGCCTCCCGGAGTACATCATAATACCGACACAAGTCGAAGGTGTCTTCCAATACGTGTATGGCCTGGCGGGCACTCACGGCATCCGGAAACGGCCCCAGCCATTGGCCGGTCGACTCACGGGCGGCGGAAATGGCCAGCAACTGGGGAAACTCGGCTTCCAAGTCTACCATAACCCCCCACGCCATTTTCCACGCCAGCATTTTGCGGTACCGGTCCGGATATAGCAGCCGCGCCGCGCGCAGATACCATAAATTGGCCGCAAAGGTGCTGCCGACCCGGCGATAATCGACCCAACGACTGAACTGGCGATAATTGACGCGGCGCAAATGAGAATCTGCGGCGGGTGGCAAGGCACAGCGATGCAGCAACCCCAGTCGCAGATTGGCGGTACTGGAAAGTAAAATGGACTCTCGGGCGTGGTCCAACAGCGCATAAACAGCGGGCTTGGCCGGCACGGTGGCCAAAGCAATATCCAAATTTCGACCGTCGGCCGCCGGGTCGAGCAGATCCGTGGGGATTTCCGGCAATTCCACACGCTGCGGCAGCAGATCCGACAAGGTGGTTGGCGTATCCACGATCTTAAACCCAATAATGGATGCTGCCGGTTCTCACCGCGCTGTTGCGGGCCTACACTGGCATTCCCGTAATTTTACATTCAAATACCAGAGTACCGTTGCAAACACCCTGGCAATCCGCCACAATGCGCCGCCGACTCACATCCACCATTTTGGCAATCACGTACAAGGTGCTGGGCGGAATCACAGCACCGCGGAATTTACCATGCTCACACCGGGCAAACCCGATAAAGCCCATCTCCGGTATCAACACTCGGCCGGCATAAGAGCAGAGTTGCGCGGCCGACTCAATCATCAGAACCCCCGGCAGCAGCGGCCGGCCTGGAATATGGCCGCGGACCCAGAATTCATCCATCCGCACCTCGCGCACGCCCACAATGGTAATATTTTCCCGGTCTATATGGATAATTCCGGAAAGCTGTTCCATTTCAAAGCGATGCGGGTTGACCTTGCGAATTTCCTCCAGTGGTACCTCAATGTTGGATAAATCCAAGCGGCTTAAATCGTATAGAAGTGGTGGTGCCACGAACACAATACTCCAGTTGAACACTCAAAATCACAGGTAACATACGCCAATGCAGCGGTGTTTACAACCGAAGTACCCGGCAGCCGTCCGTACTGTTTCAGCAGTTGATTGGTTGGAGTTGCAGCGGCATATCAAGCCCGGCGCTTCATGGCGCCTGCGTGCGCATTTCCAGTATTTTCTTGCGGATAATTTGGGCCGTGGCTCGAACATCCTGCATGGCCTTGCGCACACGAGTGCCGGCCATTTTATTGCCGCCCTGGGCCTTGGCAATATCTTCCGCACAGGCTTCCAGAATTTTTTTTAGATTTTCGTATTCTTCCATGGTTTAGTCTCCTTACTTAAACCCAACTCCAATTACCGTAAAAACAACCCGACCACAACGGCGTTACCAAAACACTGTGGTTGAATGTATTATCGGCCCCATGGACTGTTTAGCTTGAGTGTTCACCGTCAGTGCGTCAAGCCATACACCAGAATATTGGTTCCCAGCTTCAAGGCGTCCGTTGTGGCGTAAGCCTTCGCGTAGGGGTTGGGCAGGTCTTCCCAGCCGTTGGAAAGCGAGATTCGGCTGTACACCACGGCCGGCGCACCATCGATGGTGATGCCTTCGAGCACCGGTGCGTGCAAGCCAGGATCTGCGGACGCCACCACTGGTGAATAGTTCACCTGGCGGATTTGGAATACATCGTTATAAACCGGCGACTTCATGGACAATATTTTAAGCTTATGGTGCGGCAGCACCTTTTTAATTTCCGCACGGAACGCTTCATCAAACGCATCCGACCCCATCGCACAATCCACAAATAGCATGCCTCCGGCATGAAGGTACGCATGCAGGTTTTGCACCTCTTTGGGTGTCCAGGCAAAGTTCCGCAAACCCGTCATGTACAAAATGGGATACTGGCCCACGCTCAGCGAATCCAGCGAAACCCTGGCTCTCTTGAATTGCACGCTCAGGGTTGTTTTCTGATCGATGAACTTGAGCAGATTCGGCAGACCATGCGGCGTGGGATTCCAATCGCCGTTGTTCATCACTTGCGCAATCACCAATTGGTCGCGGGTGGCGATTTTGGACTGCTGATAAATTTTTTGAATTTCAAACGCCCGGCCGTACTGATAATTGGCCAGTACGTATGTCAAAATATTGGCTCCCAGCCGCAGGGCATCGCCTTGCGCATAGAGCACTCCGCCCTTGATGGGCCGGGCGGCCGCGTTCCAGCCCCAGCTCATGTCCACCGGCGAAAAAATGATTCCCGCCCGGCAGCCCATGTACATCACATCCAGGTACGGCGGAATTTCTTTCCATGGACCGGTGCCCTTGCGCACGGCCATTTGCGAAATGTGATTGAGGCAATGATACATCGGATCATCCAACGGCAGCGGGCCAAAGGGGCGATTCGGAAACAATTGATGTTCCAGGCGAATCACGCTTTTATTAAATTCCGGCCGGCCGCAACTGGCATTGATTAAAAGGGTACCGCCCGCGGTAATGAAACCTCGCATTTTCGCCAGAATCACCGGGCTGAATTTCGGCAGCGGTGTCCATCCCGTCAGATAAAGCACCGGCAATTGCGTCGGACTCCAGCTGAACCGGGATAAATCCACCTGTACGTATCGATAGTGCAGGCCCAGTTGCGAGTTGGTCCAGTTCATCAGGGTTTCAATATCGATGGTTTCCGTGGGGTAATTCTCCACACGGTGGCCCACTATCTGATTCAGATCAATCATGCCGATCAGGGCCGGGGGAGCGGGTTTTCGCTTATGTTCGGAGCGGCGCTGGGGCGTGGCCGGCAAAGGCAGCGGCGCAGTGGCCTCGCCTCCAGCCATACGTACGTGGTGCGCCCGCGGCGGAACCCAAGCTTTGGGATTGACAAAAGCCGTGGCGGGCAGCGCCAGCGATAACCCAGCCAAACACGCTGCCGCAGTTACTCCAATATGCTTGCACCATGAACTTCGCATACGCGCAACTCCTTAAACTAGCCCGGCGATGACGCACTCGCCCCAGGGGTGGGAAAACCATAGTCGGCACCACGTTATACATCCTAACAAGTCTTAACGGCCAGCGGAACATGTTTCTTGCAGAAAAAACGCTTCCAACAATTCGCTTTTACGATTCATGCACGTCAAATGTTGTTTTGTCGTCCGGTTTATCACCCGTCCGAGTTTGCGTTTCGATATCAATCCGTTTGGTCTGGCGTGCCTATCTTCAGCATTAACGCACCATGTGGTGCCACAGTGGCCGCAAACTGACCATGCAGACCCAGGTCCTGACGTCGCCAGAGGTCCCGTACCGGTTGGTGGCCCATAAATATCTTGCCGGAAGGAATCACCGGCGATATTTCCGCCCAGGTGATGGTGGTGGTCGCCTGTGTAAAGCCGCGATTAAAAACGGCTACCGCCACCGTACCATCCCACAATGGCCTGGCCCATACTTCCATTTGGCCCATCCGGGCCACGCGCTGGGCCTGTTGGCCCAGTTCATCCTGATTAACCGCCAGCACTTCCGTGTTGGTCATCAGATCAGTGGTGAATTTATCCAACTTTTCCAGATCACATCCCAGCAACAGCGGAGCAGCTAACATGCACCACAGCGTGATGTGCGTCACCTGTTCCCACGGGGTCAGCCTGGTCCAGTGCAGCGGGCCGTCTTCAAAATAGCCGAAACCTACCACCAACATATCCGGATCGTTCCAATGGCCCGGACCGGCGAAAGGAAACAGCCGGCGGTCCGCCCCAAACCCGTTGCGGCAAACGGCCGCCCAAGAGTCGTTGATATCGCCGCTGATACGATAACTGTTTCCAAAAACCGGAGGCTTCCCGCCCCAGGTCCATACATGGCCCATGCCGTACTGGCAGAGGCTAAAGAAAATATCTTGCGGGACTTTATCAAGGGCGGCGAGCATGGTCGCGTAGGGCTTGATGAGCTCTTCCAGATCAGGATGCGGACCGGAAATGATGCGATAACTGCACCAATCGTATTTGAGGTAATCCACGCCCCAGGCCGCGTACGTGCGGGCATCCTGTGGTTCGTGCTGGTAACTGCCGGTGTGGCCGCCGCAAGTGGTTGGCCCCGGCGAGGAATAAAGGCCGAAGCGTAACCCCCGGGAGTGAACATGATCGGCTAAGTCTTTCATATCGCCGAAAGCCGCGGTGGTTTTAATTTCCCCGGACGGCGTGCGGCCATTTTGCCATCCGTCGTCGATGTTAATGTACATGAAACCCTTGGCTGCCAGGCCGGTTTTGACCATGGCATCGGCGGCGGCGCGGGTTTTGGCGGCCGAGTTGCTCATGCCGTAGGCATTCCAGGAATTCCAGCCCATCGGGGGCGTCAAAGCCAGTTGATGCTCGCCGGCAACAATGCGCAGTGTACGTGTGGCCTGGCCGAGATCATTACGGGCCGTGAGTTTCACCCGGTATTGGCCCTTGTCATGCACCGTACCGGTGATAA
This sequence comes from Planctomycetota bacterium, assembly GCA_021851715.1. Classification (GTDB taxonomy): domain Bacteria; phylum Planctomycetota; class Phycisphaerae; order WQYP01; family WQYP01; genus JABEVA01. The sequence continues at coordinate 39,632 of JAJZCR010000011.1, forward strand.
GTCCGCCCGGAGTCATGGATAACCCATCCGGTAACCCGACCGCTTCCATGGTGATGCGACCGGTACCGGTGTGCGGTACCTGAAACAGAAAGGGTCGTCCCGGCGTGGTGCCGATGACCCGCGGGCCATGAAATTCCGGTGTCGGAGGATCGCCGCTGGCCAGTTCGGGTGGCTTGATGGTACTGTCCAGCCGTACCGCCGTCGGCGTGGCCATGGATCCGCTGGCCAGGGTAATCACCGGGTCCGCCCAATCGGCATGGTCAAAGGCAATTCCCATCTGGCCGGGGTGTACCAGCAACAACATAGTTTTCGCACCCCTTAAATTCAGCGCTATTTTGTATGGGGCCTGACCGTCGTGCAGCACCGGTGTGCGGGCGGCCACCTGGCCATCCACCACCACTTCAAATATCACCGCGCCCCGCCCCTGTTGTTGCCGATCCACGCCGACCAAGGCGGTAAAGCGGGCGGCGGCTTTCTTCAAATCAATTTCCAAGGCACTCGGGGCATGGGTGCCGATACCGTGGGCAAATTTGACCGCGCCGATTTGCAGAGGCGTACCCACGACGCTCTGATTTTTGTGCGGATGGCCCCAGCCCTGCTGCATCAGCGAGAGATCCATATCTTCCAGGCGCAATTTTCGTTGCGTTGCCCGGACTTGCGGAGCGGCCATGGTGATTGAGTCATGCAAGATGGCCACTCCGGCCGCGGCCGTTATCAATTTCAGAAAGCGCCGACGATATAATTTTTCTGCCATTCAAAACCCTTTCTGCAGCAACAGGTCCTTACGAATATAATAATTTTTTTTGCGTCCGATCGTGCATGTGCAGCAGTTTCTTGCGCAAAGTGGCGCTCCCCGGTCGATAACGCGGAAACACCCGGCACAAGGCGGTGAGCAATTCCACTTCTCCCGCAAAATCCCGCACGTCAATCGTTTCCGAGGCTATCATCGGCCCCGCTGATGGAACAGCAGCCAAGTTCTGGCCCGACGCAGACTCGGCCATGTTGTGATAGTTGCCCAAAGCCAGGCACACCGCCCCGGCCTGGTAACCAAACGCACTGAAAGCCGTGGTATCGCAGGTGCCCCCATCCATCAGCGCCCGCTGGAACTTAAATTCCGGCATAGCTGCAGCCAGATCGGCGGCAGTGCTGCCGATAAAGCCGCTCAGGTCCGGATCAAATACGCTCGTGCGGTCCCCCACACGAATCACCGGGCCATGGCCCAAACGGGCTTGGGCAGTTGTGCGGCTGGTTTCCAGACCAATCACCGCACAATTTTTGGGTATCCAGCCCCGATGTGCCGCAGCGATAGCACCGGCAAACCCCACCTCCTCCGCACGTGTCAACAGTACCCGAACGCGGGCCGTAATCCGGCCCTGTATCAATCGGTCCAGCACACACAAACACACCGCCACCCCGGCCAGATCATCACAGGCGCGAGCCGTGAACAGATTATGGTGTGCCGCGGCATCAGGCAGGTGCCAGGTGCCGATGGTACCGGTGCGGATGCGTGTTCCGTTAGTCCGCAGCACGGCCCGCAACGGCTGCGATTTGGTTGCCGGTGTCACCGCCATCACCTGCGCCGGTACACGGGTGAGTTCAGCCTGGGTCGCTTGCGGTGCCGGTGAATTCCACAGCAGCACGGAAGCCCCGGCGAAACATTCCGGTTTAACTCCACCGCGAAAAATGGCCCGAACCAGGCCATTTCGCCCCCTCGACGTCACCACAAATGCCGGATGATCCAGGTGGGCCTCCAGCACCAGCAAACGGGAAATTCCCCGCCCCTTGTGATAATCCAAATGGATATTACCTGCAGGGTCGCAATGCCAGCGTATATGGCGATGGCGGTCATGGCTCTGATACCAGCTGCGCAAAGCCGCAACCACAAAATGTTCATGATATGGGGCAGTGGGAATATCGCACAACCACCGCAAAGTGGTCAGATCTGAAGTGCCAATGTACATGACAGACGCTCCTTTAGCCGATCCATGATAACCAGTTTGTGGCGGCATCCGCGCATGGCCATCAGTGCATTGAGCTGAAACCGCCAACCCATTGCGGACGAAAAAATGCCCCCGCCATCGCATAGAGTGCTGCCGGTAAAAAACGTGAGCCGTGCACAATGGCGTACACCGGTTCCCACCGGTTCGGCCTCATGCGGGCACGAAAAGATTCCAGCGTTTGAAAGCCGTACCATCGGCCCAGGTGGCGGCGGCTCAGTTGCATCAGGCTGCGCATCCACCATGGGTTGGCGGCCATGGCACCAGCGGCGTAGCGACTTAAGGCCACGGGTCCCTGGGTCAGGTACCCTGACCCGCGCCGGCGCAATTCCGTCATGCACGCGTCAACCAACATTTCCACCGTGCCATTGGGGGCCGCTGGATCGCGCACAATCTGTTCCACCAAAAACCCGCTCCGTCGCGGTACCGGCGAAGCCAGCAAAAAGGCGATGAGTTTTTCCCCCGCCCTCCCATCGCGCTGCAAGGCTCCCCAAATCAGACGATCCGGATAGCCCGTCTCCAGCGCCGGCGGTTCCACCAGAAAACCCATGGGTGCCAGTGGTTTATGGTGCAGCCACACACGCAGGCAATTCTGAAATCTGGTATCTGTCGACACTTGCGCGGGCGTAAAAGCCCGAATGTAAACTCCCTTGTTCCCAGCCCGCCTTATTTGTTGCCGCAGCGATCGGTGGGTTTGCAGCAGGTCCGGCCATTCGTCCGGTACCCATACGGGCTGGGCCCCCAGAGCGATGGTCTTGTGCCCCAGAGGTTTCAAGCAATCGACCAGCGGCTGCTCCGCAAAAGAGTAGCAGACCCGACAGCGGTCGCGCTTCGCCCCGGCCTGAAATTCCACGGCGACCTGTTGCAGATGGGCCGCATCGCAAATGGGCGCGCCGGCCGCCACCCACCAGCAACCGCGTTTGACGTAGCCGACAACTGCTTGATGGTCGCTGGAAAACCAGTGGAGCATACCGGGGTTGAGTATCTGATAGGCATTGGCATGGTACCCATGCGCCAGCACCAGTTCGCGCACACGATCTTGCCTCGGCCGTTGGCTATTCACATGCATACCCATCATTTGACCAGCAATGCTCCGGCGCTGCCCGGACCGCCGGCCACATCCACATGCAAGGCGCTCCCGACGGTGGTGCGATACGCATGGATGATCTCCAGTATGGCTTCGGTGGCGGCGGCGGAACAATTGGTGAGCACTGTGACCGTGCCCCCGCCCCCGCATTCCCCGATGCGCCCGCCGAATATGCCGTGCTCCGGCCCAAAACTCATCAGTCGATCAATCAGCCAGTCCGCTTGCCAGCAGGAAAGCCCCAGGCGCAGACGATAACTGTGATGCGACGCCAGCAGCAACCGCCCGGCCCGGCGCAAGGTTAAATCGCGAAACGCCCGGGACCGCCGATGGCCGGGGACCGGTTCCGCCGGCTGTTCCATTTCATGCAAAAAGTGCTCCGCATGTTCGTGTTCGGAAATCAGATGGTCAATGGCCGTTCGTACCCGGTAGAACTGGCCGGGGTTAATTTCACCTGCACTCGGCGGCAACGGGCCGTAGGAGCGCACAAAATCGCGCCCACGCAGGCGCCGCGGCAGCAACGCGCGAAAATACCGGCGGTATAAACTCGGTGACAAATTACCCAGATACCCGTGCAATGGAGCTTCTTGCCGCCCCAAATCGTTGTAAATCACCTGGATGATCTGCAAGCCCATGGCACCCGCCAGCCGCAGTGAACGCACCGTCTGCCCGCCTTTCAAAGCAGGTACCCCGGTATTAAGGGCTAAAATTTTTACGTCCGCCGGCAGCGGAATCTGGCCGATTAAATCGTGCGGCTGGGCATTGTAGCGCAAAATATGTGGCGGTGGACCATCCAGGGCACACAGTGTCGTTAACGCATCCACCACGTGGCTGCCCGTGCCGCCAAACATGTTCTGCGCCTGCTGAATGAGTACGGCCTTTTCGACGGTACTGATGGTCGCAGGCAAGCAGCGACAAATGGCTTGCGTTAAAGCCGTGATCACCGCCGTGGAACTGGCCTGTCCGGCATGCATGGGAATATCCGAGTGAATGAAGACCGTGGCACCTGCAAATCGACCGGTGCGGCGGTCGCGCAGTGGACTGGCAGTGGCGAGTTGTGGATGACTTAAAACCAACTCGAACAGCGCCACCAGCGGAGCAGCCCATGGCTGACATCTGGCTGCGTCCGCACTCGGTAAGGAGCGGGGCAACAAATCTAATATTTCCCGCGGCGAGCGCATGGGAGTACCCGGCGTCGCGGGAAATTGGTCGGCATTGAGAGTAATCGGGCTTGGCCCGGTAGCCGGAGTAAGGCGCGCAGAATAAATGGCCAGTCTGCCATCAGTGCGCCATTGCACCGCCACAGACGCCCGCCGCGATAATGCCATCTGCGCCACAACGCCGCCCACTTCCGCTGCCAGCCCGCCCAGCACATCAATGCGTCCGGGAGAACTGTGCGTAACCAGCGGCGCTTGCGGGACCATTACCTCCGGCCAGGTACGCCGAAAGGTTTGTTCCAGCAGCGGAGAAGAAATAGCAGTGCCTTGAGCGCTCATACCTAAACTATAGCCGAAACGGGTAGTGCAGGGGAAGACCGACAGTTGGCGGGTACTGGACCGCGGCGTGGGAACCGGCAGAATGGCACCCGACGCCAACCCTCAAGACCTAATACCAAATATCCGGGTGGTAAAGCTGCGGGTGCGGCCTACGCACTCGCCGTGACGTTCAAGTTCCAGAAAAACGCGGTACCTTCCCGACAAATCGGCCGCCGCCGGGATCGACCATGTAAACCAGCGATTGACTCCAGTCGATGGAACGTGGCGAAGCACGATGCCGGTAACACATTGGTGCCCACGAAGGCTTTTGAATACCAGCACCCCGTGCAAGCCTTTCATGCCGCGCACGGGCTTGAGCACGCAATGAACATGTATCACACCGGAGAGGGGACATTTTTCACACCCCGCCCCGCTCACAACTGTAGTTGCCGGCCCGCTGATCCGGCCAACTATCGGGCCTGCCAGCCAATGCCGGTGGCCGTCCAAGGCGATGGCTTGAATGTGCCAATGGCCGCTCTTATACACATACGTGATAGTCTGTCGGCTGTGTAAACCGGCGTAGGTAGCGGAAATGGTAGCCATCATTCTTGCGGATTTCCCGGCAACAATTCGGAGCCTCACCATACCGCCGTGGTGCCGCACCGCTGCGGGCAGGGCCAGTTGCCAACTGTACACTCCCGGCTGGGGCAGGTTTGCTGATGGATGATGGCGTGACATTGTGGCCAAAGCGTCCACGCGCTGCTCGACAGCCAAAGCTCCGGCGGAAGCCAGCAACTCCAACTGTAGCCGACGGTGTGTTTGCCGAGTGCGGGCCACCTCATGTTCGAACGCCGCCGCCAGCACCACCATACACAGCATTACCATAGCCAGCAGGGTAATTGCAGTGATAATAGCAAAGCCGCGGGGCTGCCGCACACCGGAACACCAGGGCCATCTGCACGATACAACCATCAGTGCACCTCTGTGCGAGAATGGTGCGCCAGCAGCACATATTGGGTGGGAAATATACGCAAATGGTGCCCGCCCTGGCGCAGTGCGGCCAATAGTACCAAGCCAGAAATAACGGCCAGTATCTGGCGGCGAGTCTGATGCCGCGGTGCTTGGCCGGGGTAGTTGCGGCTGGGGAACTCTGGTTGCAGCATGGTCGCGTCCGGGGATACAATACCTTGTTGCGTGAAACGCAACGGAACAGCCTTAACAGGAGCTTATTGGATGATTTCCCGGCGAAAAACCAAACAGGTAAAGGTGGGTGAGGTTCTTATCGGCGGCGATGCGCCGGTGGTGGTGCAGTCGATGACCAGCGGTTACACCCACGATATTGACGCTTGCGTGCGGGAAATTCACAAACTGGCCTCCGCCGGTGCGGATATCGTGCGCGTGGCTGTGCCGGAAAAGAAAGATACCCTGGCACTGAAGGAAATACTTCGCCAAGTGTCGGTGCCGATTGTGGCCGATGTCCATTTCCATTTCCAGCGGGCCCTGGAGGCGGTGGAGGCGGGTGTACACAAAATCCGGCTCAATCCCGGCAATATCAATGATCGCAAGCAGGTGGAAGCGGTGATTGATGCGTGCCGGGAGAGGCACATTCCCATCCGCATCGGCGTCAATGAAGGCTCCATCGTGGAGCGCAAGGACAAACAGAAACGGATGAAGGAACTCGGCGCGGTTTTCAGCGACAGCCATCACGGCCATCTGCTGGCGATCATGATTACCAAGCTGGAAGAATACCTGGATATTTTCTACGAGCGGAATTTTCATGACATTGTGATTTCCGCCAAATCGATTGATCCGCTGCTGGTGATTGATGCGTATACGGAAATCTCCCGCCGGTTTGACCACCCCCTGCATCTGGGCGTTACCCACGCCGGCCCCAAGGAAACCGGTACCATCCGCAGCGTGGTGCCGCTGGGCACGCTGTTGGCCAACGGTATCGGTGATACCATCCGCCTCAGCTACGCCAATGATCCGATTTATGAAGTGCAGGACGGATTGGAATTGTTATACGTGCTGGGGCTGCGCACCCGCAAAGGGGCGGAACTCATTGCCTGCCCCACCTGCGGACGCATCCAGGTGGATCTGTTTACGCTGGTGCAGCAGGTGAACCGCAAACTCAAGGAGCAGATCACGCTGCCGATTAAAGTGGCCGTGATGGGCTGTGTAGTCAATGGTCCGGGAGAATGTGAAGGAGCGGACGTAGCCATTTTCGCCGGCGATAAGCGCGGCATCATCTACGTACAGGGAGAAAAGGTGGCCAACGTACCGGAAGAAAAAATTCTTGATGCCCTGCTGGAACAGTGCCGGAATTTTCAGGAAAAGGTGCAGCGCGGAGAAGCGCGGCTGGGCGAAAAAGTGGTCGATATCATTCCGCCGGATCCCCTGGGCGAGTTAGGCTCAGGCTATGCCAAAATTGCCGCCGGCAAGATGGAGTCCGGCGAAGTGAAGCTCCCTATTGTACAGGGTTAACTTTGCACCGTGGCCGTGGCCATGCAGTGCCGAAAGGCCGGGCGCACAATCGTTTCCCCCAGGTAAGACAGGTTGACATAAAGTATGTTTGATTCTCTTTCAGAAAAATTCACCCTCATGGTCCGCAACCTTTCCGGGCGCGGACGAATCACACCGGCCAATGTGCGCCAGGCTATGGAAGAAATTCGCAGCGCCCTGTTGGAAGCCGATGTGCATTATCAGGTGGTGGAGGACTTCACCCAGCGGGTCATGGAAAAATCCGCCGGCACGCAGGTTCTAGCCTCGCTGGAACCGGGCCAGCAGATCGTCCAAATTGTTTTTGATGAATTGGTGGCCCTGATGGGGCCGGTTGATTCCGGCATCTTTTTTGTCGATCCGCCTCCCACCATCATCATGATGTGCGGCCTGCAGGGATCCGGCAAAACCACCACCTGCGGCAAACTGGCCCTGTACCTGAAAAGCAAAGGGAAAAACCCGCTGCTGGTAGCCGCAGATACGCAGCGGCCCGCGGCCATCGACCAGCTCGTCACGCTGGGCCAGCAGGTGGATGTGCCGGTGTACAAACAGGATGGCCAGGCGGATCCGATACCGATATGCCGCAGCGCCGTGGCCTTTGCCCGGCAAAATGGCCGCGATGTGGTGATTCTGGACACCGCCGGCCGCCTGCATATCGATGATGCGCTCATGCAGCAGCTTTCGAATATTGCCGGCACCACCAAGCCCCATCAGATATTCCTGGTGGTGGATGCCATGGTGGGTCAGGATGCGGTGAATTCCGCCCGGGCGTTTAATCAGAAGCTGGAACTGGACGGCATCATTCTTACCAAGTTTGATTCGGATACCCGTGGAGGCGCGGCGCTGTCAGTGAAAGCGATTACGGGCAAGCCGATAAAATTTCTGGGTGTGGGCGAAAAGCTGCAGATGCTGGAGGAATTTCATCCAGACCGCATAGCGCAGCGCATTTTGGGAATGGGCGACATTTTAACCCTGGTGGAAAAAGCCCAGTCGCAGTTTGATCAGGCCCAGACCGCCAAAATGCAGGAAAAACTGGCCAACGCCAGTTTCACCTTGGACGATTTTCTGGAGCAGATGCGCTCCATGCGTAAAATGGGACCGATGAAACAGCTTCTGGGCATGTTGCCGGGGCTGGGTTCCGCGCTGAAGGATATTCAGTTGCCCGAGGAAGAATTGGACCGTGCCGAGGCGATTATTCAAAGCATGAGCCGCAAGGAGCGGGAAAATCCGGACATTGTGGATTCTTCCCGCCGCCGGCGCATTGCCCGTGGCTGCGGCCTCCAGACCGAAGATGTGTCTCGGCTGGTAAAAGGATTTTCCGCGGCCCGAGATATGGCCAGAAAAATGTCGGGGCTTTCCATGGGAGCGAAAATGAAAATGGCCCAGGCGATGAGCACCATGAACCCGGAAAGCTTATCGGCCATGGGCCATCTGGGCAGCGCCGGCCCGGCGTTGCGTCCAAGCCGCCTCTCCCCCGAGCAAAAGCGGAAAATGCGTGATCGCCGCCGGCGCGGGCGGTAGCGCGGCAATGACCATCTCTCCGGCGTCCCTGCCGGTGTTCAACGGCAGCGTTTCCATACAGCCCCTCCTAAGCGTCGCAGGATGACTATCGGGAACCGGAATAGCCGGCCATGGCGAATTACAGGGTGCGGCGATTGCGGACCGCTACATTCAAAAGCAACCCTGTGGCCAGCATGTACGCGGCAATAGCACTGCCTCCGTACGACAAAAACGGCAACGTAATACCGACCACGGGAATAATTCCAGCGGTCATGGCAATGTTAATCATGGTTTGCAACATCAACATGGACCCCAGCCCAACGACCATAATACGGCCAAAAGGATCCGCGGTGGAACCGGCAATTTCCAGGCAGGCTCCAAAGAATACCGCGTAAAGAATCAGAATGCCCAACGAACCCAGGAATCCCCATTGTGTGGCGATGACCGCGAAAATGAAATCGTTGGCCGATTCCGGCAGCAATCCGTTGCGAATTTGTGCAGCACCCCGTAATCCCTGGCCGGTAAGCCCGCCGCTGCCTTCGGCAATTTCGCTTTGTCGCTGCTGATAAAGATTGCCATGCAGTTCACCGGAGGTCGGTTTGCTTTCCACAAACATCGAGATAATGCGTTGTTTTTGATACGCTTTAAGCAGTGGGTAGCAACCGGGGGCAATCGATACGGCGATGAGCGCAATGGCCACCAGGTGGCGCAGTCTTGCCCCGGCCGCCACGAGCATGGCATACAGCGACAGTGGAAAAAGCAGGGCCGTGCCCAGGTCGGATTCGATGAGAATCAGCCCCATGGGCAGCAACATCAGCAGAAATGGAATCACCAGGCGTGAAAGCCCCTGGACATCCTTATGCAGCCGCAGATACCATGCGACCGACATGACAAAGGCAATCTTGGCCAGTTCACTGGGCTGAAAGTTTATACCGCCTGGTAAAATGAACCAGCGGTGACTGCCGTTGACCGCCGGCGCTTTCAGCACCGCCATGAGCAAAAGCAGGGTGAAGGCCAGAAATGCATAGGCATAGCGACCGATGTGCCGATAGGCCGGGACAATGGCCACTAACAATACAATTAAACCGATGCCGATATGAATTTCCTGCACCCGGGCCAGATCCTGCGAAGTAACTCGCACGGCGGCGAGGCTGATGGAACATAACAGCAGGATGCTGCCCAGCAGAATCCAGGCGATACGGGTGCCCAGCAGACGCGGGAGCAGCCGATTCCAGAGTCGCAAAATGATAGAGGAGCCGTCATCCGTGCGGCGGTGAATAACGCGGGCCGGACGCAAGGCGTCGGGATTGAGCGGCGTTGAGGAAGAATCGGTCTTGGGTGTATCCGTCACGGTGTCGCCGCCTGCGGCAGATAGCCACGCTGTTGCATCAGTTGAATGCAGGTTTTGACAATCGGGCCGGCCCGGCGGCCGCCGTCACCGCCCATTTCCACAATGGCCGCCAGCACATACTTGGGCTTATTGGCCGGCGCGTATCCTACAAACCAGGCGTCGTCTCCCTTTTTGATAGTCACTTTACCGTTAATGTCAATTCGTTCCGCGGTCTGCGCGGTACCGGTTTTGCCGGCCACAGGCAGCCCCATACGCAACACCGGGGCCGTTCCATGGGGACCATGCACCACCAGGTACATACCCTGGCGGACAAAACTTAAATCCGACATGTTCAGGTGAAACTTTCGAGGCGGCGGGCGGTGCAATTGCTCAATAATCTGCGGCTGCATCCACACGCCGCCGCGCAGCATGGCGGCATACGCATTGGCCATCTGCAGCGGGGTCACCGCCATCGGCCCCTGCCCGATGCCCATCATAATAGCCCAGTCCGTTATCCGAAATTGGCTGCGATCCGGCTGTTCGGAGGGCAAATAACCTGCGGTTTCCTCGTGCAGGCCAAGGCCCGTGGCCGAACCCAGCCCGAAAGTGCGGTACCCTTCGACAAGCCGTTGAAGCCCCAGCTTCATGCCCACCCGGTAAAAATAAGTATCGCAGGACTGTTCCAGGGCTTCGACCGTGTTGAGCGGACCGGGTGCGACAGGATAGGTCCAGTTGCGAAAAATATTGGGGTGGCCGGGCAGCAGATAAGCCCCGCAATTCATGACGGCATTGGGCGCCACGGCACCCACCGTCAATGCATAAGCGGCCTCCAGTGGCTTGACGATGCTACCCGGAGGGTACGCGCTGCTGATAGCCCGGTTCATCAGGGGCAGTTGCGTATCGGCGATTAACTTGGAAAAATCCTGGTGATAGCGATTCAGATTGTATGTCGGCAGCGAAAGCATGACCAACACCCGATTGGTACGCACCGACAGCACCACCACCGCGGCACGGTGCATTTCACCCTGGAAGTACAGCAGATGACTTTGCGGATCCAGCATTTTTTCTTCAAGCTGCTGCTGGAGTTGAATATCCAACGTCAAACGCACGGTACGTCCGGGAATGGGCGGGCGGTAATCCTGCGGCACCTGTTTGCCGTCAAGCCGCACCAGTTCCACACCCCGGGTGGCCCTTAGCAGATTCTCGGCGGCGTATTCCACCCCAAATGCACCCATCTGGTCTCCGGGCAGATAGCCCTTGAGCTTGCCACGGGTGTCACGCAGCGATCCGGGAACAAGTCGCGGGAGCACAAACGGATTTTTTCGTAATGCCGATCCTGTTACCTGGCGCATCGCTCCAATCACCTGCGCCGCCACGCTGCCAAACGGATAGACCCGGTGCTGGCTGGATACAATAACCAGGCCGGGATAGCGGCGGGCATGCTTTTGAAAATAAAATGCGACCTGGTCCGGAATATCCGGCACCACTGTATGGGCTTCATGGGCCTCAAGTAAATTCAGCCCCTGGGTCAGCGCCAGATCCACATCTTGTTGCCGATCCGAAGGGGAAACGTCGGCGCGGACGTTGTTGTCATGACCGTAACGCAGAGTCCAAATATCCTGGCGTAAAAAGGCCATTCGCTTACGGATGGTATCAAAGGTTTCCAGCACTTTAGCCAGGGGCAGGTGGCAATGGCGGGCGATGGCACCGGGCAGCCAACGCAGCCGGGCGGCTATTCGCCTTCTGGTTTCCGGCAGTCGGGCGATGATCTGGGCTCGCGGGAGATGGTCGGCGCGCAGCTCATCAATCGCCTGACGCGTAATCCACAGGTAATCACGATTCATCGCCTGATAGTCAACGGCAAGGTTGTTGCAGGGTTGCTCAACGGCCAGGTAACGGCCTTTGCAATCCACAATGGCCCCGCGAATCGACGGGATCACCAGGTGCCGGTAGCTGAAACTGCGGGCGCGATCTTTCCACATCCGGGCCTGCACCACCTGAAGTTGATACAGGCGCACAGCGAGAATTAACACCACGAACAAGGCTGATACAAAAAGCAGAATAAGGCGGCGTTTCAACATCTCGGCGAGTACCTGCAAGAAACCACACACGCCATTTTACCGTCCGGACGGTCTGTCAGGATCATACCAACTCCGGGCCGGGAGTTCATCGGTTCCGGTTCCGGGCATGATGCGCTGGCCCGTCAAAACCCAGCAGGGGACCGATCATAAACAGCCCGCGGAATACCCAGGGTGCCAGAACAGCCGTATAAATGGCGCTGGAAAGGGCGATGGTGATGGTGGCAATGGATCCGGATATCAACGTCGTGGGTTGATCCGCACTCCATAAGCCCATCCGAATCAGAATGTTTCGGCCCAGCAGGACAAACACAACCGTCAGAAAAACCAGCACGGATTGACTGATGGGATTCTGCCGGAAAATATTCATCCGAATGCGGGTGATTCCATAGCCCGCCAGTGAAAGTAAAACGGTATTGACACCGAACAGCCCTATACCGGTTAGATCATACATAAACCCGCAGCAGAAGCAGGCCATCAGAGCATAGTCCTCCGCCGGGTAAAGGGCATAAAAAACCGCCAGCATGGGAATAAATTCAACGTGAAAATATCCCGCGTCGCTCCATTGTCCGATGTGGGAGACCTGCAGGGCCGTCGCCAGGTACAACAGGATGCCAAAGGTGATCCATCGCATATATAGACAGTATCGCCTGTGAAGGCCGTTATGGAAAGTCAAAATCAGGCCGCGGGCCGGCTGTCCGGATAATAACGGGCCTAGTTGAGCCGTGCGACCAGTTCCAATTCCACAGTGGCACCCAGCGGCAGGGCATTGACACCCACCGCCGCCCGGGCATGGCGGCCCGCCTGACCGAAAATTTCCAGCAGCAGGTTGCTGGCCCCGTTAGCCACGATGGATTGCTGCGTAAAGTCATCGGCACATTGCACAAATACGCTCAGTCGCACAATGCGGTCCACCTTGGACCACTCTCCGGCGCAGGCACTGTGCAGTACCGCCAGCGCGTTCAGCAGGGCCAGTTTGGCTGCCTCCTGGCCATTCTCCACCGACACAACGGTGGGAATTTTCCCCGTGAACCGCAACTGGCCATCCTGAAAAGGCAGTTGCCCGCTGACAAACACCAGGTGGTCGGCCCTGACATATGGTACGTATGCCGCAACCGGATTGGGGACTGCGGGCAGGATAATGCCCAGTCGTTTCAGATGGGCTTCGATTTCGGACATTTTCAGACTCCTTGAAGAAAATAGAAAGCATTCGCGGATCACCCGGTGGCCATACTTCCGCTGCCGGATTAAATACATCCATCCCGCGATAGCTGGAAATCCGCCGGTGAATTTTTCCGTTCCCCTTCAACCAGCCCGCGTAAGGCCAGCAGGCTGAATTGCCACATCACCCATACTTCCACTCCAAAGCCGGCAAAACCAATCAGGCCCGGCACGGGCATTTGAAAATAGCGGATGTACTGCCAGGTTCCAAGAAAAGGCAGATGATAGGTCCATTTGGCGATGGCCCAGTAATTCCAAAATTCCCACAACAACCCGCACAACAGGCCGCCGAGCATCAAGGAAAAAGTGCGCCCCCATCGCCCCTGCCGCCAGTCGCCGATAATGCTGGGTCGTCCACACCAGAAGTTGATGGGATCCAGCAGAAAAATAGCGCTGACCCAGATGGCCAGGTTGGCAATGGCACTGTGAAAAACAAACGGCCATAAAAAAAGAGCGGCCCCCAAAATGAACGTCGCAATCTGCACCGGCCGTCCAATGCGTACCCCCCCGCTTTGCATGCGGGCCAGCCCCATGCGCATGAGAACTTCCGCGGTCAGAAATATGCCGGGGGCAATCGCTGCAAAAGCCAGCAAGTAGCCAACTCCGCGATCCCACGGATTGGCGGGCATGCCCTGATAGTTCCACGCGTGCAGGCCCGTTGCCGGATCGCGCATAAAATAAAAGTTCAGCCAGTCAAAGTAACACCACGCTGGAACGGACCACAGCCAGCAGACCCAAAAGCGGTTTGCAAACCGCCGCAGCCACGAATCGCCGTCGCTTCGAGCCAGCAGCCCCAGCAGCACCATCAGGTACGCGCTCCACGCCCACGGAGTGATATGAATGCGCACCTGCGTGCCAATCCATGCGGCTGGACCGGCTGGCAGCAGACCACCGGCGGACGCAAATAAAATGACCTCCAAAAGCCCGATCAGCACCAGGCCGGCGAAAAGCAAACCGAGTCCGGGGCAGCCTGTGGGACGGCGCTTAAACCGGCCGGCAAGCAGGATAGGTGATGAATCCGTCATACTGGGGATTATACGCGCCGGATCGTGATTCCGGCAGTTGCTCATCGCGTGACTGCGATATTGGCCGGGGCTCCCGGCCGCATCTGTTCCACCGGGCGCTATGTCGCTTGTTTTCTTCCCGCGTCTGCCGGATCGTGGATGTATTTGTAAATATGGACGCCCTCCATGGTAATCATGCCTTCCTGCACCATGTTGTCCAGTGTGGGCAGAAAATTTTTAATTTTTTCCCGGGAATCAACTATTTCAATGACGATCGGCAAATCCGTGGACAGCACCAGCACCTTGTTAGTGTGCAGCACGCTGTTGGCTCCAAAGCCCATGGAGCCTTTCAGCACGGTTCCGCCTGCGATCCCGGCAGCCCGGGCCTTGTGAATAATAGCCTCAAAAAGCGGTTTATGGTCCCATTCATCCGCTTCGCCGATGAATATGCGCAGCAGAACACCATCGTGATCAATTCGCATCAGGGCATCTCCAGTTAAATCCGCAATAGTGCTAAGAGGTTCCACGGTGGGCGGCAGTTGGCTCTGGTGAGTCGAGCCTCTTTTTCGATACATCATCACCGCGGCGCGCTCCAGCGTGACCATCCCGATTGGCATTGGTTTGGCGATTGCAGTTTGGATAAACTCGACGATTCGCCCCGCGTCATCAACCATCTCCACGATTACCGGCGAAGCGCTGGTAAGATGATAATCTGACGACGTAAGCAGCCCGCGCTGGCTAAAGCCCATGATGCCGCGCAGCACGGTGGCACCGGCGATTTTATGCCGGCTGGCCGCCTGCACCAGGCGCTCGTAAGTCGGGCTGAAATGGTACAGGTCATTGCTGCGAAAATACGCCCGAAACAGTATCTTTTCACCAACCACTTGCCAAAATCCTCATTTAGCCATTCATGCGATGTCCCAAAATAACGCCGGCCCGCACCGCCAACAACCCCAACAGCAAACTGCCCAGAAGATAAAACATCGCCCGCAAGCCGGCACCATCCGAGAGCATGCTGTTGGATTCAAACATATACGTGGAAAATGTGGTATAGGCACCGGTAAAGCCAACAGCGATGGCGAGTCGAAAATCCTGGGATATGGGCAACCGGTTACCGGCCACGGTGGCAAACCAGCCGAGAAACAGGCTGCCGCTGAGGTTAATGAGCATGGTTCCCACCGGAAATGGCGAACCGGTGAACAGGCGGGCGACGAAAAACCGAGCCATGGATCCAAACAGACCGCCCACGCCAACCGCCATATATTCGAATAAAACTTTTTTCAAGACGCCGCTCCAGAGTTGGCCCACGAAACACAAAAACCCCGGCTGATAATTCATCCGCCGGGGTTGGTTGTCAAAACACTCCGGCAGCGTTACCCGCCAGGAGTCATCAGCCTCCACGGTCATAGGCCGGGGGCGGTTCAGGTGAACTCCATCACCTTCGATGCGATAAGCAAAGTCTAATGGAAGGACGATGAAGTTGTCAAACCAACCCTGCGGTGGCATCTTACCAGTTCAGCAGCGGGCCATCATCCGCAAAAAACACACTTGACTTTTAGCCGTCTATGTGTAAAGTGTGTTTACTATGATCGCCCGACCACTATGGAATCAAAGGCTCTTCGCCGGCTGGCAAAAGGCGTCCATCATCTGGCTGACCGGACCGCGCCGGGTCGGCAAAACCGTGCTGGCGCAAAGTCTGTCCGGTGCGGAATTCCTGAACTGCGATCTGCCCGCCGTGGCCGAGCGTCTACGCGATCCGGAAATGTTTTATCGGACTTCCCAGTGCGATCTGGTAATCTTCGACGAGGTACATCAACTGCCGGATCCGAGCCGGTTGCTCAAAATCGGTGCCGACGAATTTCCCAAACTGAAAATTCTGGCTACCGGCTCGTCAACCCTGGCGGCTACGCGCAAGTTTCGCGACTCCCTGACTGGTCGCAAACGCGTGGTCAATCTGGTGCCGGTGCTTTATGAGGAGCTGTCAGCTTTTGGCGTGGTGGACGTGCGAAAGCGTCTGTTATACGGCGGATTGCCGGCCGCCTTGCTGGCGGCGGATTACGATGCCGGTTTCTACGCCGAATGGATGGATTCCTATTTTGCACGCGATGTTCAGGAACTTTTCCACTTGGAAAAGCGCTGGGCATTCCTGCGCGTGCTGGAACTTTTATTCCGCCAGAGCGGCGGGCTGCTGGATGTAAGCAAACTCGCCGCGGAAGCTCAGGTCAGCCGGCCCACGGTTGCCAATTGGCTAGATATCTACCAGACCACGCACGCGATCCATCTCATCCGGCCATTTTCCGCCGGCGGACGGCGCGAAATTATCGCCCAGCCCAAAATTTTCGGCTTCGACACCGGAATGGTATGCCATGCCCGTGGTTGGGACTCGCTGCGGCCGGAGGATTGCGGCTTGCTTTGGGAGCATCTGGTACTCGACACGTTGCTCGCCGCGGGTCTGCCGAAGATACATTTCTGGCGGGATAAAGCGGGGCGTGAGGTGGATTTTATCATTCCACGCGGACGCGGGGCCGTCGACGCCATTGAATGCAAAATGAACCCCGCGGCCTTCGAGGTTCGCGGGCTCGAAGCGCTACGCCGTGTGTATCCCAGTGGCGATAACTACGTCGTGTGTCCGTTGGCCGGATCCGGTTATCAGCGAGTCCAGGATGGATACAAACTGACATTTCTATCCCCGACGGAACTGCGGCCTGTGCTGGAATAAAGCAGGCACTGGCTGCCTTCTTGAATGTTATGGAAGCAACCGGGCACGATATTGACGAGATCATTAACGAGCCGGTCGCCGGATTTCGGGTGCTCCATTTTTACAAGCTCAATCGCTTTGTGAATCATTATTTACAGGCCAAAGAGCGGGAAGCTAGCGCTCGCCAGGAAATGGAGCATTGGATTGTTCATCCGTGAGCCGGGTCAAAAATCTGGTGATACAGGTCGTTGGCGAAGCTGGTGGCCAGCGGCTCGCCGGGGTGCATTTCGAAAGTTCGAGTGCCGTCATCTTGGCGCTTGGCCCGCAAGAACAGGGCGGTATCGTGGTAGTGTTGTTGCGCGGCGTGGGCGAATTGGTACAAATGGGTTACAAACCAGACCCGCACGCCGGCTTCCAGCAGCGCCTGGATAACCTGGTCGGCTATTTGGGAACCCTCAATTTCATTGGTAGCCGAAAATGACTCATTGAGCAGAAGGATGGCCGCCGGAGTCAGGCCGTCGACGATATCACTTAATCGAGAGAGTTCTTCATCAAACTTCCCGCGCTTCATGGTGCGGTCTTCCTGGCGTTTGTAATGGGTGAAAATAGCCGGGGCCACATCGGCCTCAAAGTGCGAGGCCGGCACAAACAGGCCGGCTTGCATCATCACCTGCGCCGCCCCCATGGCTCGTAAAAAGGTGGATTTGCCGCCCTGATTAGCGCCGGTAATAACGATCATGTTTTTATTATTCGCATTGATGCTGTTGGGCCGGACCTCGCTGCCGATCCGCAGTGCCAGGCCCGCGTCGCGCAGGTCGGTGCATTGGCAACGGCCGGTTCCGGCCGGTGTGGGAATTGGAAAGCACAGCGGCACGCCGCGGTCGGACAGCGCCCGGTGCAAATTCACACAGCCCCGGTAAAACGCCAACTCGGTGCGCAAGATTGTAAGAAAGCTCATCATGTGATCGGCGGATTGGGCCAGGGCATTGGCGGCCGTATTGAGTCCGCGGTTGGTCAATTCGGAAAGGGCTTGATGGCCCGCTTCATCCCGCGGATCCAGGCGAAACGCATAGCGGGCCGGACCACGGGTAAAAAGGCGCTGAAAAAAATTGCCGGGCTGGTTATTCGTGCGGCGCAGAGTGTAGTTGTGGCCTTCATTACGGGCACCAAGCTGAGCACTGATCACTGTGCCATCGTGAAATTTCAGTTGTCCAAGGTCATGGCGCACCTGGTTGAAATAATCCGGGGTTAACTCATGGTTGATGCGTGTGAAGAGGGCTTGGAATCCGTCCGATTCGAATTGGGGCTGATGCGCCCGCACCAGTTGCTTGAGTTCGGCAAAAATATCCAGCAGCATATTGAGCAGGTCCACAGCCTCGTACAAAATGCCGGAAGGGGACCGGCTGAAAAGGCCCAACCATTGGCGCTGCCGGCGCTCGCCGGCCTCGAGGGCCAGCTTGGCCAATCGCTCGATCAGCGGCACGTTTGTCAGGCAGTCGCGCAGCACGGCCTGCCGATAAAGAACCGTATCGACATCATTTTGAACGCCGCCGGCAAACACGCGTTGGACCACCGTGGCTATCAGTTCATCCTGGCCGGCCATGGCGGCGGCCACCGTTGGCAGTTCCAGGTCGGCGAATAGTGTTGGCATGCGAATTGCCGAAGAGGGATGCGTGTCGAAAACAAAATCGCGATTGGGGTGCAGCAGATAGACCTTCATGGCGTGAGCCTCCGCTTGATTTGCGCATAGGTGAGATGATGTTGCTGCGCGACGGCCAGCGCATACGCGTTGCCGTCGGCGGGGTGCCTTTCCAGGCGGAACGTGCGCTGGGTCGGGTCAGCCGGGGCAACTCCGGCGACCACGCTGACGGTGTGGTCGTTGAGACGCGAAAGCTCATCAAGGAAGGTCACGCAGACGCAAAGCGTCTGAAGTTCCGCGAGTTTTGCAATCATTCGTGTGGCCAGGTATAGCCCGTCCCGGGCGCTGGTGGAGGAAAATATCTCGTTGAGGATCACCATGCTGTGCCCGGTGGCATGGCGGACAATATCGCGCAGACGCAGCAGATCATCCTGCAGCTTGCCGCGAAGATCCGCAAAATTTTCCGGCCGCTCAAAATGGGTGAAAATTCCGTCGACTAAACCAAGCTTGGCTTCCACGGCTGGAACGGTGCAGCCCAGGCTGGCCAGGTAATGCAGTTGGCCGAGCATCCGGGCGAAGGTGGTTTTGCCGCCCTGATTGGGTCCGGAAACCACGATAATTCGCTCTGGATCATTGAGCGTGAGATCATTGCAAACCGGTGCCGCACCGGAAGGCAGCAAGTGGGTCGCCAGGGCCAGGTCGAAGCCTTCGCGCACCGCCAGCGATTTGGCATTTACCAGAATTTGCGGATAACAGAACCTCAGACCAGTTTGCGCCACGCGGCCGGTGAATTCGACCCAAGCCATGAAAAACTGAATTTCACGTTCACATTGCACCACGATGTCGGCGGGAAAATCAGGGTACTTGGCGCAAAAGGTCTCCAAGTCGGCGAACAGATCGGGGTGCAGCCGGGCCACGAGAGCCAGAATTCGCACCTCCACGTGGTTCATGGAGTCGCCCGGGGCCAGGGCTGCCGTGTAGTCGCGGACGGTGCCCTGCTGAAACCGGGCGAAGGTGTGCTGGACTTCCTGGCCGAAGTCCGCTTCACCGGCATAGCGGCTCACGGTAACCAGGTCCTCCTGAATACGTATGCAGTAGATAATGGCCCGTAGACGTGATTGAATATTTTCCGCCATTGCGGTCAGGGTTTGAAAGTTCTCTGATTGCACGTACTCTCCGAGCCGGGTACGAAAATCCCGCAGCCCCCGGGACTCAAGCGGCATGGGTCCAAGAGCATGGTGCAAGGCGGCGACGGCCCGGCTGTAAACCGTCGCGGCCTCAAGAATATAGCCGTGCTTGTGGATCGCGAAATGGATGGTTTCGGCTGTGGCAAGATGCCGCCGCATCCTGGCCATCTGACCGGAAAAGGCCCGAAACGCCGCCAGCGTGGGGCCCGCCTGGACATCGCGCATGATTTCCTGACGGTAAGCGATTTCCTCGGCGGTTTTCAGAGGTTGATAAAATAGCTCGGCAAGATGATATTCATCCCGTCCGGCCAGAGCGGCCGCCACAATTTCATCGAGATGCAGGTCGGCAAAGAACGGCGGCTCCGCGGGCGAAGGCGCTGCGGCGGCCGCGAAAAAGGTCGCCGGAAAAAGTATGGAATCACCGGATCTGGGCTGGACCGAGTGCATGGCTCACCACCGATTCAATCAACTTTTCGGTAGGAGTCATTAGTGCGGCGTTAATCGTGCCGCACGGTTTCGGCGAACTCCATCGCCCACCAACACGTATGCAACTGATTGTACGGGGACGCCCCCGGCAGTGTCAAGATTCCCAACCCCTGGATTTTACGCGTTTTGCAGCAATCGTTGGCAGCGAACCGTCTTCCAGAGAGCGCCTGGCGGCCAAGGTGGCCCCCCACCAGTGCCGACCGGCTACGCAGTGCGGGCGGGGACGCCGGCGCTGCCGGGAATCTCCTTCAATATGGGGATTGGGCACGCATTGCGGGGCAGTTGCCACAATTTATGGCCACACCCGTTGCCCTCATGCACGGCGCGCTGTAAATGGGCGTGTTGAATTTGGCCTGACGCAAGCGTAGCATACAGTAGAGGGATTAAGGCGATGGAGTTCGCCGGAACCGCTCCGCACCGGGGCTGATGACTCCTGCCACGTGCGAATGGGCCGATTGGCGGGTATCAGGAAACGGGCCGCGTTTTCCCCGCATTTTAATTTTGGCCGATAATTTGGCTCAAAGAGGCCAGGGCACGCGGACTTTTTGCAGGAGCGATGCCGATGCGTGTGCTGTTGATTTCTGATCTTCATGGCAATCCGTGGGCTTTAAGAGCCGTCGCCGCCGACTGCGGCACGTTTGACTACGTGCTGTGCGGCGGAGATGTGGTAAATTACGGGCCGGATCCCGGAGCGTGCATCACCTGGTTGCGGGGCCACAATGCGATAACCGTGTGCGGCAACCATGATTACGCCGTGGCCCATAACCAGCATCCCCATGCCAATCCGGCCAAGGCCCAACTGGCGCTGGCCATGCGCGATTGGACGTTGGGGCAGCTAAGCATTGAGGATATCCACTGGTTAAAGCGCCTGCCGCTGCGCCTGACGTGGGATTGTGGCGGCACTACGTTTGACGTGGTTCACGCGTCGCGGATGGATCCACTCTACGATTACCGTTTGACGCCCGACCTTTCCATCAACAAACTGACGGAGTATCTGGGCAATGGTCCCCTGGCGGATGTACTGATGGTGGGCCACACACATTTGCCTTACGTACGTCCCTATATCAACAGACAGCTCGTGAATCCCGGCTCCGTGGGACAACCGCTGGATGGTGATCCCAGGGCGTCTTATGCGGTGTGGAAGGATGGCACGATTTCCCTGCGGCGCGTTGAATATCCGGTGCAAGATGTCGTCGCCGCGTTGGATAAAATAAAGGCTCCCCTCGTACGCAAAGCGGACTTGAAACGCGTTTTGGAAACAGGCAAACTCTTTTAATCCAAGTCGGGGTGCCGATCAGCGGCGGCACTGAGTTGGGCCAGGGCCTGTTCCAAAACGGCAATGTCCGCAAGGATATTACCGTCGCAATGACCACGGCAAGCCGTGGCTGCCGCACGGAGTACCGCCGCGGCAGCATGATAGTGGATGCTTAAGTCGCCCAGCATGCCGCCACGCCAGTGCCAAAGCCTTTTATTATAATCCAGAAGCACCGCCCCAAGACGCGATTGAACCGATTTTCGGAACTGCTCGGCCAGAACATGCCGTCGCATGACCACACTTATTTTCGTCCATGTCGGCACATGCGGCCGTGCGGCAGCGGCGATTGATGCGGGATCAAAAATGGGTAATCCCGCAATCGGAGGAAGCTCTCCGGGGGAAGGGCAAGCCAGCAGATCGGCGGCCTTCCTGAGCGACCGTTCCACCTGGTCACGGACGTCGGTTAGCTGCCGGATGATATCCCCGGCGGTCTGGGTGACACGGGCCCGGGCGATGGCGGAGATCTCTTGGGATGCCTTTTCCACATCCCACGAGCCTTGCGCAAGGGTTTGCGCCGTTCGATCAATGATGTCATCCGCTAACCGCCGCGGAGTGGGTAGACTTGCGGCGCTGACGCGCCCGGCGGCGTCCAGAACCATGGTGCCGTGCGCCAGCAAGACGGCAACATTGCCGTCGTCATCGTTCCGCGTTGTCGCATCCGCCGCTTGAGCTCGCCGTTTGAGAATATCAGTCACAGTGCCACCAAGCTGCTTAAGTTTATGCTGGATGGAAGCAGCACGAAGCGCAGCAGCCCGCCCAAGCAGCGGGGCTAAAGACTGGTCAAACCAGTCCCATGTCATTGGTGCCTGCGGCGCACGCACACTCACGGCATGAATCTCAGGAGGGTTATCTAAATGATGACGGAGCTGGTCCTGGGCGTATGTCAGCACGGAGGCAAGATCATGTTCCGGGAGCAGATCCGCTTTGGTCAAGAGCACCATAATTTCCCCTCCGGCCCGCCGCAAGGCCGCAACCAATTCAATATCCATATCGGTAAGTCCGACCGCGGCGCTGGCCAGCACCAGGCCGATATCGCAACGGGGCAGGTAGGCCAATGCGTCAGCCGATCCTTGTCCACCCAATGCTCCAAGTCCGGGCGTATCCACAAAAGCTATCCCCCGCACCATACGAGTACAGGGCAATTCGATACCGACTTCCGTTACATGTTTACAATTGTCCGGATTGCCGATTTGGGTGACGAAATCTTCAATTTGAGTCGGCTGAATAACCATACTTTTATCCGATCCAGTTTTGACCGTAACTTTCAGGACGGGGCCATAAATAAGCCGCGTGGGAATCGTGGTAACGGGCACCGCGCCCACGGGCAGGATGTCATGCTGCCAGAGAAAATTAAGAAGCGATGATTTGCCGGCACTGACCCGGCCAAAAACGGCAATTTCAAGCTCGGTGTGCTCCATACGCTCCACAAGCACGGCCAGCGCCGGGCGAATTTCCACCAAGTTCCGGCGCGTTATGATTTCAGCCAGTTGGGCGGCCAGAGCGGCGGTCTGGTCGGGATTACCCAGGCGGTGCAGCCGCGCTGAAATATTGCCGCCAGGTGGTTCCGCCAAGCTTTTGCCCAGTTGATCGATGATATTGAGAAGTTCGGCGGATATGGTTTGCAGATCCTCCCGGGCCGATTCATCGACGGGTCCATAACCGACCATGTACTGCGGGCGTATCTCCTCAAGCGTATTGCTCACCGCCAGAAGCGTGCTGCGGAAAGCCCAGAGCGCACTGATTTGCGGCTCGGGGATGGTCAGACCATGGGCGCGAATAATTCTGGCCATGGCTCGCCGCAACTCCTTAAGATACACGGCAATGAGGTACTCCTGATCGGGCGTGAAATCATATTTCAAGGTCTGAAATAGAGAATCTTTTTGGCTCTGCCGGGCGGCCGCAAATGTCCGACTCAGAGTTTCATCCACGTGCTGAAATGTTAAAAGCAGGTGTCGCCGATGATTTTCATTAAGGCCCGGCATGACAACTCCGGCAAGGGGTACAGTTACACGGCCAGCGGATTGCGAAACTCGGCGGCAGAGCCAAGCTCGGCCTCAATTTCCAACAGGCGGTTGTATTTGGCGATGCGCTCAGACCGGCAGGCGGAGCCGGTCTTAATCTGGCCGCCGCCCATGGCAACAGCAAAGTCAGCAAGGAAGGCATCTTCCGTTTCGCCGGAGCGATGAGAGATGATCCACTTCCAGCCGGCCTGTTTACACATTCGCACCGCCTCAATGGTTTCGGTTACGGTGCCGATTTGATTGAGTTTGATCAGTACCGCATTGGTGCTGTGCTCGCGAATACCGCGGGCGATAAAGCGCGTGTTGGTAACGTAAATATCATCGCCGACGATTTGGACGCGGTGGCCGAGAGCGGCGGTTTGAGCCTTGAAGCCGTCCCAGTCATTTTCATCCAAGCCATCCTCCAGAGACACGATCGGGTATTGATCGAGCCAGGCGGCGTAGAGCTGACACATTTCGTCGCTGGTTTTGACACCCTCGCCGGACTTATCCAGATGATATTTATTCTCACGGTAAAATGAGCTGGCGGCAGGATCAAGGGCCAGCGCAATTTGTCGGCCCGGTTGATAACCTGCGGCGGTAATAGCCTGCATGATCAGGTCGGGGGCTTCGCGGTTGTGTTTTAAATTCGGGGCAAAGCCACCCTCATCGCCCACCGCAGTGGAGTAACCGCGGGCGTGCAGGATGGACTTAAGGGCATGAAATGTTTCCACACCCCAGCGCAGGGCCTCGGCGAACGAGGGAGCGCCCACGGGCATGATCATAAATTCCTGGAAATCCAGTGAATTGTCCGCGTGCTTTCCGCCATTGAGGATATTCATCATCGGCACCGGCAGGCGTACCGCCTCCATACCTCCCAGATACTGGTACAGGGGTACGCGGCGCGCCATGGCCGCCACGCGCGCCACCGCCATGGAAGTGCCCAGGATGGCGTTGGCTCCCAGGCGACTTTTATTAGGTGTGTCATCGGCTTCAATAAGTACCCGATCCACCTCTTCCTGGCGGGTGACATCCATGCCTGCCAGACGTGCAGCGATGGTAGTGTTCACCGCAGCCACAGCTTTCAATACGCCCTTGCCACCGTAGCGATTTTTGTCGTGATCGCGAAGCTCCACCGCTTCATGTTCACCGGTGGAGGCACCAGACGGTACGGTGGCGCTGGCCTTTGTACCGTCGTGGAGGCAGACGGTGACTTTTAACGTGGGCGTGCCGCGGGAATCAAGTATTTCCAGCGCGCCAACGGATGCGATGTCCATGAGAAGCCTTTCACAATAAACGGTTCAGCACCAGGACAATAATCAGCAACAGCAGCACCCAGGCGGCGTAGGCGTTGACCACGGCGGGGCGATGGATGCGGGCGATCAGGCTGGAGAGGAATTTTACCACGGCCACCAGCGGGCGCAGAAATAGCCGATCCACAATATAGGTATCGCGCGGCGGCTTGCGGATGGCGGTGCGGAAATGGCCTGCCACGGCGACCTGGGAGTCTTCGCGCTGGGCGGGGCCGAAGATGGAACGAAAAATAATCCGCACCGGATTGGAAAATCCGGTGGCACTGTAGGACATTTCCGGCCAGAGCCGGCGCAGGCCGCCCGCCCACGGTTCGCTTATACGTACTCTGCGCCGGCGCGTACCCAGCCGCACCAGCAGAAAAGTCAGGAACATAATGCCAGCCAGCGTTACCGCCAGGTAAAAAGTGGACATGGCGTAGACCACGGGATTACTGGCGGTGCCTTGATGCAGCACCACCAGGCCGCGCGCCGGAATCAGCGTTTTTCCCACGTCCGCGCCGATTTTGGCAAAACCGGTGAGAAAGGCCTGGTGAAATTGGGCGTTGCCGTGGCGGAGCGTGAAAAACGGGGGGACCAGGGCGTTGGTAGCGCGGTGATGCGTCAGCGGAGCCATGGCTCGATCCACCAGCGGTATAACCCAGGTGGCACCCACTCCTAAAGCCAGGCAGATGCCGGCAAGCATGCCCATGGCCCAACGCATGGAAGGGGGACTCTCGCGTGCCTGTTGGGCAGAGTCGCTGCGGGGCTGGCCGAGAAAGCTCATGGCGAACGCTTTCACAAAGCAGGTGATGGCCAGGGCCGCGGTTAGCGCCAACACCGCGCCGCAAAGCGCGAAAATCACACGTGCCAGCGGCGAGGTCAGGTCGGTGGAGCGCAAAATAGTTTGCAGCGTCAGCCATTCGCTGACAAAGCCATTGAGCGGCGGCAGCGCCGAGATGGCCAGAGTGCCGATCAAAAAAAGCAGGGCCGTCATGGGCATGCGTTTGAGCAGCCCGCCAAGGCGATTGATGTCGCGTGTGCCGGTGCCGTAATCAATGGCCCCGGCTCCGAGGAACAACAGGGTTTTGTACGCAGAGTGGTTGATCATATGGTAAATGGCCACCACCCAGGCAATGGCCGCGATGGTGGGCATGTGATAAGCGCCGAACACCATTCCGGCACCCACATCCACCGCTACGATGCCGAGATTTTCGATGGAGCTATGCGCGAGCATGCGCTTGAGATCGTTATCAATGGTCGCGTAAAGAATGCCCAGCAGGGCCGAGATGCCGCCGATGGCCAGAACAATAAGGCCCGGCCCGGCGGTTACGGCCGGCATGACGATGGCGTCAAACCGGATGATGCCATAGATGCCGAAATTCAGCAGACTCCCCGATAAAATCGCCGAGATGTTCGCCGGTGCCACCGGGTGGGCACGCGGCAGCCAGGAGCTAACCGGAACCAGGCCGGCCTTGACGGAAAAGCCCCCGAGAATAAGCAGAAAAATGATCCATCGCCAGGTGGCGGGCAGGTGCGTCATGGCGCGGTGCAAGGCGGGAAAGCCGATGTGGCCACCGGCCCAGGCGGTCATCAGCAGCAGACCCACGCCAGCGAGGATAATGCCCGCTTCGTTCATGGCCAGGAAAAGGTAGGCGGCCCGGCGATGGTCTTCATGGCGATGTTCCAGGGTAATGGGAAAACTGGCCAGAGCCGACATTATCCGCCATGAGAACAGAAAGGTAATGACGTCGCCGGCGGCGAGCACCAGGGCGCAGGCGGCCAATAACAGATGAAAAAAAATGCCAAATCCACGGATGTTGTAATGCTCCGGATAGCGGTTCATGTAGCTGGCGGAAAACAGATACGCCGGCAAAAAGGAGATGCCCAGTGCCAATACAAATATCGCGGATACCAAGTCCAGTCGCAGCCGCAGCAAACCCAGCAGCGGCAAATGCCACAGATGAACGGCCATGGGCCGGTGCGTGATCAACACATCCGCAGCGCAGGCCAGCAGCAGCGCCGCCGCCAGTGAACCCGTGATGGCCAGCAGCCGCCCGATGTGGCGCTGCGGAACCACCGTTGAGAGCAGCGCCCCGATAACCGCCCAGGCCAGCGCGGACGAGAAAAACAGCATGGATAAACTCATGGCAAAGCTCCCCCGGGTTGGTCCGTCATCGGCATTTCGGTTTCGCGCCCGGTCAGCAGCAGCAGGCCATGCAAAATCGCCAGCGGCGGCGGCGGGCAGCCCGGCACCTGAACATCCACGGGAATCACCTCGGCCACCGATCCGCTGGCAACAAAGCTGGGGGCAAAAACACAGCCGGTAATGGCGCAGTTGCCCACCGCGATCACCCACTTGGGTTCGGGCATGGCGGCGTAGGTCTTACGCAGCGCCAGACGCATCTGGCTGGTAACCGGGCCGGTCACCATGAGCACATCGGCGTGGCGCGGCGTGGGGGTAATGAAAAATCCCAGGCGGTGCATATTGTAATATGGTTTGGCCAGCTGCTTGATTTCCGTAATAACGGCATCACATGATCCCGTATCCACAACACGGATGTGCAGTGATTTTTGAAACGCGCGCGGCGGACGGGTGCGGCGCGCCGCATCGCCTGCCCAGGTGGCCCAGCGGTAATCCATGGCCCAGGCTATTCTATTTTCGCCGCGGGCGCAGGCCAGGCAATGCACACAGCGCGACATATCCAGCGTGGCTTGCAGCGGCGAGGCGGTGATGGCACCGGTGGGACATTTGGCGGCGACTTCCAGGCCGATCGGGGCAGTGGTTAGCGCGGTGGCAATCGGGCGGCCGGGGGTGGTGCCGCGGGCGGTTTCAGCGAGCGCCGGGTAGCGTGTGGTTTTCACGCGGGAAGCGGCACCTTTTACAAACCATCCAAACATGAAGCAATCTCCTAACGATCCGACTCGGCAATGGAAAGGCCAAAACTCGCCATCATGATGGGAAAATCCTGGAAAGCAAAATTTTCCGCGGCGAGGTGGAATCCATGCCAATTGATAAATGCCGGGCTGGTAATCTGGTAGCGTTCAACGCGGCCCGCGGCATCCGTGCGGAGGTAATGAAAAGCGGCTCCATTCGGCGCTTCCGTCCAACCCCAGGCCTCGCCGGCGCGCCACTCACGGGTGGGCATTCGCACCGGGCCGGCGGGCAGGGCGGAGATGGCGGCCTGCAGCAGATGCACGGATTGCGGAATCTCCGCAAAAAGCTGGCGGATTCGGGCATAGCCATCGCCTTCCAGCTGCAACGGTTCGGTCATGGCGGGATGGTCGCTATGACGGGCGTAACCGCCGTAGGGCAGCATGATGCGCAAATCGCTCTTAACGCCGCAGGCGCGGGCGATCGGGCCGACCAGCGCCAGTTCCCGGGCCTGGACCGGGGAAATAGCTCCGACCCCTTCGTAGCGATCCAGAAAGCTGCTGGTGAATTGCAGCGAGTTAAAAATCGCCGCAGCGGCTGCGGCGATGCGGCGCATCTCACCCGCTAGAAGATTCAGGGACTCCGCCGCAATATCCGCGGTAACACCACCAACGGTGATCAGTCCGTAGAGATAACGATGGCCGGACGCTTGGCAGCTCAGGCGCAGTGTTTGTTCTTCGAGAATATCAATCTGGGCGGATGGCACCGACATGCCGGAGGCGTGGCAGATATCCGAAAGCGCCGAAAGGTGATGCCGGATGCGCTCGACCTCGGCGAGTATCAGCCGCAGCCCTAAGGCCCGCGGTGGAGGCGTGATATGTTCTACCTGTTCCAGCGCGTGGCACAGCGCCGTGGCGTGGGCCACAGCCGACGTGCCGGAGAAGCGCTCGGCCATCAGCAGCACGTGTGCCCAAGGCCGACCTTCGGCCAGCTTTTCCACACCGCGATACTTGAAGAAAAAACGCGGAATCATCCGCACCACGTCCTCGCCGACGGTTTCCAGAAAAAACTGGGCGGACTCGCAGTAATCGCCATACACGGGACCAATGGGCATTAA
>JAJZCR010000067.1 GCA_021851715.1 Planctomycetota bacterium
CGGCTCTCGACCCGCAACCGCGTTTGCAATCAGCTTTTTACGATGTATTTTTACTTCGCTATCCATAGCGACAGCAAGCATACCAGCGCATGGACGATCGCGCCAGCACCGTTATTGCGAATATTTGCCGCAGTACGGTAAACAGTTACACAAAGACTTGCGTTGGCCGGAATCCCACAACAGTTTTCGCGATTGCACCAGGTTTGCCGTCGAACGGGCAACCTCAATTTGGTAATCAGCCTCACGAATAAATGTATATTCCTGCGGCGGCGTCCAGGTCAATTGCGGATTCATCTGGCAAATGCCGATAGGATTTCGCCCATACTGCACCCGAAGATGGACCGAGGCCAACCCTGCGGGCATTCCAAGTGACCGTGCTTGCGACACTGCGGATAGCCACAAAAGATTGACCGCCGCCACGCA
The DNA here is from genome assembly GCA_021851715.1 of Planctomycetota bacterium. Taxonomy (GTDB): domain Bacteria; phylum Planctomycetota; class Phycisphaerae; order WQYP01; family WQYP01; genus JABEVA01. The sequence continues at coordinate 424 of JAJZCR010000067.1, forward strand.
CACGACGGTACGCCGGAACAACACTGTTGCACATCCGCACCGCGGACGGGGATTTAATGTCTTGAACATTGGCTAAAATCTTTCGATCATAATTGCCGACTGGCACGGGTTGGTACACCGCCAGACAAGTCTTTCTCGCCGCTTCGCGGCTGCGTTTAGGCTACATCCTATTCCCAGGAGTCCTCTGAATCTTCGGCGTAGTCGCAGGGCAGATGTGTGGGTTTTTTCCATTCAACCGAACCATCGGCAAAGAAAACGCTCGAGTCGGCAGCCCGACACCCGTGAAATCCTTCCGCAGAATCAATAAAACCCTGCCAATTTATATAAGCCATATCATATTGCAGAGCAAAGGACATTGCAAGCGTAAAATAAAATTTTTTGGGGCTGTCTCAGGGACGCCGCGACCGACCATGGTGATCTTAAAAACCAACAAATAATCGCTTATTTCGTTTTAAGCGGCCGATAATGCCGGCCTTACATGTTGCTATATCTTATTTAGCCAACATTAGTGATTTTCTGCCGGATTTCCCACTGCGTAAGGCAACGCACCGGACCATTCCGCCGGCCATACCCGGCAGAACGGTTTGCCGCTGTGCCGGTAGCCGGGAACTTTTAACCTGCTATTTGTGGTATAGAGATACTTTCCGTCCGGGCCAACCAGACGTTCAAGGGCGACCAGGCCCTTGGGCGCATGGCTCGCGTTTATCGGGTACGCATAAAACAGCGGCTGGGCATGGCTGCCGGGTGCGCGCGGTGTAAGCCAAGAACCGGCGCTCGCCGACGATGCTACGTAAACAGCTTGCCAACCGGGGCGGGTCTGGGATAAGGCGAAAAATGCGATCCAACGGCCAACGCGTGAGTGGCGAAGACGATTCGTGGGTCTAAGCACCGCAGCGGCACTGGCCGGGCCGGTGCCATACAGCGCTACTGGCAGGAGCAACCGGGTGTCAGCCAAGTTCAGAGAGTACATCAGTTGATTGTAGTTGTAGCGCGGCGTGGGTGCGCGCGAAGAGCTGAAAGTGTTGCAATAGGTGGCCTCAAAAAAAACTTTCCGCCCGCGGTGCTCATTGAAAAACCAGTCCTCGCTCGGGTTGTAAAAGCTCATCCGTGGAAAACCGGCAATGCGCTGCGCGTACGCCCAGGGCCCCAGGGGCGTATCACCGACGGCGGCGTAAATATCCCCCAGCGAACCGGTTCCGCCGTTGTTGACAACCATCCAGCCTTTATTACCAATCCGCCGCAGGTGGATACCGACGGTACATACCCAAGGCTTGCCGCCAATCATTTTTCTTTGAATAGTCGCAGTCAGGGAGTTTACACTTTCACCGATAAGCAGCCACCGATTCAGGTACGGATTCCAATTCACGCAGGCGGCATGAATAATCACCGCCTTTCCGGTGGTTACATCCCGTATCGGGGCGATGTACAGGTGAACTTTGCCCTGTTGGTTCCACCGGTCGAATGTCCACGGATTCACCGGTCCGGTGTTGGTTTGCCAGCGCCAGCGCAGGTCACCATTCTTACTGCGATTAAACCGCGGATGTTGTGCATCACTACCCGGTTGTAAACAGGTAAATGCCTGATAGTCGGCCGTGGTGGCCAAGGCGCTGGCCATGGCGGGAACGCGGATCAGTGGTAGCGGATTGGCAAAGTAAATCCAGCGCCGCCCATGGCTTCGGGTGATAAAGGTATGTCCGCCCGGTGGGGCACCATGCTGGAGCAGAGGCCAACCGGATGGAAATTCTGCCACCGCTTGGAATTGGTGTCTGCGTGCGCTGAACTTGAGCAGGCCGCGGCGATAGGCATAATAATTTTTGCGTATCTTCATGAAAGTGGCATACAGTGCGGATCGTCCGTGACGATCGGGCAATACCGTGGGCGCGGCAATCCAGGTTGGTCCCGGGCCGGGAATTGCGGTCATCGGCGCGGGCCGACCCTGGCGATCGAGAAAATAATGTAAATTGATGCCCACTTGTGGATTCAGTCCGCCTTTACCAGGCAAAAGCGACGTAGCGCCGGTGGTGGCAAAATTGCCGAGCGGGTACTGCGGTTCCCCGGTATCGCCCCAGAACCAGTAAATTTTGCCCTTAAACACGGCGGGCATGGCTCCATCACTGCCGAATACTGATCCATCCAGCACCGGATGCTGGATCGGAACGACTGCACCCACCAGCAAGCTGTCACGGTAAATTCCCGCACCCGTAATACGGTATAGCCGCTGGGCAATTTCCACCCGCCGCATACGCACCGTAACGTGTCCGCCAGGATGAATCCGCAGCGAAATACCACGGAAGCCAAAACCATCTTTGGGATAGAGGTAGCCGGGGCTTTTGATGGAAAAGAAAACGGACCGATGCATAAGGCCGGGTTCATAAAAAGCGACAACGCCATTACTGTCGGTATAGAAGCGAATGGCGTTGTCCGTTTGCAGACGCACCAGGGGAATGCCACGGCCCGTGGCACTATCAAGCACGCGAATGGCAAAGTACCGACCATGTCCTGAGCACCATGGACGTGAAGGGCCGGGAACTCGTGCTGATGCCGGCACGGCTTGAGTGTAGCACGCCAACCAGAGCAACGGCACAAGTGTCGTACACAGCAGGAACCAGGGGTGCAGGTCTCCACAGCACTTTGTTATCCTCATCACCGGCGTACTCCTGCTGTGAACCACATTTGCAGTGCTCAAAAATGGGGCAACGGTGCACTGAAGTTATACCTGCCGGATTGGACCTGGTATATTGCCCGCCCCTTGGTCATCCGCACGTATTTGATCCAGCTTTTATTCGACAACGGTCTGGAATTCAAACGCACCGCCGCAGCGGACCTGGTCGGAATTTCCACCAGAGCGCTGGAGTTGGCGGGAATTTCCACTTGCCAGAGAAACTGACGATTGGCGGTTATTTTCCAATCGCTGACGATTTTGCCATAAGGCGAGCGATGAAAGCACTTCACCCACGTTAGATTCCTCTCCAAGTGCGGGCGCATGATGATCCGCTTGAATCCAGGGGCGGCGGGGGCGGCCTTGATTCCACCCAAGTCCTGATACAACCAAGTGAGCGTATCTCCGATGAACATGACGTGATTCATGGAATTCATGCCTGACCCGGCGGTGTTGCCGTTCCAGTTTTCCCACAGCGTGGTGGCACCGTGTGTGATCATGTAGCCGTAACTGGGATACGTGGTTTTGTTAAGCCAGGTCCAGGCCAGAGGCGTTTCGTGAATGCGGCTTAACGCCGCACATGCCCATTGCATGCCGATAAGCCCGCAATATAAATGCCCCCGTTGGTGACGGCGGATCAGCCAGGCCAGGCGATGCTCCACTGCCGCTTGACGGGCGGCAGGAACGATTCCCACCGCCAGCGGAAGGATGCACGACGTATCGGAACCATTGCCGTAGTAACCACCCTTGGCATCCCACATGGTCTGGAAACCCGCGTAGAGTTTCCTGGCATCGGCCAGCCAGCGTCGCTGATCGGCCGGTTTATGCAATAACCCGGCAAACCTAACCATAATAAGCAGATACTTATACATGCTGGATGTGGCGATCAGCGGTCCCGGTGTGCTGCGGTTGGGATCGTGCGAGCTGACATTGGTGGAATGGGCGTGCGGCGGCGGATCCCAATCGCCGAAGCCGCCATTTGGATCAATGCCATCATGCACACTTTTCATTTGATAATCGATCCACCGGGCCATCGCCGCGTAATGCTGCCGTATCTGGGCAGTCTCGCCGTATTGCAGGTAAAGATGGTCCGCCACCATGATGAAAGTGCCCGGCCAGGTGACATCATGGTTGTAGACAGCCCAATAGGGCGGATTGACATCGGAAATATCGCCATCCAGATGTTGCCCGTTCTGAATATCCCACAACCACTTGTTATAAAATCGCTCAACGTTGTAAATAAACATCTCGCCCTCCGAGCTGGCGCCGCGATCTCCCATCCAGCCTTGACGTTCATCACGCTGTGGACAATCCGTCGGAATGCTACCGTAGTTGTCTTGGATTCCCCATGTGCAGTTGTGGAAAATCTGATTGACGAGATGGTCCGAACAGGCAAATCCACCGCTTACCGGCAGAGCATCGTGTACTTCCTGACCTTCCAGCGTGGATAAGCTCGGCCGGCCGGGAAAACCGGTTATTTCCACGTACCGAAAGCCGTGGTAGGTGAAAACCGGATGCCAAGTGATGGGCCGGCCGTTAAGGACCAGCGTATCCATCTGCTGGGCCGAGCGAAGATTAGCGGTGTACAGGCCCAGTCCGTGGGGGTGCGCCTCTTCCGCGGCGATCAGCCGTTTGCCCGGCCCCAGCGGCGGCATCCAGCGATGGCCGGCGCGGGTCAGCGCCTCCGCGTGCCGCAGCACAAGCGTGGTGCCAGCCGGGCCATTCACGTGGATTTTACACCACCCGACCATGTTTTGGCCCATATCGAAGATCCATTGGCCCTTTCCCGCGTGCAGCAGCGCCACTGGATGAAGAATCTGGGTCACGCGGATCGGCGGTTGAAATTCGGCCACCAGACGTCCACCGGGCGAATGGACCAGCGCAGCAGTGCGCCACGTGCGGACGGTCGAGCTGGATGAGTTGGACAACCTGTTACCCGGTTTATCCCACCCCGGCAGCCGCATCCGGGCGTCGTACGTTTCACCATTGTATTCATTGTTCATGCGGATTGGACCACGATCGGTCATTTTCCATTGCCCATTGCTGGTAAAAACCGCCGTGGTGCCATCGGCGTAACGGATGTGCAATAGAAATATCATCCGCGGCGGAATGGAAATCGTATAGCCCGCCATGCCGTACATGCGCCCATTGCCCAAGATGACGCCCACCGCATTGGCCCCCGGGCGCAGCAGTTTGGTTACATTGCGAGCAACATAATAACACCGTTTGGGATACCAGCTCAAAGGTGGAGAGAGTTGGTCGTGACTGGCGGGTTGGCCGTTAAAATACAGCTTGCTTAATCCTAAGCCGCACAAATACGCCACCGCCCGCTTAACCGGTTTAGCCACGGTGAAGCTTCGACGCAAGTAAATTGCCGGCAACATCTGGCCACCCCAGGGCCGGACCACCTGAACGGCCGATGCCGCCCGCGGTACCTTGCCGACGATCCAATGCCGCGGCCGGCCGGCCACCGCCCGCCACGATTTGTCCGTCGCGATCGTCAGTGTCTTTCCGTCGAAAAGATTAACGTGCAGCTCGACGAATAACTCCGATGGATTCGGCCCGCTCCCCTGGTTCCACAGCAATACAGCCAGTCGATTAACCCCCGGCCTAAGGAATCGCCGCACCTTGAATTTGCCCGGAGCGTTAAACGGTGAGCCCCATTGCGAACTTATCAATCTTCCATTGATGGAAATCAAGGCGGCGTTGTCGGCGGCGCATTGCAGCCTCGCTCGCTTGATCCGACGGTTCGCTGGAAGAACAAACGTCTTATAAAACGCGAAATGACCGGCGGAAGCCTGAGCATCTTTGCTGGCCGGCGCGGACTGCCAGTTCATTCCACGCACAAAAACCCACGCCGCTGCTTTGAACGGCGGCTGCCAGCCAATCCACTTTGCCCCATGCCAGTTCGTCGGCGATAACAATCCCTCCCGCCAATAGTTTACCTTGCTCCAGGCGGATACCGCTCTGGCCTGGTTCCAGACTCGCACCTTCCAGAAACAGCGCTGCCGGGAAGATAACGGTCCGCCGGCGTAACGCACGCCAACGGAATCGCCGGAGCGGATGCGCCCAGAAGCCCAAATATTGCCATGGTTTTGCGCCAGGAGTTGACGGGACGACGCCACCAAAATTTCATACGCACTTTGCGTCTGGTCGCGCCCTTTCCACGGCAGCACCCAACTGAGCAGTGGTCGCGTGGAGTTAATCGCCGGTGGATTTTTTCGTAATTGGCATTGCAGTTTAGCCGGTGCCGGAATGGTCGCCGCCGCCGCGGATGGTTTTTGCCCGATTTTTAGATAATTGCCGTAACCCACAATCACCGTTGAGGCAACCAACACCGCCAAACCCGCGCCGATGATGATATGCGTGCGTTTGCTGGAGCCTTTCCATTCATGCAGCACCACACCCCACAATGTGGCGAAAATAATGATGCTGGCCATGTGCAGCGTCCAACCGGAAAATTTATACGGCCCCATCTGCGTTTGCCCCATGGTATAAAAGAAAAACTGGAGGTACCACAGCGTACCCGCCACGGCGCAAAAGGCGTAATTGATCAGCAACGAAACGGGGACCCGCCGGGCGGCAGCAGCCGCCTGCATCGCAGGCCCGACCGCCGCCGGCTCAGTATAACCCGGACCATCGACCGCCGTGACCAACCTATTTTCATCCGCCTTGGCGGTGGCGGCCAAGTATTCATGAGCGCTGCGATTACGCAGATGCAAAACCGCGCACCAGATGAAATTGGTGGTAAACCCGCCCAACAGCACGACGATTAGCGCCGGCAGACCATCCCAGAGTACTGCGCGGTGATGTTGTGCCAGCAGATGCCGCGCGATGACATTGATTGGCGTGCCTGCCGCCAGGCCATAGGCAAAGCTTGCGCTCATGATTCCCGAAAACGTGGCCACCAGAATGCCTTTGCCAAAGTTAAATTCCTTCACGGTGGCTTTTTTCTGTGCCTCCGGCATCTCTTTTTCCTTGGCCATCCCCGCCGCGCCACTCAGGCCAATGCCCAGCAAACATACCACCACCCCCAATAAAATGATCTGTCCGGAGAGCGTATGGACAATGTGAATAATTGAACCGTCAAAAATTGGCGGCATCAGCGTGCCGAAGGCAGCGCAATAGCTCAGGGCAATGGCCATCCCCAGTCCGATGCCGAGATAACGCATCGTCAAGCCAAAGGTTAATCCCCCCAGTCCCCACAAAGCGCCGAACAGGTAGGTTAACCCGAGGATACCGCCATTGTGCAACCGCATCGAGTTGCCAAAAAAATGAACCGTTTCCGCTTTTGGACTCAAAATCGCATGCCAGAAATCCGGTACCAGCAGCGTGGCAAAAACCACCGGCGCAATGATCCACGAAAAAAAACCTCCCACCAGCCAATACGTTTCCCAGGACCAATGCCGTACCTTGCGATACGGCACATAAAAACTCGCCGATGCCAATCCTCCGATCCAGTGAAACACCACTCCCAACGCCGGATTTGCTGCCATGCTAACTCCTTTATTCTAAAAACACGACGAACCCTTCCGGCCTGCCACTTTTGTGCAGAACCTATCGCCGGCCGACCGGCGTATTATCTTCATTTCGTATCATAGCTCTGTGCAAAATACGACGACCTTCCGATTACCGCCCCAGCGAAGGCGGCCGATCCACGACGCGACTACCCCACCGTCGATTCGGCACCGGCCCCAGCGTTACCGTCAGGGTTTGCCCCTGGGAGATTTTATTTTGCCCGAACCACGGATGGAACCACGGTTTGCCGCCCAAGGTTGCAGATTGTATATAGCAGTTGCGGGCTGAAGCTTCCAGGGCGCGTATGACAAACGTCCGTGCCTGGTAGGGCGAATGCAAATGGATGATGATCTGGCGGAAGACCGGCGAGCACATCTCAAATGCAGGTCGGGCTGGATCCACCGGATAAAACCCCATCATGCCCAGAACTGCCCAACTGGACATGGCACCGCAGTCATCGTTGCCGGGAACTCCGGCCGGGGTAACATTGTATACTTGTCCAAGGAGCCGCCGTATCAGGTACTGGGTTTTCCAGGGTTGGCCCGAATAGTCGTATAGAAAGGGCACTTCCAGATCTGGTTCGTTATAGGCGTTATAATAACGGCCACTCCATTCCAGGGAGGTGTACTTGAAAAATTCATCCAACCGGCGGTTATAGCGATGAAGCCCCAGCAGGCGAATCAACCCGGCTTCATCCTGAGGTACGTACCACAAATATTCCCAGGCTGGCCCTTCCACAAAAGCGTGGGCACCGGGCGTGAACGGCCGTGCAGCCGGATTAAACGGCGAACTCCACTTACCATTAAGCTCCCGGGGCCGCATGAACCTGGTTTTCGGATCAAAGAGATTTTTCCAGAACATGGCCCGCTTCCGGAACATTCGGGCATCGGCTGTTTTACCGAGCGATTCGGCAATCCTGGCCAGCGCCGAATAGGCGTAGCAGTCTTGCTCGGTCTGGGAAACTGATCCGCCGACGCCCACATCAACCGGCAGGTAGTGTATTTTATTCATGTACGTGATACCAGATTCTCCACCATAAGGTTTGCCGGGAGGTGGCGGTTCGGTGGCGTCCTGAAACATGGCCGGATAGGCCGCTTTTATGCTGAAATTGCGCAGCCTGTATTCCCACGCCGTGACCAGAAAATCAGTTAATGGACTGCCACACATGATATTGGTGTAGTGATTGGTCTGTGGCCAGCGTGGCATCCACCCTCCTTGCCGCACGTCGCGCACCAGCGACTGACACATCTGCTCCATGCGCCGTGGCGCAATCAGCGCCAACAGTGGCGCTTCATCGCGATAAATATCCCAACCGGAATAATTTGCATACTGCACTTGCCCCGGCTTGAGTTGATGAATGTGTTCATCAAAGCCGATATAGCGGCCGTCCACGTCGGAAAATATACTTGGCATCAGCAGGGCGTGGTACAGCCCGGTATAAAAAATCATGTGTTCAACCGCCGTACCACCGCGCACCGTGATGCGATGGAGAATTTTGTTCCAAGCACGTGAATCTTCCCGACGCACCTGGGTAAATGTTTTGCCGCCGATCTCAACAGCGAGATTATGGCGGGCCCCGGCGATGCTGACATAGGAAACGCCAATTTTCACCGTCACGGTGCGCCTGGCTCCCGCCGACCAACTGACAAACGCCCCGACGTGTGGCTGTTGGACCCCGAGTTGAGTGGCCAACCGGCTGCTGACTCTCAGTTGCGAAGATAATCGCGGGGCATTTCTGTGCCACAAGTGTTTTTTGGAGGCGTGCCGACGCCGTGGTTCGGTCCATGTTCCGAAGCGGCGAAAGGGCTGGTTGAAACGCATAACAAAATAGACTTTGTAAAACGGTCCCTGGCCCATACATTGGCTGCGCACAAAACCATCCACTTCGCGTTTACCCACAATGTGCACTTGCGCCGCCTGCGTAACGGTCATGGTATGGCTGATGGGAATCAACACATTGTCGCGTGTGCCGACCGGAAATGTGAATTGGGCCATGGCGGCACGGGTAGTCGCGGTTAGCTTAACATTGACGCCCGGCTTGAGCAGCCGAACTTGGTAGTAGCCGGGACCGGCGGATTCGTCGCTGTGGCGGTAGGGCGATGCATATTCTGCACGCCGCGTCCGAACCGGGCCGGTGCTGACCGTGAAAAATACGTCCCCATCATCGTTCATCCCCACACCCGACATGTGCAACAGGCTAAACCCCTCAATTTTAGGGTCCCGATAATAATACCCCATGGATTGCACGCGGGTATCAGGACTGATTTGCACCATGCCGAACGGTGCCACCGCTCCGGGGAATTCTTCACCGGTGTTGGCTGTGCCGATGAATGGATTAACATATGCGGTCAGGGGCGGAGATCCGGCAACGCTTGGTCGAAACGCTTTCATACCCAGCATCTGCCGCAGCTGCGCCAGCGAAAGCGCGGCCAAACGCAATGGCTTTGTAGCCACATAAGAAAAATCGCTGATCTTTTGCACCGCCGTCGCCGCGCCACTGCCACCGGTAAAGCCCACGTACGCAGTGTGATTCTCCACGGCAAACGGCGATTCCATGTGAAACGTGGCCCCGGTTCGGATATCCTTCAGGGTCACCTGCAAAATCAGCCCATTGAAAGCAGCGCGCACGCGAATGGGATCGCCGCTGCCAAGTACCACCGGCGAGGTGGGAACAAAGGTCCCGGTCTGGCCATTCATTCCCAGCACTGAAATCCCACCCGCATAAATATCCAGCTCAATGGCGGAACTGCCATTGATGTGCTTGGTCTGCCCTCCATAACCAAGATCGGCACCATCAGAACCCAGAGCTCTGGTGCCTCGGGGATCTTTCTGCAATACCAACGCCACGCCATCTCCACCGGTATGGCCGTGGGTGAGCGCTTGATACATAAATGCCAACTTGAAAGCGGCTACACGCTGCAGCTTAGGATAAAATGCACTTGTCGCCTCGTTACTTTTTCCATCTGTGAGCGTGAGAACCGATCGGCCCCGATTAAAGCCAACGGCCTTGGCGGTGGTGTTCACCGCGGCGAACCCGGAGAATCCGCCGATGTTAGCGCGGACTGGTGGTTGTACCAGCAGCGTCGGAAAAGCGAGAACCGCCGCCGTGAACAAAAAGCGAGCTTTCATTGTGTTGTCCTCTTATTTCATGAAGACCAATCAATCGGAGACCTTCCACCCATATCAGCCTCTGATGCAAATATGCCCTCATTCCCAGAAATCGAAGATGCTAAGAGTGTAATTGCAGCGCAATTGGGATGGACCTTTCCATTCCACCGAACCATCGCTGTATAAAATATTAGCTCCCGCCGCACTGCCGGAGTCCACATGGTTAGAAATCGGCATTGGCCACTGCGAAAAAAACCAGCTACCCTCGTAACTTGCCGTGAGATCACTACCCATAATACTGTGCGAGTTCTGCAAGCCCTGTTGCGTAAACAATGCTGCCGGATCAAGATAATTTATATTGGATGTCACCTGCGTCCATGGATTGGTCACCGTGCCGGTGGTTGCGCCAGAGTTGCCTTGCGCCCGTCCCACCCAATAACAGTAGCCAAGGTAAACATTGGGCCACCACGTTATATTGTTATCGGCGGTTTGGGCCAGATTCGGTCGCCATACCGGGGCATACGTGGGCAGATAATTACTCAGATTGGCCGGGCCGAAAAAGCCCGCCTGTGGGCAATAAAAAAATGTTGGATTTTTGATGATACCGTCGGTAAATAGCAGGCCAAAGCCCCATGGATTCGGAATTTCCGCCGACTCTCCCGTATTGCGTGAAAGATGCCCGAAAGGCCAATCGCCAAGGTCGGTGGGTGGGTACGCCTGATATTCTTGCACGTACATTTGCACCCCCTGCCCTAATTCGCGCAAATTCGAGGCACAGATCATTTCTTCCGCGTCATTATGGGCGGAGGAGAGCGCCGGCAAAAGCAGCGCAATGAGCACGGCAATGATAAAGATCACCACCAAAAGCTCAACCAGCGTAAAACCGTACCCAGACCGATGGAAACAACCTGGCTTCTGTGGCGGCACGCCAAGATATGACTTCCTACAGTCCTTGGCATGGAAATACCACGTTTGCCGCAAGCCACCGGCGTTTACCAATCGGTCGCAACGTGTGATTTTCATAAATCTACCCTTATGCGTTTTGCCTTTACTCCAATTGGCTGGAATCTCCAGTTGTCGCACTGATTATCGGCCGTTACGCATGGCCATAAAAAAATCTGCCATGGCTGCATGCATCTCCGGATTGCCACTCGCCAAACCCACAGCGATGGTTCGCTGCAGATTATTTCCTTCGTTTCGGAACGGAGCGGGAAACATCGCCTGAATTTGCTGAACCACCGCCGCCCGCCTCTTGAGAGTAGCATGGGCAAAGGCTAAAAAACGCATCTCAAAACGCAGGCGTGTTCGTTCAATCACTGCCCGCTGCTGTTTGGGAGTGGCATGGGCAAAGGCCAGGAAGAAAACTTCGTACCGCCAACGACGTTTTTGTGACAGAACGTGACGTTGGGTGGCGGTCATTTTGTGCCAGACCACATCACTCACCGGGTGAAGCCTGGGAAATACCAACGGTGTTCCAGGCTTTGTCGCCAGCACCGCCGATACCTCGGGCGGAATGTCTGCCACCGGAGTGCTCCCGGCCATAAGAATGATTCGTCCATAAACCACTGCTATCCCCAACAACAGCAAAACCAGCACAATCAGCAATCGCCGCTCGCCAAGGGCATGCGCTCGTCCAAACCTTTTCAGTATGGTTCTCATAAAAAACTCCCTTTGCTCGCATGCCGTCGAAAAAACATCTGGGCCCGGCAGACGGACCTTGCGTCTGCTGCCTCAACCACCGTGGGCCATGCCTTTTTAATACCCCATATAAAAGCCCTCGGGCAGCGCATGAGTCGCGGAAATCCGATGAAAAACCCAGGGTTTTTTGGCAGCTAGTTTTGCGCCGGCGGGGCTGGAAATAAACTTCACCAGAGCCGCCGGCGAATCCATCGCCTGCCCCGCAATGGAGATATTCTTTGACAAATGACCACTCATATAAGGCGTGATCGCAATTTTATCAGGGGTGATGGAATCCATCCGGACCACAAAATAAACATGCGCCAGGCCGGTTCTCCGCGCCGATGCGATTAAGGATTGCGTAAACTGCTTCTGCCCATCTTTACCCGCTTGCAGATCTTTTTTCAGCGTAGCTATATTCCCGCGTTGATCGATGAGGTTAGGCATAAATACCTGGCAGGATAAATATTGATGTGCATCCACCGTGGTCAACCACGCCTCAATCAATCCGCAGCCAATTTGCTGCTGCCTTGCCCCAAAACGCACCGCCTCCACCAGATAACTGCGAGGACCTCGCGGGTAGATAGCCAACGTGGTCTGCACGCCCTCTTTATCCTTACGGCTCCACACACCCAGCAGAGTGCGATCTGGTGTGGCCGTGGTCACCGAACTTAGCGGCTGGTTAAAATACTCTGGGCCAGCGCACCCGCCGACAATTGCCGTTAATAGAACAGCCATTACACCCATGAAAACCAATCGAATTGTTGACATTGTCAGCACTCCTTTATTTTCCATCCGGTATTTCAAAAAAACAGTTCGTGTTTCAAAAAGTCGATGCCGACCGACACCTACCGTTATGGACTGGTGTAAAATGCGACCGGCAGGGCCGATTTTGCGGTGGCCCGCTCAAATACCCGCGACTGGCTTGCGGCCAGTTGCTGACCCGCCGGACTGCGAATAAACGCCACCAACGCCTTGCGCGAACTCACTATGCCTTCCGCCATCGGTAGCGATCCGAGAGCGTTTTTGCCCAGCATGGGCGTAATGACAATCCGATTCGGACTCATCGAATCCAGTCGCAAGGCGAAATACGTCCTCGCCAGGCCGGTTCCTCGGGCTGAATCAATCATCGCCCGGACCAGGGATCGTCGCGAGCCGCTGGCGGAAGTCAATTTTTTTTCCAAAGCCGCAATATTTTCCGGCTGGTCGGTAAGATTGGGCAACATCCATTGGCAAAATAAATAGCGCTGCCCACCTACTCGCCTCAACTGAGCCTGGGCCAACCCGCAGCCAATCAGTGGCCGTCTGGTGAAAAATGGCACTGCCTGCACCAGATAAGATCGTCTCCGCAGAGGATAAACCACGGCCGTTAGATTAACACCCTTCTTGTGGCTGTGCCAATTCCAGATCCCCACCAAAGCCAGATTTGGTTTCGCGTCGACCGTCGGGTGGTGCCCGGCGCAGCCGGCACACGACATGAGCAAAGTCCCGAAGATGAGTGGAATTACGCTGGGCACTCGAAGCTGAGCCATGGTCATGTTAAAACTCCTTTTCTTTCTTACAACCGTTACCCGGCAAATTACCGGTTCCGCCAACACCGCCGCTTCTGATTTCAGCAGCAAACGGCACCGCCACCCTCTCACCTTCTCCTTGATGGCGATAATGTTACATCAACCGGCAATAAAAAGCAAGTCTTATTTTTCATTAGTCATCCTTTGTATCGTGCGTTTATACCTATTTAACGCCAGATGTAGTGAATAATATTTACTATATCATTTAAGTAACTTCGGTTGGTGTCCGGCCATATAAGCCCCAATCAATAGCCGCACCAGTTGCGAAGGCGTTACCACACGAATCGAAGGCCCCAGATGCCGCGCCACATACAGGGCGGCCCCGTACTGTCGCAGCGCCTTGGTGTCGGGCTTTAAAGCGAAGCTGGACCAAGCATGAATACCCAGCCATGCAAAATGGCTGTCCAAAGAGGTTGGCGGGTGGTTGGCCCAGGCGTTAAGCTCCGTCGCCGCGTAATTCGGCCACTGAAAATACGCACTGTTGACGTTTTTCCCCTGGTTCCACAAAAAACTCCGCGCGGAAATCACTGGCATCGGCACGCCATGTGGACGGGGAACCCATAAAATTTTGCCACGTCCCGCCGCATAAGGATTGAACTGAATCGCGAAAAGGCCCTGAATATCGGGTAATTGTCTGGCCAACACCTGATAGGCCCGCCGGGCCGCCGGTGAATTCCACGTTTTTGTAAAAACCAGCAACGTGTGAATATGCAGACGCTCCAAATTGGGCCGTACGCTGCGCATCAAAGCTATCAGCGCCGGCATGCCGCCACGAAGTTGTCCGTATTCATCCAGATAAAAATAGCCCAATCCGTATTGAAATAACTGATCGCTCGGCCGGGCCTTCTTGTCCATCCATTGCAGTTGCCATGGATTAGCCTGTGCCAGATCCAGAAGCGGCAAACTCCAGCCAAAAGGGACCGCGCCACGCGTCGGAGAAGCCCACAAATTACCCTGGGAGCAATAACTGCCAATCGCCCACTGCACATTATCACCGTCGCTTAGAATAAAACTCAGGTAATGAAGCTTGGAATTGTAGCGCCGCTCAAGATTACTTTTGGTCACCCGTCGGGCGTAAATCCTGGCCGGCGGATGCCCAGATGAAAGCACCGGTAGATTGCTGGCACAGTCCGCCGCCTCCACACGCAGCGCATACTTGGACGCCGCCTCCACCACCCTCAGCTCATTCAGGCCCCATCCGAGGACAGTTCCTCCCGGACGAATCAGCCTGATGCCGCGGTTGTACCCACCGCCAGGCACATCAATGGTAATTAGGGATTGCGCCGCCACAGCTTCATCACGCAAATTCGTCTGGCCGGGATTTAGAAGATACAGTTGCCGATGGGAAAAGTGGTCGCCGAGTTTGGCCAGCAGCCAATGAAATGTCTTGCCTTGGGCATCAGCCATCATCCGCAACCCGCACGCACGGGCCTTGGGCAGCAAAGCCGGATCAATGGCAATGGCATGAAGCGGGGCACAGAGCGTGGTGGCCCAGTTGACCGAAAAATCATGTGCCACATGCTGTCCTGGCGTGGAATAAAGAATATACCCGCGTACCACCCCAAGTTTATGGAAATGACGAACGAGTCTCCATAGCCGACCTGGTGCGTGAAGAAAATCAACTTCCTTGTGGTAATAGGCCAAGAATAATTTCCGCCACCGGGTATAATTTTTGTTGTGCATGGTCAACCACATCATTGAACCGGATCCAACAGTGCGGGTATGAAGCGCCACCAAGCCTGAAAGTGTTTCCGCGGCAATTCGATCGGCATAACTTGCGTGTTTTGCCAATGAACAGCGGTAAATCCGTTGAGGTACCGGAAATCTAGTCCACCAGCGGGAGACACTGGCCGCAACTCCTTTTTCGGCGCACAACCCCAGAGACAACGCCAGCACACATCCGACGCCAACTTTGCCATAGCGGTGAAATATTGCGTGAATCCACATCGAAAGTTCCTTTTTAGTCCACGACCGCATTTGCCTCTTTACCGACAATAATGCTATAATAACAATATCGTGGTGGTTGTGTGGATTTTGACGGACTTCCAGACGATGATTAGACACAAAGCCGCATTGACAGTTCCGCTCCCTCGCGAGCCGATGCGCAGTGGCAAGAAAAATAAATACGAACGCGTTTACGAAGCGATTTTGAAGTCGATTGATTCCGGTCAATATCACCGAGGTGCCCGGCTGCCCACTGAGAGCGATCTGATGGAGCAGTTTAACGTCTCCCGAATTACGGTGGTGCGGGCCTTGCGCGACTTACAGGTGCGGGGTCTGGTACGTCGCCGCCGCGGTTCCGGCAGTTTTGTGCAGGGCCCGCCGGAGTTGGTCACCAAACCGTTTGGCCTCGTGGTCACGGACGTTGAACAGGGTAGTATCTTTTCGACCATCCAGCATATTTTGCTGCGCGAAGCGCAAAAGCTTCATTGGCATATCGTCGTCGACGGTATCACCGGACATGAAACGCCCGCGATCGTGGAGCAAATGTGCCGCCGTATCGTTGATAGTGGCGCACAAGGAGTGTTTTATCTTCCCCAAAGTGTGTCGCCCGCGCAGGCGATACTTAATGAAAAAATTGGAGATTTTTTTTCAGTAAGTCACGTTCCTCTGGTGTTACTGGATCGCGATCTGCATAAGCTGCATCAACGCAGCAATTTTGACGTTGTCGGCAGTGACAATCGCCAGGGAGGTTTTCTCGCCGCGCAACATCTGATTCATCGTGGTTGCCGCCGTATCGTTTTTCTGACCGGTGAGGGAAAATATCCCACGGTGGAATCACGCATGGCCGGAGCCCGAGATGCCGTGCAGGCGGCCGGAAAAGTTAAATTTGATGTCCACGTCGGCGAATCCGATGACCTGAATTTTATCCGCGGTGTGCTCTCAGAACGTTCTCCAGACGCGCTGATGTGCGACAACGACATGACCGCGGCCAAGGCTATGCGCAACCTCATCAACATGGGCATCAAAATACCCGACCAAATCAAAATCACCGGCTTTGATGATACCATTACCGCATCGCTGTTGCCGATACCTCTGACTACCGTGCGCCAAGCTGCCGAGGTCATCGCTATTAACGCTGTCCTCATGATGAATCAGCGTCTGGCGCAGCCCAATATGCCAGCGGTAACTGTCAATATCGCCTGCGAACTGATCGTTCGCCAATCTACACAATAAACACTTTTATATGCGTTCCTGCAAAAATCGGGGCGACAGGATTTGAACCTGCGACCCCTTGACCCCCAGTCAAGTGCGCTAGCCAGGCTGCGCCACGCCCCGATATCCAATATCCTAACGCATTGGGCCGAATTGTAAACCTAATAGAGGGCCGGAACCACCTGTACGTCGACATCGACGCGTATAACTCCACACCGCCACCGGGTCGGCGCAGCGAGCTTTGCGAGCCGTCAGAAGCAGTAAAACGTGGCCAATGAAGTGGTTTTCACACATTGCCGGTGGGAGGTTCTTCGGGAGGTTGGATGGCTTTTTGTGCCGAAGGTGCGTGCTTGGCCGTCTGGTTCCTTTCTCGACGCGGCCGGTACCGACGCCGCGCAGGTGCAGCCGCCGGGGTGGCGGCTGGCAGCGATGGAGCCGTGTTAATGGCACCGAGTGTTTCCATGGCGGTTAATTCATCGCGCAGATTCGCCGCCCGTTCATATTGTTCTGCGGCCACTGCCCGGCGCAGTTCGCGGCGCAGTTTGGTCAACGGATCCATCGGAATGCCGTGACGAAGTTCGCGGATCATGGTCATGAGAACCTGTGCTTCATAGGATCTTCGCCCCAGTGGTTTCGGATAAAGTTCCAGTACACGCCGCAGGGTGGTCTTCAGATAAGCCAAAGCGGTTTTAGTAAACCCGTCTTTCATTGCCCGGCACGCGCGCGACCGGCCCTGCATCATGAGAATATAGGGGCGGTACTGTTCCATGATGTAACGGTCATGGGCTTCGTTGGCAAAATGATGGCAAAGGTCCAATACGTCCAGACTATGCTGGGTATCTCGAATGACGGCGTCAAACTGCTCTAACACAAACAGGCTCAGATAGCGATGATAGAACATGGCGGATTCGGCACGTAAGGCGGCACACGCGGACGCCGACAAGGAAAAACCGGAAAACTCTCCGAACATTTTGCGGTGTTTCTCCAGCCGGCGCAACTGGTGATCGAGTTCAGAGGTATTGTTGTGTGGCCGTTTGCCGTCGGGCCTTCCGTTGAGTTCCATCTGCAGCAGGCCCAAGTCAAGCCGCAGTTGAATTTTCGGCTTGCCATCCTTACCGCGGATGATACGTACATTAACTTGTCCCGGTTCAAAATTCCAACCCGCCAGAGCGGCGGTAATATCCTTGCCCGCTAAGTTCTTAGATGATCGCCTCATGCCCCAGATACCTCTCGAAGTCGTGAGGTGAGTCATACACCTCTGTGGGTATTATACCCGGTTTGCGGGAACCGCAAACCTTTTGGGCCAAAAACTTTAATTTTTATTTTACCGGTCCTTCTCCGACACAAACGGTCATGGGCGAGGTGGCCAGTTTGGCAAGCCGCCCTTGCCGCCGGGCCGTGGACACTATGCCTATAGTAAAAATAATCAAGCCCGCTTCGCCGCCAAGTCTACCCGTACTTGGCTGGCGGCCGTAACAGGGAGTCTGAGCCGTTGGGTTAAAAAGCGGGCAGATTTGACAAGAGGACCTTAACCATTTATCAAGGGGCCGCCGTACGGCTTGTGGCACTTGGTGCCGCGACGGCGGCCAATAGTTTTGGGACGTCCAATGTGATGTCGGCAGATGGACAGGACCGACGATTTGCGCAAATATGTCGGCTACGGGGCCTATAATGCCGAACATAATGGTTAGGGGGCAAACCAGGTGGCAGAGGGCAGGGCGGGGGTCAGGTGGTTGACGGGCGAACAACCGGTGGAATGAATGAATCGGGTCACTTCGACCCTGCCCCAGCGAAACCTTATAAAGGATGCGAATAAAGTGGCGAAAAAAAACACCGATACCAACAATGGTCCGGCTCTGGTAATTGTGGAATCACCGGCCAAGGCCAAGACCATTAACAAATACCTGGGCGAGCGCTTCCAGGTAAAAGCGTCCATGGGCCATGTTCGCGATTTGCCGTCCAAGGGAATCGGCGTGGATATTGAACATAACTTTGAACCCACCTATGAAATTTTGCCCACCCGGCTGAAAATTATCAGTGAACTTAAGGCCGCTGCCAAAGGTTGCAGTGAGGTTTATCTGGCTACCGACTTGGACCGTGAAGGCGAAGCCATAGCCTGGCACCTGTGGCATGCCCTGGGCTTGAATCAGAAAAACGCCAAGCGGGTGGTGTTCAACGAGATCACGAAAAATGCCATTCTCAAGGCCTTTGAGAATCCGCATCAGATAGATCAGGACAAGGTCGATGCGCAACAGGCTCGTCGGATTTTGGACCGGCTGGTGGGCTACAAAATTTCGCCGCTCTTGTGGAAAAAGGTGGCCCGCGGTCTTTCCGCTGGCCGGGTGCAAAGTGTGGCGGTGAAAATAATTGTGGAGCGCGAACGCGAAATTTCCGCGTTCATACCGGAGGAATATTGGAAGCTCGTTGGTGTGTTCACCACGGATATGCTGCAAGCTGCGGATTTGGCGGTGCAATGGGAACAATTCCTGTCCGGACCGGATGAAGATTCTGACGGCCCGGTGGATGATACCGACTCCGCCGCCGCTGCCCCGACCAACGCCGACAAAACTCAGTGGCTGATGGAAAACAAAGCCTTCCGCGCACAGCTTATAGAACTTGACGGCAAAAAATTTGAGCCTAAAGATCAGGCCCAGGCACGCCGGGCGGCGGAAATCGTCGGGCTCAAGGATGTCATGACGCAAACGGTGGAAAATGACGGCAACAACGGCCCGCGGGGCATTCCCGCAAAAGGCCCCGCCAAGCTCATCAGTACCGTTTCAGGGCGGGTGAAACCGAGTGACCTGAGCGCGCCGGAGTTTCGCATCCGCAGTCTTCTCACCAAGCCATCCACTTCCAGGCCGCCGGGGCCTTTCAGCACCAGCACGCTTCAGCAGGCCGCCAACAACCAGCTTGGCTTTGGAGCCCAGCGCACCATGCGTACGGCCCAACAGCTTTATGAAGGTGTGGAATTGCCAGGGGTGGGGGCAGTGGGCTTGATTACCTATATGCGTACCGATTCGCAAAATATCAGTACGGACGCCTTGAACATGGTACGCGGCTACATTGACCAACACTTTGGTCGAGATTATCTGCCGGAATCTCCGAACTTTTATACCGCCCGCCAGGGTGCGCAGGAAGCCCACGAGGCCATTCGTCCTACGGACGTTACTCTGGTGCCGTCGGAAATTCGCTCCAGCCTCTCGGATGAACAATTCCGGCTTTATGAATTGATATGGAAGCGTTTTCTAGCTTGCCAGATGGCACCCGCGCAATGGTTGATCACAGAGGCCATTATTGAGGCCAGGTTACGCCGCAGTGGCGGAAGTCCTGCGTTTGATCCCGCCAGGCCGCCGCTTTTCAAGGCCACTGGGCGGGCCCTGAAGTTTGACGGCTTCATGCGCGTGGCGGGAGCATGGACCCGTTTTGATGATCAACTCCTGCCGCCGCTGAAGGAAGGCCAGCCCGTGGCTCCGTTGGACCTGCGGCCCTCACAGCATTTTACCGCGCCTCCACCGCGCTTTACGGAAGCCAGCCTGGTAAAAGCCCTGGAAATGCAGGGTATTGGCCGGCCCAGTACGTATGCTTCCATCATCTCCACCATTCAGGACCGGCACTATGTGGAACTGCGTGATCGGCGGTTTTTTGCCTCTGATCTGGGCATGAAAGTGACAGAAAAACTCATCGAAGGCTTTCCGGACTTGATGGACCTTGGTTTCACGCGGAAAATTGAAGGATCCCTGGATCAAATTGAAGAAGCCCATCGCGACTGGGTGGAAGTGGTGCGTTCTTTCTATGACCCCCTGGCCCGTGATCTGGCCACCGCGGAAGAACGCATGACTCATGCCCGGGCCGAGGCCACACCGTCGGAATACAAATGCCCCAAGTGCGGAGCGATGATGGCGTACCGGCTGTCAAAAAAGGGGAAGACGTTTTTATCCTGTTCGCGTTATCCGGATTGCGATGCCGCTCTTTCCGTTGATCGTGAAGGCAAGCCGGTGGTGCAGGAGCTGACCGATTACAAGTGCCCGGCGTGCGGCAAGCCGATGATCAAGCGTGTCGGAAGGTTCGG
>JAJZCR010000068.1 GCA_021851715.1 Planctomycetota bacterium
TTTACAATCAATGCCGTCCGCATGGGAAACTCAACATGCGTGTTCCGCAGCAGGTACATAGTGATGGGATAATACCGGAGAAGATTAAGCGAAATCCAGCAGGCAAAGAAGCAAACGGCGGCGTCCCTGACGGGGGTTGGGAACCTCGCCGCGTGGGGGTGCCAGCTCCGCTACGGTCGGACTCGCTGCGCTCGCCCTCCCTGCGCTGCGTAGGCACCCCCCAAACGAACCCTCGATGGAAGCTAAATTTGGATGCGAACAGTGAACAATAATGTGACAACTTTAGATCAGGACTTGACATCTGCGACTGGTGGGACACAGCCGACCACGGCAGGCGGGGACGCCTGCACCACAAAACAGGCCCAGCCGGCTACACTGTTCCATTCGGCGGCACTTTTACGACTTAGGTCCATTGGAAACCGACGGTTGACGGGCCAGGGTGGGAATCGGATCGGTCGGTAAAAGTCAGAATGCACGCTCCGGCAAACTCTGTATCACGGCCGGCTTGGGATGGTTTGTTGCGCTCACCCGGGGGTTTTGATGAGATGGGCAAGATCGGGGGATAGCCGCCTGAAGTCGCGAAGATTCCAAGTTAAAATTGTTTCCGCGCGGATTTTTCTGGCACATTGCAGAATTAATGCGTCGTAAACCGCCCCACCCACGATGCCGTCCCGCGCCGCAGCGGTAATTGCAGCCACATACTGCCGGTCGGTAAGTTCCACTGTGCTTAAATGCCGCCCCATCTCATGGATGAACAAGGCGGCATGGTCTGGCGGAACACGATGATGACCGGGAAGCCGCGTGACAGTGGAATAAACCTCGGCAAGGCTATGCGCCGCACAAAAATGCTCTTCACCGGGCAAGTCCAGAAAGGCCTCCAGACTCGCGTCGTGATGTTCGTGGTCGGCAAGAAACGCCGCGACCACCACGGATGTGTCCAGAAAGACCCTCACTGCGTGCTCCCCTGGACATGTTGGAGGCGATCCTGATGGACCTCATCGCGGACGGCCCGCACCGCCGCCTGGCTCAGGGGCCTGCCGGTACGGTAAACCCATACGCCCTTTTCCTTGTGCAGCGGCGAAGCGCCGCGAATCGGTCGCAGCGATATATTTCCTCCCTGCGAGGTTAATTCCAGTGTGTCGCCAGCCTCCAAGCACAGCGATTGGCGCAGGGGCTTGGGTAAAACAATTCGGCCGGTTTTGTCTATGGTAATTTGCATGTTCATGATGGCATTCTAAAATGGTATAAACCATTTGTCAATGGCATAACTGTGGAGGCGAGTTACGGAAAGGCGGTCAATGGGCAACGGGGGATGAAGAGGTGGGAGGTATTATTGCGCGGGCTCGCCGGCGTCAGGCTCTTTGAGCGAAGCTCGACCACAGGGCGTCGATGGGAAAGGCCCAGCAATTCGGGCCAAAGGGCAGACTTTGCGTGCCGCCATAAAAGATAATGCCGCGTAAAAATTTATCGCCTGCGGCCTGGCGCAGGCTTTCCATGGGGCGCAAATCCGTTGCGGACAGGGACTCGGAAAGTTTCACTTCAATGCCCACCACGCGGCCCCGACGATCCTCCAACACCAAGTCCACCTCGGCTCCGGCCAGAGTGCGAAAATGGAATAGTTCGACCGAGGTTCGAGCCCAGCCGGCCTGCTTGGCGATTTCCATCGCCACCAGATTTTCGGCCAGATGCCCGGCCACCGTGGGGTTGCTTTGCAAGCGGGCATGGTCGAAATCCGCGAGGTGGCAGGCCAAACCGGTATCCACCAACATGACCTTGGGGGCCTTGGCCAGGCGAAGGGTGGGGTTGCGGTGCCAGGCAGGCAACAGGCGAATCAGAAATAAGCCGGAGAGTACCGCAAGGTAGCGCCGGACCGTGGTCTGCGGCAGCGCAACGGTGCGGGCCACATCGGCGGTGTTAAGGATGGACATGTCCCGGCCCGAGAGCAAGCGCAGCAGATCGGGAAACATGGCCAGATTTTCGACGTTGGCCAGATCGCGCACATCGCGTTTGAGAATGGTGGTTTCGTAAGAGGCAAACCAACGGCGGCGTGCGTCCGCGGCGGCGCGTTCAAGAGGTTCCGGGTAGCCGCCGACAATGACTCGCGAAAGCAGGGCATGGCGCCCCCGGCCGGAGACCGGCGGCGCGATAAATTGCTCCGCCATCAGCAGATCAACCCAGGAGCCGTCGGCACCGGCAATTTCGCGTTGGGCCAGCGGCCAAAGGGTATGAAGTTCCACCCGTCCGACCAGGTGTTGGGCCAGATCAGGCACGACCATCACCCCGGCGGATCCGGTGAGAAGAAATCGGCCAGGCCGCCGGTCGCGATCAATGGAAGCCTTGATGGCGCGGGCCAGTTCCGGCACGGCTTGCACTTCGTCAATGGCCAGGGGTTCGGGAAATCGCGAGACCAAACCCACGGGGTCGGCATGGGCGGCGGCCAAGGTGGCGGCGTCGTCCATGGATAAATAGCGCCGCGGTGATTTTTTGCAAAGCGCCTGGACCAAGGTGCTTTTACCGGCCTGGCGAGCACCTTGGATAAAGACGGCTGGGGTATCCAGCAAGGCCGCCTCAATGCGCGGCGTAATGGCCCGGGGAATCAACATGGTGGTAGTATAATGGATTCGTGGCGTAAAATCCACCATTGGATGGATGATTTTACGCCACGGCGCTGAGGGCATCGCCGGGGGCACTGATGGCGAAGCGGGGATCAGCCCTTGTTCGCCGCGACTGGTGGGACACAGCCGGCCACGGCAGGCGGGGACGCCTGCACCACAAAACAGGCCCAGCCGGCTACGGCGGTCAATTCGGCAGCACCTTGAGCGCAACCACCTTGGGCAACTGGAACAGGGCGTTGGACGGGCCAATATTGCTGTAGGAGCGATCAATAATGGCCACAAAACGCCGCTGGCCTTCCATGATGAACTCCGCATTGGTGTTGTCCGGATCGGTGGAAATCAGGGGCACAGCCGTCTTCCCGTCGAACGCGAGGCCTGCTTGGTTAGCCGTATACCAGTCGGTGGTGTTGGCCGTGACTGGCAGCGTGCCTGGCGTGCCGCCGGAGGGGGTGTAATTTTGGTTGAGGTGCAGGGCCTGGATGAGGCCGTAGACGACAAAGGTATCGCTGCGCACGGTGGTCATATTATAAATGGTGGCCCAGGTCCAATCGCGGTTGTCCATGGTGGTGGCCGCGGTGCTGCCGTCGTTGAGGGCGTAAAGAAGTTGGCCCATGGAGCAGATGCCCGAGCCTACGTTCCCTGTGCTGGTGCCGTCCACGAAGGCCCCGGTGCGGTCGCGGCACCCTAAAATTAGATCGGCCAAGGCGACGGCGTTGCTGGAATCACCGACCGAAACAAACATATTTTCCAAGGCCGGCAGCGAAGCGGTATTCACATTAAGTCGGCCCGCCATGCGGATGGCATTGAGCGTGGCGGAATTGCTGTTAAAGTCCGGATCGCAGGCGGGGTTGACCATGGTGATCATTTTCAGGATGTCCAGCGCCCGCGGATCGGGCGGTGCGGCATTGGCTGGCTGGAGGAAATCGAACCGGGCGTTGGCCTCAAATTGGAGGTTGGCGTTGGATTCGGCGCTGTTCTTCGTCAGATCGGCGATCGTGGTTGAGATCATCTGGATGGGCACGTAAACGGTGCCCGAAAGGGCGGAAACGGAAATCAGCCGGGTGATGCGGTTGAAATCGGCGATGTTGAGCAACGGCGCGCCGGCCGCGGGCTTGGTGCCCACAACGTAGCCCGGCAGATCGCCGGTTGGAGCAATGGCCGTATTGAGCACATCCGACTGGTCCGCAAACCGGTCGTAGAGCGGTATGGCGGGAAAGGTCAACGAGGAATTTGTCGGCGGCACTGGCAGGGCGACGGGCTCGACTGGGGTTTCTGTGGCATTGGCACATCCCCAATGATCGTTGGCGACGTAGGTGGCCGCGTATCGGGAAAGGTAATAATTCCCGGCCACCAGCACCGGCTCAAATGGAGCTACGTTAAATTCGTCCACGGGCAAATAGGGGGAGGTTCCGGGCGGGGGTGGTGTTTGGGGTGCGGCCGGGAGCACGAACGGCCGCAGCAATACCGCATCACAGGCCGTGCCGGCAGTGGATGTGAAGGCCAGAGTGGTAGTCGTGGCGGGCAAGGCAGCGGGCGGTGAGCCTTCAAACGTGAATGCCGGCGTGGCTGCGCCGCTTTGGATGGCCAGGTAGCCATTCGCCGGAATCACCGTGCCTGCCGGGATAGTGTACGTGGTGTTGTAAGCCGTACCCGTGGCGTTGAGCACACCAATTTCCCAACCGCCGACGTCCAGGGCGGTACCGTAGGGGTTGTACAGTTCGACGGCGCACTCGTTGTAGGTCACGGTGGCGCCGGAAACGGAGGCGTTGACCGCGGCTTCAACGATGAATGGTTGGGCGGCATAGCCGCCGACAATTAGGTCGGCTTGTGTGACCCCGACCGGCAAGGTGAAACCAGCCGCTAACGCTGAGGTCAAATCACCCGCCCCGACGAATTGAACGTCGTCGGCCGTTCCGCCGGAGGCATTCCGCACGCAGATGCCTTGGCTATCGACGAAACTCGGCCCAACGATATTGCCCAAGCTATCACCGAGCCGGTAGCCGTTCGGGGTCTCGGCGGAGTTGAAGGTTCCCGCATCGTACATGTAATTCATGTAATTGGCGGCAAAGGCCACCGCTTCCGGGCCGCTGTAGCCACAGCTCAGCAGCACCCGGGCCAAATCGGTGGCGGTTTTGGCGGTGGTGTTGGCCATGTTGGCGGAACTTGTGGCCACGGATGGCTCGTTGACCCAGATTTTTTGGGGGAAGGTGGGCCACACGTTTTCGCCCGCTGTGCCCGTCGGGGAATCGCAGGTGTAGCTACCGTTGAGTGTCAGCGGCATTCCGGAAACATAAATATCCCCGATGCGCCGATAACTGCGATCCCAAGAATAGGTGGTGTAAAAGGCCCGGTTGGCGGCGGCCAGACCGCTGGGGTAGCCCAGCGTGCTGGGCCATAACTGCAATGGCCGGCCATTGTACGATGTGCCGCCGTTAAAGCCGCCGCCGCTGTTGCCATAACTGCGCAATTCCAGTTCAGTCGCCAAGCTATACCATTGCACGCCTGGCACCTGAGGAGCCTGATAGGTGAAAAGTTCGTTGGCCCATTGCGCCAGATTTGTTGCAGGCACCACCGGGCTGCCGACGGTGCCGCCTCCGCGGCCGAGAGTGCTACCGTTGCCGTTGACAATGTACGCCACGTTGTCTGTGGAGGCCAGCAGGGCCTCTGGCGTACCTGCATTATTAAAATAAGAGCCGTTCAATGCCGCTCCGTTAAAATAATAACCCGAGGGGCTGGCGGTGGGTGGCGAACCCGCATATTGATTGAGCGTGTTAGACGCCGAACCCGCATTTAAATTCAACATGGAATTGCTGTCGGTCACGCACAAGGCAAAACGATACCGTGTGCCGTTGGGCGAACTGTAGGGCAGCATTTGCCAAATGGCGTCGCGCGTGCCGTAGGGGTAGGATTTGCTCGTGTTTAATGCAGAGGCGACCACGGATGGTTGGACCACGCTCGCGGTGGCACCGATCCATTTCGGTGGCGCGTCTGCAGTGTCGAAGCCGAACATATCGGCGTAGGTTACCGTGACATCGTAGCCGCCTGTGCTTGGGTCGTAGCCGTAGGGGGTAAGCATCGTGTAATAATTCACCTGTGCGCTTGGCGACGCCGTCCCTAGTAGAGTGCCTTCCGCCTGCCAATCTGCCGTTCCCGGCGGGCTGGTACCCGGCGGCGTGAGGCAGAAGTAGGACTGGCCATCGTACACGACTTCCTGACCGTAAAGATAATCTGTGTTTGCCTCCCACGGCAAAGCCGGTAAAAGCCAGCTCTCGCCCTGAGTCTGCTGCCAATTCGCTGCAGAACCGGTGGGGGGAGGCGAACCGGGGGACATCGAGACTGCCTGAAAAATGGGCGACCCGCTACCGGTGGACCATGCCGATTCACCCCCGGTGCTGGCCAGGGATGGAGTGTTGGTCGCCTGAGGGTAGTCATAGTCTCGCGAACCGGTTATCTGCACCCAGCCAGAGCCACCGATGGGCGAGGTGTTGTTTGGAGCACCGCTGGTATTCTCGTAATACCGCGTCGCGTACGTGGTGTTGAAATCGGGCGCGAACTCGACGACGGCACCGGCCGGGTAGCTCATGCCGCTTACGTAATAGCCCGCGTTGGCCAACACATCTGGCGCAGGCGTGGTGCCGTTCATGGCCCCATCCAGCGTCTGATTGAGCATGGTATTGCGCACGATGCTGAGCACGCCTTTTTGGGCCAGGCCCATATTGGCGGCGGCATTGGCGGCGTAGGTGGAGTGCTTGTCCGCCCGGGCCATGAGAATGTACGCGGT
The DNA here is from genome assembly GCA_021851715.1 of Planctomycetota bacterium. Taxonomy (GTDB): domain Bacteria; phylum Planctomycetota; class Phycisphaerae; order WQYP01; family WQYP01; genus JABEVA01. Next base: position 6,397 of record JAJZCR010000068.1, read on the forward strand.
GCCCAGCATGGCCAACAGCACCAGAATGGCGATGACCAGGAGGAGGATCATGCCGCGCGGCCGTGGCCGCGAGACGGGGGCGCTGCGCGGGGTGCGAGTTGACGACGAGGCTGGCGCACTCATGTGGCCAAAAATCTGTGTAATCTGTGTAATCTGTGGATTACCTATTGGTGAATTCGTTTTCATGGGCGTTATCTCCTGAATTTCACGGGGCACCGGGCGGCCCCGCTAAACCTTTTATTGCGGTAACCGCACCACTTCCGTGATTACCCGGCCGCCTTGCAGCAGGTTATGGGAATCCGTAACGGTAAAGGTAATCTTTAAGGCTTTGGGCCAAAATCCCAACTGGCGCGTGGCTGCGTCAAAAACAGCCACGTATTGGTCGTTGCTGTCGGTCGTCTCCACCGCGGTGCCGACGCTGGCGTTGCTCACGCCGCCGCCGGCGAAAGCGCTGGTCCCGCTGTTGCCAGGGTACGTACTGGAATTGGAGACGGCGATGGGATGGATGAGTCCGTACCAGTTGAGTGTGCCGGTGGCGTTTATGCTGCCATCAGTCCATTCGACGGTAAAGGATGGCACGCCCTGGAGCAAAATCGGCGTCATGCGGAAGTAGCCGTTGACGAGGTCCGTGCCGCCGGCCACGACGTCCGTCGACGCCGCAGGCGACGGCAACGCGCAAAACCGATAACAATAGGCCATGCTGATTGCATCGGGCGTCTGGCCAATCAGGGCTTGCTCAATTTGCGTCGGGCTGATGATGGCGGTGTCCACACGCGATGAGGTAATTGACGCGGCTGGTTCCGCGGTAAATGGCACCACGTCGGCGGGGGCCGTCGGAGCCTGTTGGGATGTAGGCAATCCGGAGGGGTACGCGTAAGCAATTCCGCCCGGATAGGAGCTTGGGCCGGTGCTGAACGCGGCGTAGCTGACCGCGCCCGCATTGGTGGAAACAGAGCTGCCGCTGCCGGGCACCAGCAGGGTTGCGTGACGGCCAAACACGAAGTCGCCGGCGGTGGCACCGGTGGGCGGCGTGCCCGGCGGCAAGCCGTCGCCCTGCGCCGGTTGTGGGTAGGGGCTACTTCCATTAGCGGGATTCGGCTCCATAAAAAGCTGGCCGTACCACACGGCGGCCGCATTGGAAGTTAAATTATCCATGAAGGGCGAAGGATTGCCGGTGCCGGTGCCGTTGCTGCCGGTGCGGTCGTGAAAGGTGCCATGGGCTAAAAAGGTAAGCTGGTCATCCTGCCATTGCGGTGCGTAACCGGTTGCAGGCAGTTTCATCCAGTCGGCGGGAGGGCTGGGTGTGGTCCCGCTGGTGGAGGCACCGGCGGTGTTCGCCCGGACACACGCGTAGTAGGCACCATTATAATAAACTTGGTCGCCAACCTGGTATGCGCCACCAGGCACGGCCGCGGGGGTCGCGGTGTTCGCCACGTCGCCATCCCAATTTGGGTACGTATTGGATGAGACCGACGTATTCACGTACCCGGGTGCCTCCCAATAAGGTGCAAGGTAACTGCCGCGGATAATCAGATAGCCGTTGGGGTCGATATGGGCCAGATCATGATTGATTTGCGATTCCACGGTGCGGACGCCGGCCATCATTTGCAGGGTGGCCTGGCCGAGGCGAACGGTGTGGCCGGCGGTTTGGAAGATTTCGCCAACGGCGGCCATCATCACCACCAGAATGGCCATCACCACGAGCATTTCCACAAGGGTGAAGCCGCGCCGCGGCCAGGAGACAGGAGACAGGAGCCGGGAGACGGGGGACGACGAGGGGTGATCCACAGATTGCACAGATTTCACAGATTCTCCTGCCGAACGAGGGACGGACGATGGACGGCGAATTTTTCGCAGCCCGGCCATTACTTGGCCGTGGCGCAATGGATTTGCGCTGCGGGGCGGCGGGGCGGAATTCGGAGGTGCCGCCGACTGCGAGAACATAGCGCGCCCTGGGAAATAATCCCAGGGCTGCGTGGTTCGGGCGACACCCGTACTCCTGTCTCCGGTCTCTCTCGTCTGCCTGAAGGGCAGCGGAATACCGCCGGCCCAAGCCCGGAATCGGGACTGTCTCCTGTCTCCTGCGTTCTGAATTATCATTTTCATCGCGTACCTCATTATCCTGTCTCCTGTCTCCTGTCTCCTGCGGCCTTCACGGCGTAAAGGTCGTGGTATAAATATAAATCAGCGGGCTGGCGGTTTGCCCGTCCGCCGGCGGAGCGTAGGCGACGTTGTCAGCGGGCAGCGTGCCGTTGAGTGGAATATCGCTGCGCCAGATCTGGGGCGAGCCGGTGCTGTCGTTGATTATCGTGCGGAAGACGGCACCGGTATCCAGATCAATGCCCAGCGCCCCGATGGGCATATTCGCCAAGGTGCTGCCGTTGGTGAAGGTGCCGGCTGAGGCAGTGCCACCAGCCACGTAGGGAACCAGATTCCCGTCGGTGCTTAGTCGCCCCCCGGTGCCGCCCAGCAGGGCTGGTGCAGCACTTGTCGCCGGGGTGTACGTATCGGTTAAATTGCCCTTTTTGAATACCAGAATGTAAAGATCGTAGGTTGGTTGCGGCTGAGCCGTCGCCGGCGTGCTCGTGGCCTGGCTGGGTGCCTGGCAGATCAAGGCCGTCCAAAAGTACAGGGAATTGGTCGTTTGAAACGACACGCCCGCCGTGGGCGGCGTCCAGCCGGCTGGTGGCAGATCTGGATACGGACTTGGCGTGCCGAAGGCGTAGGTGCGTTCCACCAGGGACGGCAGATAATAGGTTCCAGTCGGTTGGAAAAAGGGCAGCGGCGTCGGTTGGCTGGTGGTGATGCTGGCAAAAGAGGTCGGCGTATATTCGGTTTCAATAATGCCCATGGCATTGGTGGCCATCAGGCGGCCAAGGGTCTTATCGGTGTCCTGCCGGGTCCATTTGATGGCCACGGGGAAAACTGCGGCCACCATCACCAGGCCCAGGCCCAGAATCATAATTGCAAAAAGAATTTCAATCATGGTAAACGCCGGCCTGCGGACCGGCGAGGAGACAGGATGGCGGCTGTGCCGCCAGAAGTCAGAAGACAGGAGACAGGAGACGGAAGGGGAGTTGCTCACGACACCGCTCTGCTCGTTATGGCTCGCTCGTAAGCGGTGAGTAATTTGCTGACCTCCTGGGCCAGCGGCCCAAGCGTCGGATCCTGCTTGTATCCCAGGTCGCGTGCGAGAATAAGATAATAACGACATTCTTCCAGCGATCCCTGCGCGATGTTGAGAAAGCGGGCCTTGTCGGGCAGGGTCCTGCGTCGGAAGCCTTCGGCAACGTTCGCCGGAACGGACACCGCCGCCCGGCGTAACTGCGCGGTCAGGCCGTAGAGTTCGTGCCTGGGAAATTCCGCAGTCAGGCGATAGACAGCCAAAATGAATGCGTGCGCCTTCTGCCAGACGATCAGGTCCGTAAAGTGAGCCGCTGGTTCCATTTGATTCTCCTGTTTTCATCGCGTACCTCATTATCCTGTCTCCTGTCTCCTAACGTACCACGTTGCCCGTGTACGAATTCACGATAAATACATCGTTGTTGGCGGCCAGATAGCCTGCCAAGTTGCCGGTATAAGGGCTGGGCAGTGCGCTTGGCAGCGTTGACGGCTCGTAAGCCATCACGCCGGGGGAACTGGTCGGGATGTCGGTCGACGGTGGGCTGGGGTTGACCGTGGAGATAAACTGCCAGTCCAGGTAGTCCGCCCCGGTGGGATTATCCGGGTTGGGTATGGCACCCAGATAGCTGCGCAAAACCATGTGGCCGGCGGCATCGAAGACGATGGCCCGGCAGGTGGCTGCGGTATTAAGCCCAGATGCTCCGGTCGTGCTGGAAGTCAGGGCTGCCACCACCATGCCTTTGGGCAGGTATTGCACGGGCGTACCAAAATAGGGTTCAAAGTAAAGGGGCGTGGTGTTGGAGCTGCCATTTTCGGGCTGGCCTTGTGGGGCCACCGCCAAGGCGATGGCGGTTTCGCCGGAAAAAACGACCTTGGGCTGCCCGCTTGGCGGCGTGGGCACATTGAGGGCGGTTTCTTCATAAAACACCACGGCCACCTGCTGGTGCATTTTCAGGGCCAGGGCATGGCCCTGAGCGATCATGGTGGAAATTTCGTTCATGGCACCCACCTGCTTGCTGTTTTGAAACATCTTGGCAAATGCCGGAATGGTAATCACGGCCATAATCAGCATGATGGTCATCACGGCCATGAGTTCGACGAGGGTGAAACCGCGGGCTGCGGCCCGCGAGTAGGGAGACGGGAGACGGGAGACGGGAGGGCGACCATCGACGCTGCGCGTCGATGGCACCACCATGCGTCGCATAATCTGCGTAATCTGTGGATTACCTCGTCGTAAGTTCGTTGTCATATCCAACTCCTGTCTTCTGGCTTTTAGCCCTTCACCGGTCATTGTCCGTACACAATGTCATCGGCCGTAAAGTACGCACCATCCGGGCCGGCGCTGACCAGCAGGTAGCCGTTGCTGCCCAGAATCGTTTCGCCGCTGTCCACCAGATTATCCTGGGCGGGATCGCCGATGAGGTTCAGAAATCCCGGCGACGGAGCCAGGCTCGCCGGGACGGCGCCCGCCGTTGGCCCCGGTGGATTATTGTCGTCGCCGGCGTTAAATATGCCCGGTATATTTGCGCTGCCGGAGGTGTTGGTGTAATAGTCGCCAAAGATCGTGGGTTCCGTGTTGCCCGATGCCGTCGTGCCTGCCGGATTGGTATTGGCGCTAAAGTACAAAATGGGCAGCATCGCTGCATTGGTACTAGCCGCTGTGCCGAAGGCATCGGTGAAATAATATTGTGCCGGATAGGTCGAGGTTCCCGGGACTATGAAAATGTTGGTGGCGGTAACGCTCATGTACGGGCCATAAACTTTTTTGTAGGGGGCCATGGTGAAGCCTTGGGTTTGGTTAAGCGTCAGGGTGGCGGAAGATGTGTAACCGGGATTGCTGGCCGGAGCACCGTCGTATTGCCCCGGCAAAAATCCCAGCAGGGCCTCGGCCATGACTTCGTAGCCGGCACCTTGGGGGATTGCGCCGCCGTAGGCCCCGGTACTGCCATCCACGATGGATGAATTGGGATACATATTAAAATCCGCGTGGTATTGGTCCAGGCCGATGCTTAAGGCGTGCATATCCGCTTCCGTGGCGGTGATGTAGGAATCCTTTTGGGCCCACAGGATGGCGGGCAGCAGCAGGCCCAGAAGCAAGGCAATGATGGAGATAACTACAAGGAGTTCGACGAGCGTGAAGCCGCGGCTGGCGCTGCGCGAGACGGGAGACGGGAGACGGGAGTCAGGGTGGGTCAGGCCGGTATGCGACTGACAATGCTGCGTTCGTATGCAGTCAACAATTTGCTGGTTTCCGCCGCCAATGATGGCAGCGCCGAATCCTGCACGTATCCCAGATCGCGTGACAGAATCAGATAATACCGGCATTCCTCGAGCGATCCCTGTGCGATATTCAGAAAACGAGCTTTGTCGGGCAGGTTCTTGCGTCGGAATCCCTCGGCGACGTTGGCGGAAATGGAAACCGCCGCTCGACGAAGCTGGCTCGTCAGACCGTACAACTCGTGTTTCGAAAATGACTCTGTCATACGGTAAACCGCCAGCACAAAGGCGTGCGCCTTCTGCCACACGATCAGATCCGTAAAGCGGGCCGCTGGTTCCATTTAATTCTCCGGTTTTCATCGCATATCTCCTTATCCTTGCTCCTGTCTCCTAACCCTGGCTCCTGGCTCCTACCCCCCTCACTGTCCTCCGAATACGAAGATATCATCGCACTGGCCGGCGGATGTGCCCCAGTTGCTGGTGGTACTAATGGAAAGTGGAATGGCGGGCCCGTAGGCGTGGTCCGGCCCGGCGCTTTCCAATACAAAATCGCCCTGCACCGGATAGCCGATGGTATTGGGTAGAGTGGCGTAATTGGGGGCGGTGGTTTGGTTAACCACCATGGCGGCCAGGGCGTTAATACCGTTGGTACCATCGTTGTAGGAGGAATAATGGGGCGAGATGGTGGCGCTTTCGTTATAGGTGATTCCGTTGATGGCCGAGAGTGAGGTGGCACTAAAGTAGGGCAGGTTGCAATTCAGCCAGAAATCGGCGGCAGTGGAGGAATTAAGCTCAACTGGATAATTCGTCGCGGATCCAGGATTGCGCCGCCAGTACAAAACCGGCACGCCGGAGGGGAATTCATCGTAGAGGGTGGGCAGGGCGCTGGGTGGAGTGGTACCGGGAGTAGGCGGCTGGGTGGCCAGCACGGCCTGGGCGGGCGTGAGGAAAGCGTTAAGCTGCTGGTTGCCGTTGGAATAATCGATCGGGCCGGTGCCAAGGGTGTAGGGAACGTAAAAGGTGCCACCAGCAGAATCCGTTACGGTGGTGTAGGGAAGGGGAGATGCACCCATTTGGGATGTGGAGGTATAGGCCGTGCCCATCAGCGACAAGAGCATATTCTGCGTGCCAGTGATCACGTTGCCATTGCCGTCTTTCACATCCTGCTGGGAAATATCCGCCTCTGAAAACAGGCCGGGGTAAGCGTCAAAATGGGCGTAATAGGCCAGACAGGCCGCCTTGACGCTGGTTAACTCTTCTGTCGTGGAGGTAATGTAGCCTTCGGTGCGAAAGTGGCTTAACGCCGGCAGAAGAATAGACATTAAGATGGCGATGATGGAAATCACCACGAGGAGTTCAATGAGCGTGAACCCGCGGCTGGCGCTGCGCGAGACGGGAGACGGGAGACGGGAGACGGGAGTACGTTCGGCGCTGCGCGAGACGGGAGCCATTTTTTCACCACGAAGGCACGAAGACACGAAGGAACGACGGCAGGAGAACCCGATATCTTTTTCCCTAACGCAGAGGCCTGTCCCGGCCGCGCCGGGAGATTTCGGCATCCATGCCTCAACCATCGGATTCACCGCAGAGGGCGCAGAGAAACGCGGAGAGCCGACGGCGCGGGCTGCGGCCCGCCTACTCCCGTCTCCCGTCTCTCGTCTCCCGACCGGCGCAGCCGTTAGGCGCAGCCCGGTCTCTTGTATTCTGTCTCCTGCGTACGTTTTCGTGTTTATCGTCTTCATGGGCTATTCCTTTCCGCAAGTTCACTTCCGTTGCTTGCCTGACCCCCGGCTGCAGGTTCTTAGCCCCCGCCGCCGAAGCTGTTGAGCAGCTTGACGTAAGGCAGGAAGATGGCGATAACGATGCCGCCCACAATGACCCCCAGCACCACGATCATCAAAGGTTCCATGATGCTCACCAGCGAGGCCACCAGCACATCCACTTCTTCATCATAATTATCGGCGATTTTCAGCAGCATTTTATCCATATCGCCGGTCTCTTCACCGACGGAAATCATGTTCACCACGATGGCATCCACCACGCGGGAATTTTTGAGCGGCTCGGCAAAGCCTTCACCCTCGCGGATGGCGTCATGCACTTTTTGCAGGGCTTTCTGGTAAATCACGTTGCCGCAGGTTTCGCGCGTGATGTTAATGGCTTCCAAAATAGGCACGCCGGCGGCCAGCAAGGTGCCCAGCGTACGTGTGAACCGGGCGACGGTGCCCTTGCCCACCAGTTTGCCCATGACCGGCAGATGCAATTTGAGCCAGTCGATGGCCACCCGGCCGGGCTTGGTTTTGCCGGTGAGTTTGATCAAAAAATAAATGGCAAACGGCGAACCGAGGATGTACAGCCAGCCATATTCCTTGGCCACCCAGTGCGAAAATTCCATCAGCAAAATGGTAATTTCCGGCAACCCGGTCTTAAACGAGGCGAATAGCTTTTGAAATTTGGGGATGACAAAAATCATAATGCCGGTAACCATTAACACGGCAAAGCTGATCACCACGATGGGATAGATCATGGCCCCCTTGATGCGCCGTTTGAGCCGCTGGGCTTTTTCCATGAATTCCGCCAGGCGCTGCAGAATAACATCCAGCACGCCGCCGGTTTCGCCCGCCGCCACCATGTTCACGTACAGTTTGTCAAAAACTTTGGGGTGGCGGGACATGGATTCGCTTAAGCTGGTGCCGCCTTCCACGTCCGCAGTCACGTCCAGCAGAGTGTCTTTCATGCGGCCGGGCTTTTGCTGCTGCTGCAGCACTTTTAAGGACCGCAAAATGGGCAATCCGGCATCCTGCAGGGTGGAAAGCTGGCGGGTAAATGCTGTCAAAATCTTGGTGGAAACATTGCCGATGTTGATGGATATTTCACTGAAGCCCTTTTTCTTTTTGGCGGCTCCGGGCAACGTCGGCCCGCCGGCACCGCGCGGTTTTTTGCCCGCCTTTTCTTTGACGGGCTTGGTTAAAAAGTAACCTTGGGCGCGAATTTTGGACGTGGCTTCGGCTGTGTCAATGGCATCAATTTCCGCCTTGACCGTTTGACCGGCACCGTTCATCGCTTCATACTGGTAGGTAGGCATGGGGAACTCCTGTATTGGCGGGCGGCTCCGGCCCGCAGGAAGGTTGGGAGGCCCGCCCAGCGGCAGGCCGGATGGCCGAGAATCCGGAAGGCCTGATGGATTCCCGGGCAGCCGGGCGAACATGGCCCGGCCGCGGACGGCTAGCGCCGCCATCTATACTTCAATACGGCTAAATGCCAGGACCGGGCAGCCTAAAAGTAGAGGAATTTGCGTCCGGGGCGGGGCAGAGGAAGGTTATGGGGCGGGACTGCCGTTAAACACGAAGGCACGAAGACACGAAGGGCCGACAAGGGGATGGGCAGTTTATAAGACAACGAAATTGGTTGGAAAGGAGCATTTCCTAATAAATAATTCTCTTGATGCCGTTCCGGATGAGCGGCACGTCGAAATTAATCAGCAATGCCAATCGGTAGCCGGTTAGCCGCAGATAGGTCAGGGCTTGGGCCTCGAACAGGGGAATTAACCGCTCCACCGCTTTTACCTCCACGATCACAGAATCCTCAACGAGAAGATCTAAACGGAGTTCGCCGTCGAGTTTCTTTCCGTCGTAGAGAATGGGCACGGATAGTTGGCGCAACACCTTCAGGCCACGCTTGCGGAGTTCGTATTCCAAGCAGGTTTCATAGACCGATTCCAGTAATCCCGGACCCAAGCCCTGGTGGACCTTGAATGCGCCATCCACGATTTGCGTCGCGGTTCGCTCAACTGCCGCTGGGGTGTTTTCCCCATAGACCATGAATGGAGTTCCTTTTGTATCGTCCAGGTTTGGTTAGTGCCTTTTTCGTGTTTTCGTGGCTTCGTGTTTAAGGTCGTAGTTATTCTTCGACGATGGTTTGCTTGACCACTTCTTCGATGGTGGTAAGGCCCTCGAAGATGCCCAAAAGACCCGATTGGCGAAGTGTTCTCATGCCGCGTTTTTTTGCGGCATTGCGTAAAATATTTGTGGAGGCATGATTCATAATCATCTCGCGCATTTCATCATCAAGAACCATTACTTCACAAATAGCAAGTCGCCCTTTGTAGCCGGTATTGTTACATACCACGCAGCCACGACCGTGAAAAAAACTTTTTCCCTTGACATCCGCCGGCAACAGTTCCAGCTCCATCAACTGCTCTTCACTGGGTTGATACTCCTCCTTGCAGTTGACACATATTCTCCGGCACAGGCGCTGCGCTAATACCCCCTCTAATGTAGCGGTAATTAAAAATGGTTCGACACCTAAATCCAACATTCGGGCGATTGCCGAAGGGGCATCGTTGGTGTGAAGTGTACTGAAAACCAAGTGTCCAGTGAGAGATGCTTGAGTTGCAATCTCGGCAGTTTCTTTATCGCGAATTTCTCCGACCAAAACAATGTCCGGGTCTTGCCGCAGAATGGATCGCAGGCACCGTGCGAACGTCAACTCCACTTCTGGTCGAATTTGCACCTGCACGATGCCATCAATGTCATATTCCACTGGATCTTCCGTGGTGATGAGTTTGTCCTCCACTGAGTTAAGCTCGTTAAGGGCGGCATACAGGGTGGTGGTCTTACCCGAACCGGTCGGGCCGGTCACCAAAACGATGCCATTGGGCTTCTCCACCAGTTGGCGAAAGACGCTTAAGTCCTCATCGCGCATACCAAGTTTGTCCAGATCCAAAGACACATTGGATCGGTCTAAAATTCGCAAAACAATACTTTCGCCAAATATGGTCGGTAGAACCGCCACCCGCAGGTCGATGGGATGACTATGCACCACCAAGGGAATACGACCGTCCTGCGGCAACCGCCGCTCGGCGATATCCAGATTGGCCATGACCTTGATGCGGCTGGAAATGGCCAAAGCGATATACTTGGGCGGTGGCACCATTTCATAGAGCACGCCGTCGATGCGGTAGCGCATTTTGAATTCATGCTCAAAAGGCTCAAAGTGCACATCCGACGCCCGCTCCTTGATGGCCTGCATGAGGACCATGTTCAGCAGTCTCTTAACCGGGTTGGATTCGGCCAGATCTTTGAGCATTTCCAAGTCGATGGAATCGCCGCGGTTCTGTAACTGGGCCAGGGTTTCGTCGGTACCGATTTCTGACATCAGATCGGCCAGCGATTCCTGCTTATTTTCGTAATAGCGCTGCAGCAGTTTGGCCATCGCATCGGCTTCGGCAATATACGCCACCACCTTGAATCCCATCAGGGTTTTAAGGTCATCGACCACCCGGAAGTTATCCGGCGAATCCAGGGCTATGGCCAGGGTGTTGGTGGCCAGATCGTGCGTAAGGGGAATAACGCGATACACCGTGGCCATCTGGGCGGGAATTAATTTAATGATGTCCGGGGGAATATCCCGGCCTTCAAGATCGACGGATTCAAAACCGCGCTGGGCCGCCAGGGCAAAGTTAAGGTCCCGCGAGTTGATGAGTTCCAGTTCCAGCAGGATTTGCCCAAGGGGGGTATTGATTTTCTTCGCTTTTTGTTCCTGCTGGACCGCCAATGCCTGGTGGACCTGCTCGCGCGTCAGGCAACCCATTTTGATGAGGACACGGCCCAACGGACGGTCCTTGAGCTGATCCACGGGCGGCATTTTGCCGCGGACCGGCCGCGGTGTGCTGGCAGCCGGTTTGGATGGCTCAGACGGTTTGCTGGGATCCACGGGATCAGGCATAACAGCTCCAACTTGAATATACCGGGACTGACAGCGGCGATGCGCCGCTGCCCGAGTCAGAGGTTTGTAACAACTCGGCGCTTGTATGCGCGTAGTACCGCGGATTTGCCCTGGACAGGGCCATGTTCAATTTCAGATATGCTGCATCTTTTTCAAGCCCGGAACCGCCACCCGGGGGGGAGACGAGGGCAGCATTGAAAAATGATAACGGCAGACCGCCGGCTTTGTTTTTCATTTGGGACCTCGGGTGCCGGTCGGAGGCGTGGTATCTTTTTCGGTGTCGGGGCGGTCGAGTTTCTTACCCATGCGTTCCGCCAGGTCGGCAGGATTGCGAGCGCGGTCCACGGCATCTTCAGCGCTGATTTTTCCGGCCTGGAAAAGCTCCAGCAGTTTATCATCGAGCAGTTGCATACCGAATTTACGGCCGGTTTGAATGAAGGCGTCAATGCGAAAGGTCTTATTTTCGCGGATGAGATTGGCGATAGCGGGCGTTACCACCAAAAATTCATAGGCCGCCACCACGCCGTCCTGATCGCAGCGCGGCACCAGGGCCTGGCTGATGACCGCCAGCAGAGTGGTGGAAAGCTGCACGCGAATCTGTTCCTGCTGGTCGGCGGAGAAGGCGTCGATGACGCGGTTAATGGTTCCCTGGCAACCAGTGGTATGCAGGGTGCCAAACACGAGGTGGCCGGTTTCAGCGGCGCGAATGGCAGCACTAATGGTTTCCAGATCGCGCATTTCGCCCACCAGGATCACATCGGGGTCCTGCCGCAAGGCTCGCCGCAGGGCCTCGGCAAAGGTGGGCACATCGTTGCCCTCACCGACTTCGCGCTGGCTGATAATGCTTTTTTTATGGTCGTGATAATATTCAACCGGGTCTTCCACGGTGATGATGTGGCGGTCGAAATTTTCATTGATGTAATTGACCATGGAAGCCAGCGAGGTCGTCTTGCCTGAACCGGTCGGGCCGGTGACTAAAAACAATCCACGCGGCCGCCGGCACAACTCCGCGCATATTTTGGGCAAGCCCAACTGGTCAAAGGTGAGCAGCTTGTAGGGAATTTTGCGCAGCACCATGGCCATGCTCCCTTTTTGCCGGAACGCCGCCACGCGAAAACGGGCCTTGGCAGACCCGTCGGCGCTGGCAAAGGCAAAGCCAAAATCGGTACTGCCGGTCTCCTGCAGTTCCTGTTGGCATCGATCGGGAGTAATGGCCTTCATCAGGGCCATGGTATCTTCAGGATCCAAGCTTTTGGTGGCCAGGTCCCGCAGATGGCCGCTGATGCGCAGCACCGGCGGCCGGCCGACACGCAAGTGCAAGTCGGAAGCGTCGCGTTTGATCGTGGTTTCCAGAAGTCGGTCTATGTGCATTTGTGACATGGAAAAATCCTAAAATAGAAAACCGATTGCAAAGTCCACCAGACAAAAACGATCCAATTTTTCCTGCGCGGCATTTGCTTTACTCCCAGCCTCCTGCATGGTGCCTGCCATGCACCTAGTCAGCCAGGATACCCTCCGCCTGGGTAACCCGGGCCACTTCGCGGGCGGTGGTAATACCGTTAATGACCTTTACTTTGCCGTCATCCAGCAGAGTTTTCATACCGGTGGCTTTGGCGGCCTTGCGCAACACTCCGGCCGGGGAACGCTTAAAGGCCAGTTCACGCACCTCGTTGGTCATCATCATCATCTCAAATATGCCGATACGGCCGCGATAGCCGGTGTTGTTGCACGCTGCGCATCCCGAAGCTTTGAAAATGGTTTTTCCGGCCAGTTCCTGTTCCGTAAAACCCAGCAGCGCCAACATGCGGCGGTCGGGGTCGAGGTCGGCCTGTTTGCATTGATCGCAAAGCGTTCGGACCAGGCGCTGGGCCATCACGGCCTGAATGGAGGAGGCCACCAGAAACGGCTTTACACCCATGTCAATGAGGCGGGTAATGGCCGACGGCGCATCGTTGGTGTGCAGCGTGGAAAATACCAGGTGGCCGGTAAGGGCGGCCTGAATGGCAACCTCGGCCACTTCCAGGTCGCGGATTTCACCGACCAGGATGATGTTGGGTGCCTGCCGCAACATGGAACGCAGAATTTTTCCGAAAGTCAGACCGATGGCCTCGCGCACCTGGCATTGGTTAATACCCGGAAAGTTATATTCCACAGGGTCTTCCGCCGTGATGATTTTGCGATCGGACGTATTGAGTTCCGCCATCGCGCCGTAGAGCGTGGTGGTCTTGCCCGAACCGGTAGGCCCGGTCACCAGGAAAATGCCATTGGGCCGGCTGATGACTTTTTTGAATCGCTGGTATTCATCTTCTTCAAACCCCATGCGCTGAATACCGATTTTGACATTATCCGGCCGCAAAATACGCAGCACCAGCGATTCGCCATGATAGGCCGGCAGGGAACTCACACGAAAGTCGATATCCGTACCGTCCACATCCATCTTAATGCGCCCATCCTGGGGCACGCGTTTTTCGGCGATATCCATGCCGGCCATGATTTTCAACCGGGCCAATACCGGGGCCTGCACCTGCTTGCGCAGGTTGTCGCGCTGCACGCATACGCCATCAATGCGGTAACGCACCCGCACCCGGTCCTTCATCGGTTCAATGTGAATATCGCTGGCGCGGGCCTTCACCGCTTCGGTGATGATGGCGGTGACCAGGCGTATGATGGGGGCTTCATCGGTATCTTTCTTTTCGCCGACTTTCACGTCGATCGAAGTGCCGCGGTCCACGCTCATGCGGCGAACCATCTCATCGATCGAGCGCTGCTCTTCCGAAAATAACCGATCGATGTGGCGTTTGATCTGGCTTTTTTCCGCCAGGCAGGTTTCAATGGGCTTGTTGAGGCGAAACCGCAGGGCCTCAAGCGTTTCCAGATCGTTGGGATCACTGATCACGATGCGCAGCTTACCCTTATCCATCCCCAGCGGCAACACCTGATGGCGACGGATAATGTCTTCCGGCAGCAGCTTAAAATCGCTGGCCGCCAGCATATTCTGATCCAAATCGATATATTCCATATCGTTTTGAATGGCCAGCGCCTTGGTGATATCTTCCTCGGACGCGAGCTTGAGATTCAGAACAACTTGCTCAACCGGTTTTTTGGTTTTAGCAGCTTCGGCGTTGGCCTGCGCAACCGCTGCTGCTTTCAGGACACCCATTTCCAGGAGAATTTCAATGATTTCTTTACGCTTACGTGCCATGAATGTTCCGCAGATCCAGCCAACCACCGACAAAAGCTTATTTTATGGCTTTCTGGTGCCGGCGGCAAGCGCCTGTCAACAGGCAAATGAATCAGGGCATGGCCAAATCTTGTGGCCACCACTTTGTTTTGAAGCAAAAGTCGCAGTCAATGGCCACGCCGGTTTATCCCGGCTGCCCAGTGAGCCGGTTGCGTTGTCGCGCCCTAAAATTCACAAAATCGGATTGGCTCATGGAGCCGAAGGCTGCAGCGGTGCCAATTCGTTGTAAGTTGGTGCGTTATAGCGTGGCCAAGCGGCTTATCG
>JAJZCR010000069.1 GCA_021851715.1 Planctomycetota bacterium
GCTCACAATGGTACGCAGGCGCACAACATTGGGGCGTGCACCCTGGTTCGCCGGTGGATAGCTCCATGGTCGATCTTCGGAAGCGTACTGATCCCCCAGCACCGCTTGCTCCAGATCTTGCCGCCGCTTTCCAAACGGGTTGGTGAATGTCAACTCCGAGATCGCATCGGCCAAATGCCGTTGATAGTTGGTTATGCTTCTTGCCACCGAAATTCCTCAATAGACATCCAGTGTACCATATACAGACATAAAATGTATATACAACTTATTTACCAACTCTTGCTTAACACCGCAACATTTATGTAAAACCAGATAAAAATAATACTTATGTTAATAAGGCACATCAGGCACGTGATTTGTAACAGCTTAATGCAGTGCCTGCCATGAGCGTGGGACACCGCTAATCAATGGAGAAGACCATGACTGGTTTAACCAATAACATGAACTGGATCGGCGGCTGGACGCTGATGCTGTTGGGCTTGGCCAGCGGCGTATGGATGGGTCTTTTCTTCCACCGGAGCGATTTTCTCGGGGGCTTCAATTCTTGGCCGCGGCGTTGTGTACGGCTGGGCCATATCGCCTTAATGGCGCTGGGAATGCTTAACCTTATCTATGCCTTGGCGGTACGTGGCGATCCAACCGCTGGACTGCCGGACCTGCTGGCTTCGCCCGCCTTCCTCATTGCCGGGATTTCCATGCCGGCAGCGTGCTTCCTCTGTGCGTGGCGCAGGCTGCTGCTGCCAATTTACGTCCTGCCGGTCGTGGCACTGGCCGCGGCGTTGGCCCTGATGCTATGGAGGTCGCTATGAAAATCGCGTTTCTGGCCATGAGTGGTATACGTGCGCACGATCCAAAACTGCTCAAGCTGGGACTCACACTCCCTGGATTTGTGCAGCGAAGCAAGGTGATTGCGTCTCTGCCCAGCCTGGGGCTTCTTTCTCTGGCTTCATGCACGCCGCCGGGCCATGAGTTGCGTTACTTCGAGGCAGATGCGGATGGCACCGAACCGGCGGAGGTGTACGCAAATGATCTGGTGGCTATCAGCACATTTTCCGCCCAGATATTCGAGGCGTATGCCATTGCCGATCGGCTGCACAAGGCCGGCGTAAAAGTGGCCATGGGAGGCTTGCACGTGAGCGTATGCCCAGAAGAAGCCGCCGCCCACGCCGATTACGTGGTTGTGGGCGAAGGGGAGCGTGTTTGGCCGGCCGTTGTGGCAGCCGCAGCCGCCGATGCCTCGCCACAGATATTCCGGGCGGTGGATTATGGCCCTGTTGTGCCGGCGGAACTGCCGATGCCACGTTATGACTTGCTGGAAAATCGGCCCTACAACCGCTTCACCGTCCAGACCTCACGCGGCTGCCCTTGGCGATGTGATTTTTGTGCGTCGTCCGTGATGCTTGGCGGCAGCTACCGCCGCCGACCGGTGGAACATGTGATTCGTGACATTCAGGCGATGCTCGCCCTTCGCCCCGATGCCTTCTTTGAATTTGCCGACGACAATACTTTCGTGGACAAGACCTGGGGGCGTGAGCTTTGCCGTCGCCTCATCCCGCTGGGCATACGGTGGTTCACGGAGAGTGACATCTCCATCAGCCAGGACACTACGTTGCTGAATCTCATGCGCCAGGCTGGTTGCCGACAGATACTCATTGGACTGGAAAGTCCCGCCCCCATTCAACTTGAGGGGCTGGAACTGCGCCACAACGCGAAGGCTCGCTGGGCTCACAATTACCTGGAAGCCTTGCGGACCATTCAGGACCACGGGATCACCGTTAACGGCTGCTTTATTCTTGGCCTGGATACCCATACGCTCCAGATTTTTCAGCAGGTGCTGGAGTTTGCCGAACAAGTTCCGCTATTCGAGGTGCAAATTACCAATCTAACGGCGTTTCCAGGCACGCCTCTATACGTTCGACTCCTTGCCGAGGGACGCATTCTCCAGCCTGGTCGCTGGGACTTGTGCACTCTCTTTGACGTAAATTACCAACCCCGCCACATGACACCGGATCAGCTTCGTGAGGGTATGTACGGCCTCGGCCAGCGGCTCTACAGTGCCGAATGCACCAATCGCCGCCGGCGCGAATTTTTCCGCCGTCGGCAACTGCGCCGGCAAACTCACCCGGTGGGCACCACCACACCGGAAGGCCTTGGCGAAAGCCACCACGGTATATAAAAGCAGGGCCAGCAACGAGCATCCAGGATTTCAAAACGCCGCGTGCGAAAGTGTTGCAAATTTTAAAATGGATATTTAATACGTCCTTAAAAGATATTAAATATTTCAGGACATTTATTCGTAGTAAAGCTGACACCCTTGTTGAAATCGTTAGTTGTGAAGGCTTTAGGCTTGGGACGGCAGGGTTAAATTGTGACCCATTGCATCCGCAGCAAACAGATGCACCTTATCCATATTCAAATAAAGTGGAAGTTCCGCCTGGACCGCCAAGCCCTGTAAATGATGCGCATCGGTGCGACAGATCAAGGTGGGTTGTTGGCCCACCGAAAGGTAAAGATCTACCTTGTCGCCGAGAGGCTCGATGACGGAAATCGTCGCTTGAATGATATTCTCCTGGCCGGCAAAGCGGCCTTCTCCGGCTGGAGAGAGCGCTTCGGGACGCACGCCCAGTATCACTTCGGTAGTTGGCTCTTTGCTCAGGCATTGCTGCAATCTCGGCGTCAGCAGCAACCTTTGCTTTTCAAAGGTGAAATAGCGCCCGTCCGCGATACCTCCGGTTATAAAATTCATGGGTGGGGTGCCCACGAATCCGGCTACAAACCGGTTAACCGGTTGTTCGTAAACCACCAATGGCGGGGCACATTGCTGAATCAGTCCGTCTTTCATTACCACGATGCGGTCACCCAGAGTCATGGCCTCTTCCTGATCGTGGGTAACATAGATGGTAGTGGTTTTCAGTCGTAAGTGCAGTTTCTTAATTTCCGCCCGTGTTTCGACTCGCAGCTTGGCATCGAGGTTAGAAAGCGGTTCATCAAATAAAAAAGCCTTGGGATTTCGCACAATCGCCCGGCCAACCGCCACGCGCTGCCGTTGTCCGCCGGAGAGGGCTTTGGGCTTTCGCTGGAGATAATCCGTGAGTCCCAAAATCGCGGCTGCTTCCTTTACCCTCTGGTCGATTTGCAACTTGGTGAGGCCGAGTTCACGGCGTCGCAATTGCAGGCTAAAGGCCATGTTTTTGTAAACGCTCATGTGCGGATAGAGCGCATAATTTTGAAACACCATGGCAATATCGCGGTCTTTGGGCGGCACGGTGTTCACCACTCGGCCATCAATGCTCAGGGTGCCTTCGGAAATCTCCTCCAACCCTGCCAGCATTCGCAGGGTGGTGGTTTTTCCGCAACCCGAAGGGCCTACCAACACCACAAACTCCCGGTCTTTGATTGATAAAGAAATGTTGTTGACCGCCCGCACGTCGCCGGGATACACCTTGGATACTTCTCGAAAATCTACCGTGGCCATAGGTTTTCCTTCACCGATATAATGTGTCAAATCGTGCGGTTGTCAAACCGCGATCTATTACCAATTCAGCCGGTCGAATTTGTTTACGCCGGAATTCTCGGCTAATCTTATCGCAGGTTCAGGGATTATGGCAAACGGGTCGGATCGATAATAGCCGTCGATGCAAGCCTGTGTTAACGCTCATTGCCTGCCGCTGACGGTTGAAAGCTTGGTGACTATGACAATGGATGTGGTTGTGGTTGGTGGCGGGGTTATGGGTTTAACCAGCGCCTGGCGCATCGCGCAGCGAGGTTTGAAGGTAACGCTGGTAGAAGCGGGTCAATGCGGCTCCGGAGCCACACGGGCCGCATTAGGTGCGTTGTGGCCGCCATCACCCATTCATACCGGGCCGCTGCAATCGCTGCATCGACAGAGCCTGTGGGGATTCGAAACATTTGCCGGAGAATTGCGGCAGGCGTCTGGCGTGGTTGTGGATTTTTTGCGTCAGGGCCGAGTTGAACTGTTATCCGGGGCCAAGGCTCAGGCGGATGCCGTAAAGGAAGTCGCGGCGGCCCAGGCCAATTGGCCACCCCTGGTGCCATCACCAGTGATGGAATTGCTTTCCGGTGATGAATTGCGCCGAGAGGAGCCGGAAGTGATGCCCTGGCCGGAGGGAGCCTTGTGGTGCAAGCTTTCGGCCCAGGTGGGGGTGGAAAGTTTGCTGGCGGCTTTGCAAGCGGCGTGTCGGCAGTCGGGTGTGCAAATTCTGGAAAATACGCGGGTCGTAAAGCTGAATATTTCGGAAAGTACCTTTCGCGGGGTGCACACCTTGACGGAAAACATTTCGGCAGGCAGGGGTGTGTTGACCACCGGTGTGTGGACAGAGCAATTTACTGATGTTGCAGCGGCTGTACCCATTCATCCGGTACGTGGGCAGGCACTGCTGCTGCATCCGGGGCGGCAGGTGATTTTTCGGATCATTAAGAATGGCAAGATTTTTCTGGTACCGTGGCCGGACGGGCGCATTCTGGTAGGCTCGACTACGGAACGACAAGCCGGATTTGACAATACCAATACCGCCGAAGGTGTGAACTTTTTGTTGACCGGCGCGGTGGCAACTTGCCCGGCGCTGGCCACGGCCAAGCTGGAAAAAATCTGGTCGGGACTGCGGCCTTCCGGACCACATGGTCGGCCAATTATTGGGGCGTTGAAACACGTGCATGGCCTGGTGGTGGCCGGTGGCCATTTTAAAGTTGGCATCGGCATGGCGCCGCTGACCGGAGAAATTATTGCTGATCTGGTGACCCAAGACCGCAGCAAATACGATATCAGTCCGTTTTTACCGCATGAGTCATCCGCGGGCAAAGCATGACGGTACCGGGTCGGACCAGGATTGGCCGCATTGACATAATCTTAAATTGTCGTATCATTTCGTTAACATATGAGCGTGGGGCTGCTGGTGGCGTAGCTCCAAGACGTCGCCACCGGCCACAACATATATAGGAACAGACGTCCATGAAATTCAAGTTACATTATCCAATCGGTGTGCTTATGGCAGCGGTCATGTTGGGGCTGTGCATGGGCAAATCCGCTGGTGCGGATACTCTCTGGATGAAATCCGGAGATTGCATCTCCGGCCAGATCATGAAAATTACTGGATCCACGTTGTCCCTCAAAACACAGTTTGCTGGCACGCTGCATGTGAAACTGGCGGCCGTTAAGACCATGGTCAGTCGTCAGCCGGTAACATTTATTGACCGACACGGGCAGATTCACACCGCGTACGTAGAGCCTGACGCCAAACGCACGGGATGGCGGGAAACGCATAAAGAACCGCTGATTGCGGCTGAGTTGCCGGCTCCGGTTACCCTGGCCGCGGCGGCAGTACCCGCCAAACCGCAGTCTATCTTCGGCCCACATTGGAATAATGAACTTGATTTGGGTGCCACCAACATCACCGGTAACACCCAGCAGACTGAATTTAGCGGTGCAGTGCGATTCCATTATCTCAATCAACCCAATGAGTTAAATCTGGACGTGAATGGCGCATACGGAACCACCAACGGCGTGCAGGATGCCGGACGTCTCGGATTTGACTGTATCTATCGCCGCCTTCTGCCCCAGTGGCCGCCGCACAATCGCTGGTACGCCTTTGGTGAAACACACGAACTGTACGACGCCATCCGCGGTCTTTCATTCCAGACCAATGATCTTGGCGGTTTGGGCTATAACGTATTCACCGGGCCGAAATTCGAGATGGATGTCCGTGCCGGTCCCGGTTATTTATACGAAACATTTTTTCATGGTGGCAGTGTGTCTTCGGAAACCGCCTCGGCCGGGCTGCGCATGAAATACGTGCTGAATGCACAGGTCAATCTCACCAACCATGAACTGTATACGCAGGGCCTGAAAACAGCCTACTATTACTATGCCACCAGCATTACGGCTCTTAACATTGCGTTGCCGCAGGTGTATCGCGGGTTCGGTCTGCGCCTGGAATTTGATGATTTCTACGACAATACCGCCGGAATCGCTGGCAAGAAACGTAACGACACACGCCTTATCGCTGCGCTGACGCTGAAGTTTTAATGGGTAACTCCTCCAATGGCGTTGGTCCCGGCGATGCTCCGCAAGACTTCGCCGCAGGGACGCCATGAATCTTTACTCCTGTCAGAATCCCGGTCTGTAACAGCGCGATCATTTTCCGGATAGCCTGGCCGCGATGACTCAAGGCAGATTTTTGGTCCAAAGGCAATTCCGCCGTCGTTTGTCCCAGCGTTGGAATAAGAAAAAGCGGGTCGTAACCAAAACCGTTGGCCCCGCGCGGCCCTGATAAAATGAGGCCCTCCACCCATGCTTGTACCACCGCAACGGTAGAGGTGGGATCGGCCAAAGCCATGGCACAGACAAATTTGGCGGTGCGGTGCGCGGCTGGCACGCCCGCAAGGGCGTGCAGCAATTTGGCGTTGTTGGCGGTGTCGTTGCAGGGTTCGCCGGCGTAACGGGCACTTAGAACTCCTGGCTCGCCGGCCAGGGCATCCACACACAATCCGGAATCATCGGCCAGTGTCAACATGCCGCTCTGGCTGGCGTAGTCGCGGGCTTTTTTGACGGCATTGCCGAGAAAAGTGGGGCGATCTTCCGCCACATTCCGTGCGGCGGGCAAAATTGCCCGCGTTCGTATCTGAATATCGGGCAGGTTCGCCTTGCGCATTTCGCGTTCAATTTCGCGCAATTTTCCGGCATTCAGTGTCGCTAAAAGTATTTGCATGTCGGTTTTCCCTGTCGCGTCGAAGTTCACTGGCCGGAATGCGGTCTCAACCGTATAATTTTCCCGGTAGGTAAAGGTACCGTGTTTTTGCGAGATGTCCATGACCATAGATCACCCAGCCGCCGTCAAGCTTAAAGAGCGTTTTGGCCATTTACATTTGAAGGTCGCATCTTTTCGCGGCCAAATTCAAATTGAAGTGCCGGGCGAACATTTGACGCAAGTGGTTACATTTTTACGCGACGATTCCGCGCTTGGCTACGATATGCTTTGCGACGTGACTTGCGTGGATTACCTCAACTATCCGGGCTGGGACAAAGCTCGTTTTGGAATGGTGTATACGTTTAACAGCGTGGCCGCCGGGCAACCGCGGTTGATTCTGCGGGTTTTTCTTGGAGAGGCTCAGTTGGCCATTGATTCTCTGGTACCGCTTTATGCTGGAGCCGAATGGATGGAGCGAGAGGTTTTTGATATGTTCGGCGTACGTTTTCGCGGCCACCCGGACTTACGCCGTATTCTCACCTGGGATGGATTCAAATCTCATCCTCTGCGGAAGGATTATCCGGTAACTGGCTTGGGCGAACGCGAAAATTACCCCGTATTGGATCGCGATTCCGCATGAATCCCTGTGGCGGGTTTGGGGCAACAATCAGCGGCTGTGAGCGTTAAGCTGCCTGTATGCCTGTTTCGCGCCAATTAGGGGTTTCGCAACCAATTCTTGTCGGCACTGCGGTAGGTGGCCTGGTTCCTCATCATGGGGATTCCGGCATCGATGTGCAGTTACCTTCAGCGCAGCTTTCATCTACAACTGCCGTCCGGGGCGGCGGTGCGGTATCGGGCGGCCAAAGGCGGATGTTTTTTTGGTCCGCATTTTTTGCCATCATCGCGGGCGGCGCATTTTTTCGCTTCTGGCGTATCAGCCATCAATCTTATTGGTGTGATGAAGCCTTCACCATCAACAGGGTGGATGCCGGCTTCCATTGGATGCTCCAATCCCTGGCTCACCAGGGCTTTCCCCCGGGTTGGTATGTGACGCTCTGGGGATACATCTGGCTGCTCACGCATTGGTTGCATATTCCCAAAGGTACCGCACTTACCCCGGATTACCTGCGGCTGGTGCCGGCGTTTCTTGGTGCCGTTATGGTGCCAAGCGCCTATTTTCTCGCCCGGCAGTTCACCTCGTCATGGCGGTCCATGCTGATTATGCTGCTGGTGGCCGTAAATCCGTTTCTGATCTATTACAGCCGCGATCTAAAAATGTATTGCGCCTTTTATTTGCTGACAACCGTAAATGTGGCACTATATTTCAAATGGCAGAGTTCGAACCGGCAATGGCTCTGGTATCCCTTATGGGCATGCACCGGAGCCGCCATGCTTCTCACCGATACCCTGGGCTGGTTTTTGGTGGCAATAGAGTTGCTGTGGCTTGTTTTCAAACGACGCCACCGACCATGGGATATCCCACTCTGGTGTCTGGGGGCAGGGGCCATGGGGGCCGTGCCGACCTGGTGGTATTTGTATCAAACGCACTGGCTTATCAATCATGCCCAAAACACGGTGCCGTGGGTGCAGTTTTACAATGGAATCAATTGGCATACGATCGTTGGCTTGCCGTGTGTGCATCTGTTGGGATTTCTGTGGCCGATGTACCCACCTACTCATCGTATGATTCATTGGTTTGCCCTGCCGCCGAATTTCTCGCAAAACCTGGCCGGGCAGACCATTCCCTGGTTGGCCAAGGCGGAATTTTGGATCGCCATCGGCGTAGGGCTGATCATGATGTGGGGGCTGGTTCCACAGCGAAACCGCCGGCAGGGCACACCGATGGATCAACGCCCGGTGGGGCGGTGGTGGCATCTTGCTCTATGGATTGGTCTGCCTATGACCATCTTCGCCTTAGGCTCACTGCCGGCACATTCGTATTGGTCCATCTATCCGCATCACGTAATCTGGCATCAGCGTTACCTCGGTTTTATCGCGATCGCCTGGGTGCTGTGGCTGGGCATGGCACTGGCGAAATTGCCTACTAAAATTCTGCGTTACTCCGCTATTGCCACGGTGGTACTGGTCTGCACGACGTTTGCCCTGACCAATCAGTTTTTCTACCGTCAAATTATATGGAAGCCCATTGAAACGGTTGCCCTCCGCTATTTCAACCCGGCACACCCCAAGGAAATGGTGTTGGCGTGTCCGCAACGGACCCACGGCATCAGAACGCTGGGCTTCAATTGGATGAGCCTTCGTCACATCGATCCATACGATCATTCCTGGCAGGACTTTCCCATCATCCGCCGCCTGCCCGATGCGCCGTTGCCTTGGATTCATTTGATGCGCTGGGTCAATGCAGATCGCTCTGTGCGTACCTTGGTAACAGTAGAGGATCTGCCGCCGGATATCAGCCGCCCATTGGAACAAACCGCAATTCCCAGGGCCCTTGGGGCCAACTGGCGTCTCATAAAAGTCAAAAGCTATCAGTGGCATTATCAATGGTGGTTTTATTTTTATACCACGTGGCACGTGCAAGTATGGCAACGTACGGTCAAGCGGACCGCCCAGTTCCACAAGCCTGTATCTTAAGTACCACAACCTCAACCTTACGGCGCATGATGGCACGGAGCTTGACGCCGATGCACCACAAAATACCAATGCGACAACCTCCGCTGCCCGGCGGGCCGCTCGCTTTGGCACCGCAGCTGAGCTTAACGGCCACTTGCCTGGGTATGGAAATTGTCATGCCCACAGGCTTGAGTTTGTTGATTGTAGAGCAAAATTGTCACATTTTTAGTGGCTCACCCCATGGTGCGGCCACAATATCGCGGTATGTAGTCTGGTGGCCCACCCGATTTTAGTTTCTGCCATAAGGGCCTGGGAGGCCGGTGCAAGTTACAAGCTCCTGGCGATTTTTAATGCCAAAAGTTGGCTGCTGTGGTACCATCACATACGTGGTAGGCCACAGCAAACAGGTGTACCGGATCGTTCAGGTCGGCACCTCGAATTTGATATCGCGGGAACCGGAGGGAAATGGATGACCTGCGGCGTTACGTCTGCGAGCGCGGCCTTGTACCTTTCCGCGGCATTGGAGAATGACCATGCGGGATTTACCGCTCCATGCATGCCAAAGGCTGCGGTGTTACCGCCCTTGATTCTCACGACCAACCGTTCATAAAGGAGAATAACCATGGCCAAACTTTGCAGTCCGCCTGCTGCGCCCTTGCAGCCAGCCCTTGTAACCTTGCCCACCGTGGCTTTATTGGTGGCGTTCTTTCTGGAATTTGCGATAGGGCCGGTCGACGTTTTTGTGTCCTATCCGACAAAGGTTGTGTACTTCCTGCTCATCGCCTTACCCCCAGTTATCTACTGGCTGCTGGAAAGCGGACGGACTATTTCCATTTCCCGCTTCAAAAGTGAGGTTCTCATGATCGCTGCCCTGTCCACATTTGGGTTGATTTGGTTGGCTACTGAAACGCCCCATGTCCAGAATGCGTGGCGGATGTGGCTGGAGGGCATTGGCATGGGAGTGGGGGATATTTTGGTGGTGGTGGCTATTTTTGCACTCCTGCGGAAAACTCGGCGAAGCCCGTGGTGGGCCTGCTTCTGGGTTTTCGGCATCGGGCCGTTCGCGGAAATGGGCTTTCCGCTTTGGCTGCCCGCAACGGTGTTGTTGTTGGCGGCTTTTCTGAGCTACACTTCGAGCCTGCGGCGGTGGGCCGGGGTTTGTCTTGCACTCTCTACGCTGGCTTGCCCCTTTGTTGCGCCCGTGGTGGTGGTCGCGGCCGCAGGAGTATGGCGAGAGAGAAAGTACGGTCGTATTGCGAACAAAGATGCACTCCTCATTGCCGGCTCATTTACGGGCGTGTTGCTTGCAGCCGTGACCATGGCCTTATTATGGCCAACTGCCTTTCACCACTGGAACAACCCCTTCGGCAGCATTATTGGGTACACCAGATGGCCAACGGTAAGGCTGTTGCGCAATTCCTCGCAACTGGTAAATCTGTACTGCTTCGAGGCGGTCGCCTGGCTGATCGGAGTCGTAACGGTGGTCATTGCGTCGATCCGCTGTAAATGGTCCGTGGCCCGGACCGCGGTGCATTTGTGTGTGCTGAGCCTGATCTTGAGCCCAATTTATTTCTATCTGTTTTTGCTGCCCATTTTGGCCTTGGGCGCACTGGTCTGGAACCGCTCCGCCTTTTGGCTTGTGACTATTTCGGCTCTGTTGGTGCCTGGGAGGTCCAGAAGTTATGTGGCCCATCATTCATACGTGGTTGGGGCCGAATGGCTGTTATGGATGATGGCACTGGGCTTGGAAGTGATTCAGCTTGTTGTTGATATGACGGCACGGCCCGCACGACCGGCTTGAAAATGGTGCCTGTAGCCTTTGGCCCGCGCGCTTGAATGCCGTTACCGATGTTCCCCCCACGTCAATGGTGGGAAGATGTGGATTTCGTAGTCACCGGGTAGAATTTAAGAAGGTGCTTCTGCGCTTAGCCGACGCGACCGGTTGCCAAGGCCCTGTTACGCGTGAAAGTCGGCGGAGACTTAAAAAATGGTAAAACTCGGAGTCAATATAGATCATGTTGCCACGGTGCGGCAGGCTCGGCAGGGCCATGAGCCAGATCCGGTTTGGGCCGCTGTGGAAGCGGAACTGGGCGGGGCCGATCTGATTACGGTGCATCTGCGCGAGGATCGACGCCATATTCAAGATCGTGATGTGGCAGTGCTGCGGCAGACGACTGGAGTTCCTCTGAACCTGGAAATGGCCGCCATCCAGGAGATCATGGAGATCGCCCTGCAAATTGGCCCGGCAATGGTAACACTGGTGCCCGAAAAGCGCACCGAGGTCACCACCGAAGGCGGACTGGATGTTTGCAGCCAGCAGGCACTGCTGGCCGAAATGGTTAAAAAACTGCATGCCTCGGGCATTCGCGTCAGCGCGTTTATTGATGCCGACGTGCGGCAGGTGAAGGCGGCCAGGGCCGCTGGGTTCGACCTGTGCGAGTTGCATACCGGGCCTTACGCGTTGGCAACCGGCAACGGCCCGATCCATATACAGCACGAACGACTGCGCGCTGCCGGCGAAGAGATTTTGAACCTGGGTATGCAGTTTAACGCCGGGCACGGCCTCAACTATCACAACGTGGGCGCAATCGCCGCCTTGCCGCAGGTGAATGAATTGCACATCGGCCATGCCATTGTCAGCCGGGCGCTGTTTATTGGATTGCGTGCCGCGGTACGGGAAATGAAACTGGCAATTGCCAAGTCCACCGGGTGAATAGACTTATACGCTGTGGCCCGGCTATGATGCTTAGTGATGCTATCGTCCTGTCGGGCGATGCTGATCAGGAGAATACGTGAATGTTCAAAGGTACGTTTACCGCATTGGTTACACCATTTAATCAGGGTAGATTTGATGTCGCCCGCTATGCGCAGCAAATAGGTTTTCAAGCCCGGCACAAGGTGACGGGAATTGTGGCGGTAGGCACCACAGGTGAATCGCCGACGCTTTCCCATCAGGAACATCATCTGGTGATCGAAACTGCTGTTCGCGTTGGCCATAAGGCCGGCTTGAAAGTCATTGCCGGCACCGGGTCCAACAGCACTGCAGAAGCAGTGGATTTGAGCCGTCACGCCCAGCGTGCGGGTGCCGATGCCGTGCTCTTGGTCAACCCGTACTACAACAAACCGACGCAGGAGGGGCTGTACCGGCACTTCAAGGCGGTTGCCCGGGCCGTGACCATTCCGGTGGTGCTTTATAACATTCCGGGTCGCACCAATGTCACCATGACGGTGCCAACCATGGTGCGATTGGCGCGTGACTGTCCGAACATCACCACCGTAAAAGATGCCACGGGCAATCTGGATCTGACCACGGAAGCAGTGGCGGCGGGTATGACGGTGCTTTCCGGCGACGATTCTTTGACCTTGCCGATGATGGCCGTTGGTGCTGTGGGTGTGGTCAGCGTGGCATCCAACATTGTTCCCGGCGAGGTACGCAAGTTGGTGGAAGCGGCATTGGCGGGCAATTTTACACGTGCGCGGCAGATTCATAAACGGATATTCAATTTATGCAGGGCGTTGTTTGTAGAAACCAATCCAATTCCGATTAAAACCGCCATGGCCCTGTTGGAACGGGACTCAGGCGAAATGCGTTTGCCCTTATGTGAGGCCTCACACGCCAATTGTGCTGTTGTCCGCCAGGCCTTGGCGCAAATAGGTTTGTTGTAAATGGTTTGGGTTGTTTTGTGGAGTTATTGTTATGAATGAAGGCAAAATTATTTATCCCCCAACTCTCAAGGATTGGGGCCTGCTGATTATTCGGCTGATGCTGGCATGGGTATTTATTTACCATGGCTCGCAGAAGCTGTTCGGGGCGTTTGGCGGCATCGGCATGACCGGATTTGAGCATTTCATTGCCAATGTGGGTGCACCGATGCCCAAAATCAGCGCTTATCTGAGTGCGCTCACAGAGTTCTGTGGAGGTATTGCGCTGCTGTTGGGCACGGGCACACGGCTGGCCGCCATCCCTATGTGTATCAATATGAGCGTGGCGGTATGGGTCATGCATAGCCAGGGATTTTCCGGCGTACATGGCCAGAGCGGGTATGAATACCCCTTGGAACTCGGAGTGGTGATTTTTGGGTTATTGGTAGCTGGGCCTGGCCGATTGACGCTGGGGGCCTTGCTGCGCGGGGCACGTATGGGCAGGGGCCACACCACGGCCAAACAGTAAACTACGTAATGCTCCCCGGCCAACGAAGGATCGCTATGCGAATGCAACGTACTTCATGGGCGGTTATGGGTCTGGCGCTGCTGGCCACACAGGCGGGTTGTTCGCAGTCGCCGTCACTGCCCCCGGCCACCTTCACCGCGCACATAAGTCCGGCAGATAGGGTGGTCCTGGCCCGATTTTTGCCTGGGCTGGCCAAAGCTCACCGTGATAAAACCCAATTGTCGTTTTTGGCCCGGTTCAAAGGGCTTTCCGCACCAGTTGCCAAATTCAACGTGTCAATGGCCCGCCGGCAAGGTCGGCTGTTGCGGCAGTTGCAAACCTGGGCCCGAAAACACCACTTCAGTTTGCAATATCATTATCCAAAATCGGTCCGCGGCGCGGCCCTGCGGGTGCAGACCAATATAGAAGGCCATTTGTTGCTCACCGCCGGCGAGCCGAAATTTCAGCGTATGTATCTGGTCTTGATGTATGCCGATTTCTCCTCGCAGGTATCCATGGATATGGCGATGATGAAGTACGCAACCGATCGCGGATTGAGGTCGTACCTGGTGCAAGCTTTGGCAGTCAACCGGACATCGCTGCAGCAAATTTCAAGCCTTCTAAAGCGTTACCGGTGGGCCTCAGCCAAAGCCGTGGCAGCGGGCGACAGCGCTCGGCGATAGCGACGTTTACAGCGGCGCAGCGGCTAACCAGCGTTGCGTATCCATTTCTTGCTGGCCGGTGGTGCGCGGCTCCATACATCGCCCGGATAGTACGCTTACTGCAATTTTGTGTATGGCCAGTTCTTCCAGCGCGGTGTTGCGCCCGTGGCCGGGTCGATGATTTGGCCGCAGCCGCCGGTATTTAGCTTCATTGGCGGCCTGAACTGCTTTTTTTTCCGACAAATCAGTCACCGGCACCAGCCGGCCTTCAATAATAATCGAGGCGTAGTCCACCATCTGCTCGGCACACCAGTCCACTTCAAAACATACGCGATTGTTTTTTTTTAGAATTTCGCCTTTGCGGCCGGTCATGGCCAGACGCAGGTAAATCGCCCCCTGATGCCAGCAAAAAGGAAATGGCAGACTATAGGGCTGGCCATCCAAATCGGCCAGACCAAGCCTGCCGATAAGGGAATTGGCGAGAAGATTTTCGATCGCAACACTGGACATGGTTATCATAAGATGCTCCTAAACACAGAAATTAAAACCTTGATATCCAGAATATATCTGCTATACTTTTATAGCAAGTGGCTGTGAGCGCCGGGCGATGTTGTTATGCCCGCGGCGCAGCGACGTTATTTTCGGGTCCGGCGTAGATTCGCCCCATCCCTGCGGGAGTTTGTACCATGATTCAAAGAGCTGATGCGACATCGCAGCCGGTAACAGATCCTCGCAACGGCTACAGCACCGCGGATTTTAATGTCTCCCCGCTGATTGCGTTTTATGAAGTAACCCGGGCCTGCAACCTGCTTTGTAAACATTGCCGGGCCAAGGCTCAACCGCATCGCCATCCCTTGGAATTAGACACCGCCACGTCCCTGCGTCTGATGGATGCCCTGGCGGGCTTTCCCAAGCCTCCGATGCTGGTGCTGACCGGTGGAGACCCGATCAAACGCCATGATGTTTTCGACCTGGTGGAACATGCCGTGGGTCTGGGCCTTAAAACCGCCATGACGCCGTCAGCGACCAAACTGGTAACGACCGAAGCGGTGGGCCGTCTCAAGAATACGGGATTGCATCGACTGGCGGTCAGCTTGGATGGTGCCGACCCCAGCCGTCACGACAGCTTTCGTGGTGTGCCGGGCAGTTTTCAGCGCACGCTGGAAATTATGCGTGACGCCCGTGCCGTGAACTTGCCCATGCAGATTAACACCACGATTTCCCGGCATAATATTGACCAGATTGATGAAATGGCCCACCTGCTTGTCGCCCATGGTATTTTAATGTGGTCGGTATTCTTTTTAGTGCCCACCGGACGCGGTCTGGCGGAGCAGCGGATTGCGCCGTGGGAATATGAAGTCGCCTTTGAAAAGCTCTACCAGCACAGTCTGATTCAACCGTATCAGATTAAAACCACGGAAGCTCCGCATTATCGCCGGTTTTTGCTGCAGCGCAGCGGGTGGCAACCCGGCCGCAAAAATACGGAATGCCCCCAAACCATTCCCGGTATGGTGGGTACCAACGATGGACGGGGCGTGATGTTTATCAGCCACATCGGAGAAATTTATCCCAGCGGTTTTATGCCCATTCTCTGCGGCACCTTCCCAAAAGATTCTCCAGTGGATGTGTATCAAAATTCCAAACTGTTCAAATCTCTGCGCGATCCGCACCAGATCAAGGGCAAATGCGGATTCTGTCAATACCGCGAAATATGTGGTGGCAGCCGGGCTAGAGCTTACGCCCTGACTGACGATCCCCTCGCTGCGGAGCCGGATTGTGTGCATATTTCGTTGCGTTCTGCCAGGAGCGATACCTCATGCTAAGCATTACTAACTTACTTTGCGGCCATCAGGCCGGCAATGAACCGTTGCGCTATGGCCATACCCGGCCTGCGGGAAATGCCGCTGACCAGGGTGCCCGCGTGCCTAAGCCGGTGGTAGTATGGGCCTTGACGCGGGCGTGCAATCTGCACTGCGTGCATTGTTACGCTTCGGCCACGGCCGCGCCGGATGCCGGTGAATTAACCCGCCACGAAGGAATAAATTTGCTCGATGATTTGCGGGCGTTTGGCGTGCCGGCCGTGCTGTTAAGCGGCGGCGAGCCGCTCACGCGGCCAGAAGCCCTGGATTTTATTGCCCACGCTCAATCCATCGGCTTGGCCACCACGCTATCCACCAATGGTTTGCTCATTGATGATGCCATGGCGGACCGTCTGGCCAAATCGGGCTTGCGCTACGTGGGCATCAGTTTGGATGGCATTGAATCGCGTCACGATAAACTCCGCGGCAAGCAAGGGGCCTTTGCCGCATCCCTGGCGGCCATTGATCGTTGCCGCAGCCGGGGCATCAAGGTAGGGGCCCGCTTCACCGTTCACGCCCTGAATTGGCAGGACATGGACGCAATTTTTGATATATGCCTCCAACATAACGTGCAGCGACTGTGCGTATACCACCTGGCCTACTCCGGACGCGGCGGCAACATGCAAAACGTAGATCTTGCCCCAGATCAGATTCGCTCCATTGTGGACCGGATATTCCAGCGCAGTATCGAATTGCATCAATCCGGTTGCCCACTGGAAGTGTTGACTGTCGATAATCATGCTGATGCGGCGTATATGCTGTTGCGAATGGAGCGTGATAACGACCCCCGCCTGCCGGAGGTACAGGCTCGTCTGCGCGGCACCGGCGGAAACCGCTCCGGTTGCAATATTGCTTCCATTGATCCCAAAGGCAATGTGCATTACGACCAATTCAGCTGGCATTATAACTGCGGCAACGTGCGCGAGCAGCCCTTTAGCACAATATGGTCGCAGGCAACAGACCCTCGCCTGGCGATATTGCGAAACCGCCGCGCCCACCTGCCGCAGCGGTGCCAATCCTGCCGGTTTGTCGATGTGTGCAACGGCAATTTGCGGACCCGGGCTGAAGCCGCCACAGGCGACTGGATGGGTTTTGATCCAGGCTGCTACCTCACAGAGGCTGAAACCACCGCGCCGGCACTAGCCGAATCCGCCATGGCCCGGTAGCCGCACAGAACAGCCCAGTCAATCTCTAAATTATTCAGTCCGCAATCAATGAATGTTGAATTTTGCATCGTACTGCGCTGCGGACATAAGCTTGGAGGTATCCACCGGGCCTGTCTTCACGGCAACCAGCCACCCGGCCTCGTATGGGTCGGCGTTTACGGTGCTGGGATCCTTTTTCACCGCCTCGTTAACTTCCACCACTGCGCCATTCACCGGTGCGTACAACTCGCTCGTGGCCTTCACCGATTCAATTTCGCCAAATGCCTTGCCGACTGCCAGTATCTTCCCGATGGCCGGCAACTCGACGAAGGTAACATCAGTAAGTTCATCCACGGCAAATCGTGTAATGCCCAGCAAAACTCTCTCGCCCTGCAGCTTGATCCATTCGTGTGTTTCAGTGTAAAAGCGGTCGGTGGGTGATGCCATAGAATTCAACTCCTTATTGGCTGATCGTTATTATGAAAGCGCAAGTTTAAACGGCCCGTTTGTAAAAGGGTAATTTGGTAACCGTGGCGGCCAGCGGCGTACCGCGTAAATCTACTTCCACCGCCGTGCCAGGTTCGGAAAATTCCGACAGCACGTAGGCCATGGCAATGGTGCGGCCCAGCGTGGGGCTGGCCGTCGAACTGGTGATGCGCCCGACGGGCTTTCCTCCCGCCAAAACCGCCATGTCCTGGCGCGGCGTACGGGGCGAATCTATCAGCAGCCCAACGAGTTTCTGCGGTGTGCCATGCTGCGCCAATCCGGCCAGCACCTTGGAACCAATAAAATCCTTATTCTTGGCGACCGCCCAGCTCAAACCCGCGGAAATTGGATCCACGGTTTCGTTGAGTTCGTGGCCATACAGCGGCATTCCAGCTTCCAATCGCAGGGTGTCACGGGCACCCAGCCCGGCCGGATGCAGCAATGATTCCGCTCCCTCGCCGTCCGATTTCAACAGAAACTTAATGGCCATCAGCGCCGTGGAATTGCCGCAAATCACTTCCACGCCGTCTTCGCCCGTATAACCACTGCGGCAAACAGTGAACGGTATCAACATATAACGCTGCACCATGCAATGATAGCGTGTAAGTCCCGCCACCGGCTCGGGTAAAACGGCATCCAGCAACTCAATCACTTTCGGTCCCTGTAGCGCAACCATGGCGGTCTGCATGGTTTCATCATGGATTTGTACGTCAAAGCCGGGGCGGTGTCGGTCAAACCAGGCCAGCAGTTTCAGTCGGTTGGAGGCGTTGCAAACCATGAGGTGGTGTTTTTCCAGGCGTGAAACGATCACATCGTCCATCACGCCTCCATTTTCGTTGCATACTAACGAATACAAGGACTGTCCCACTGCAGCACCGGCGATGTTGCGCGTCAGCAGGTGATTCAAAAATTTCACCGCATCCGGGCCGGTGAATTTTACACGCCCCATGTGTGAAACATCAAAAACTGAAGCGGATTTCCGGGTGTGCTGATGTTCAGCAATAATACCGCGATATAGCAGCGGCATATCCCAACCGGCAAAATCCACCATGCGTGCCCCCTGGCTCACGTGAAATTCGTGCAGCGGGGTTTTAAGAAGATTCAGCGTCTGGCTCAGAAAAACTCCTGTCGAAAATTTAGATCGCGTCGCCATTGTCCATTTCAGACGACCTGACGGGGCTTGTCAAGCTCATGGCGTAAACTCCGCTGGGGGTCTCTGCATGTTTCCGCCGGGCCGTACATTGAGTTGGGCTATGCCGCCGGAAAATCAGCGACCGTTTATGTGTAATCCGGGCTTTGCAGGCGTATCTTCGCTGCAATATCCACGGGAATTGTTGGCGTGGCACCGGGCTGCGAACAGACAAAAGCCGCCACCTGGCAGGCTTGGCGGTTGACTTCCATCAGTGGCCGCCTGGTCAGCAGACCAATCGTCATGGCGGCGGTGAAGGCGTCGCCGGCTCCGACGGTGTCGGCTACCACCACGGAAAAGCCTGGACAGTCAGCCGTCTCCTGGAGCGTCTGCAGCGTGGCTCCCCGTCTGCCTCGCGTCAGGGCGATGACTTCCAGATGGTACCGTCGCAATAATTGCGACAACTGATCTTCCACTTGGCCATGCAGAGAAAACATCGCTGCCAGCACCGGTAATTCATCTTCATTAAGCTTAAGAATGTTGGATAATTCCAACGACTGGGTAATGATGTCCTGTGTGTAAAAGTGCTGCCGCAAGTTGATATCCAGCACGCGTTTGCATTCCGGCCGTGTGGCCGCCAGAAAACGCTGAATCGTGGTCCGGGAAACCGCCGAACGCTGGCCCAGCGAGCCGAAACACACCGCATCGGCCGTAGCGGCCAGCGCATCCATGCCCGGTTCGTAGGGGATAAAATCCCACGCCACGTCTTCATGAATGATGTAATTCGGAATGCCCCGGCCATCGACCTGCACCGAAACGCTCCCCGTGGGATGACTCGCATCTTCCGCGACAAATTCACAATGAACGCCCATGCTGCTCAGGCGCTGAAGAATTTCATCACCCGCGCTGTCCCGGCCCACCGCACTGACTACGGATGCGGCAGATCCCAGGGCGTGGGCGTGATAGGCAAAATTGGCGGGTGCTCCACCCAGGGCTTTGCCGGTGGGTAGCAAATCCCAGAGAATTTCACCCAATCCAACCATCACAGGCCTTCGGGCGGGAACAGTCATAATGGCATGTCTCCGGATAATGAGCGGCTTGGTTGGCACGTGGTGTTGAAGCCAAGGTCCGAACCTGACTGCAAAGCCACCGCACGCGTGGATAAGCCATTCATTGCGGCGGGGGCCTCAACTGGTGGGGGATAAGCCGCCAAGGGCATGAAATTATTGGAGGCGGAGGGAGTCGAACCCTCGTCCCGAGGCAGGTTGAAGATCACTTCTACATGCGTAGGCTGCGTGTTAATGTCGAGCTTCCGGGCGTCCGCGGCCAAACTACCGGAAACTCCAGCCGATCCTGAGTCTTAGCGAATGACCGATCAACTCTGTCATCCGAGCATTCCGCTGGTCGTCAGTTCATCACAGGCCGCGGACTGCCTGCGGGAACCGGGCTACCTTATCTTAGGCAGCCAACCGAAGGCCGAAGCCACCGGCTGTTGGGAACTTAAAGTTCTCAGCATTTGATTTTTTGCCACTCAGTTTTACGACTTGTTTGGCAGGTCGGCATGCCATAATCGACACTACTGTCCGGTCGATACCTG
This sequence comes from Planctomycetota bacterium, assembly GCA_021851715.1. Classification (GTDB taxonomy): domain Bacteria; phylum Planctomycetota; class Phycisphaerae; order WQYP01; family WQYP01; genus JABEVA01. Next base: position 20,307 of record JAJZCR010000069.1, read on the forward strand.
TCGCCCCCTTTGTAAATCGCGCCATTTCAACCTCGAGCGCTTAATTAAAGTATATGCCGGCCAAGCTGATAATTCCATAGACAAGGATGGGTGAAGGCGAAATTTCGGCATGGAGTGCGTTAGTTAAAGTGTATAAAAGCATTTTTTTGCAGGAGTTATATTGCAATGTCTGAACGGTCATCGCGGCGGTCCTTAATTCTTATTCATTTTTATTGACCTGTGCTGGCGAATGTTGTAGAATCAGGCCTGTAGAAACTGTTTCAGAAACAGTTTATAATGGTGGACTGTTGGTGAGATGGATGGCGGTGGCCATAAATATGTTTGCCCAAGCAGCTT
>JAJZCR010000070.1 GCA_021851715.1 Planctomycetota bacterium
GCCCGCCTGATAAGGTGCTGTTGATATACGGTGGCAATGGGGCTGCGCATCTGACCCAGCCGCTGGTGCAGCAGGTACATATACAGCTTGCCCGGAGCCGGGCCGGAGGCGGGCAGGCCCTGGGCGACGGCGGCGCGAACCCACGCGGCGCGTTTTTGTTTGGCCAGCACGGCAAAAATTCTCTGGGCAAAAATAATCACCTTCACCTTATTTTCGCTGACTCCACGGGCATGGCACAGCAACGCAAAGCTGTGAACAAACGCCGCCTCATCCTCCAACCACACCAGGCAGAACGTGCGTGCCCGCGTCGCCGGGAACCACAGATAGGGCTTGGTCTTATCCGCCGCGAATTTCTGCATCTGCTGGGCGTACTTTTGCATGTCCGGCTGGCTGTGCGCCACCACCGCCGCGACAATTCGAAGGTACCAGGGATTGAGCGAACGCAAACCGGGATTGCCCGCGAAGGGATGCTTCCGCGCCGCCAACCAACTCCCCGCAACAGGCAATCCCTGCCGCGTGGGCAACGCGCCCGGCGCAGACCAACCGGGTCCCGCAACGGCCAACGCCGCCGCAGACGTAAGCCTGGAAAAAAAATGAACGAAAAATCGCTTTTTCATGAGCAGTTCCCTTCCATGGTGCCTAAATCCGCCCACCCACCCGGGGGCGGCCGAACAGTCACCATTTTTCCAGGCGGTATTTCTTTCGCACCAGTTGCGGCAGCGGGAAGCCGAACAGGTGCGTGGCCGGAAGGCCACCAGATTCCGAACCCCAATGCACCAACTGCTTCACGGTGGGCTTAACCAGCCACGGCGCCACAATCCGCACCTTCGCCCAAACCCGTTTCGCCGACGGCCCGATCACGTGAGCCACGCCAACGTCCCACAGGAAGGATGACATTTTCATTGAGACCAGCACCTTTTTAATCGCCGGGTTCCTCTGGAAAATGAACAAAAACGAATGAGGCTTGCCCTTTAATGGAATGAATCTATCCGGTGATATTGATCGCATTGGCAAGCCGGTAAGGCCTGAAAAATAGCTGTAGTTGCCGCCGAATCCGGGGTCAATCGCCGTAGGCGACCCCAGCAGCCACGAGCAAACCCGAACCACGGCCAGCCGCGGTCGGCTGATCTTCCCGTGCGGGCCAGTGCAGGATTGGATAATACTCCTAACCTCGGGTTCGTCCCCGGGCAACATGTGCTCCACCACCACGAACCCGCTGTTCCCCAGCCACCGCGCAACGATCTTGGTGTACTTAGCCCGCCCAGCCTTGATCGCCGCCCGCAACTGGAATAGAAAACCGATGTCCGGCAGGCGGTTCAGCCTGCACCAAGGTGCCACCACGCCGTGGCGTTCACATGAGAACACGGCATTCATCAACCATCTCAACGGTCGCTCGTTGGCCAGCCAACCCTTGGCCGAGGCCACCGTCCTGGACCGCAGCTCGCCCGGGAAGGCCTTGGCCAGCGCCGCTGCAAGTTGTGGCACCGTCCAACGCCTTCGGACGCATTGCGCATATACCCGGTTCCACGTGTCAAAAATGCGTGCCTCGGCAAGGTTATGGGCGTGGAGCCTGGAAAGGTAGAAATGCGTCCGATAGTTAAAAGCGTGGTGCCGGGTGAAATCCGACTGGACTTTCATGGCGAGGTAGGAGTCCACCGCCGATTGGATGTAGGAACGGCACATTCCGCGCAGGGCCTGCGCCGCAGCGGCCCCCCGCTGCGGCTGGTAATAAAGGAGGGGCCCACGGACCGGGAAGGGTATCGCCGTCGTTCGCGGCCAGATTCCTCCCGGTGGGACGTTCACGTAGCGGGCGGCCAAACGGAGGCGGTGTTGGATTTGCGGCCATGTGAGCAATGTCAGGTCCCGGCAGGAAACTGGCTTGCCACCGTATATCAACAGCACCTTATCAGGCGGGCCCGCAGCGCCCAACGAGGTTGCTGGCGCGGCCGCCCCGGCAACGGCGGTGGCAAGAACGGCACTCGCCCAAAAAACGCATCTTGGCATGGGATATTTCTCCGTACCAGGCCCGCTGACGGCACCCCTTCCGCGAACGCTGACAGCGAGAAACCTCAATAGAACCAGTCCACGTTGATCGCCTGTGACGACGGCAACGGTGCGGGACCGGCCACCCAGCCCGCGTCGTTCGGCGCAGTGATCAAGCTGGCCTTTCCGGAGTCGCTGATGATTCCGCAACGGCCGTTAAATAACCCCTTCACCTGCGTGGCGTTCGCGGCGGTGTCGTCCAGGCCGTTGATCCATGCGTATTGCCGACGGATGTCATGGGGGCGGTACAGGGTCCGCTGGTTCTCCTTGCTTGGAAGGGATTCCCTCACCGGGCGGTCCATCGCCCGGTTTATTATTTCTTATCATACTTACCCAACGTTTTTCTTCTGCGGATTCAATTTTCCACTGCCAGCGGTATGGCTGGGCAGACTCCCGGGCTTCCCCGGCATTTTTAACAGATGTTCCTCCGCCTTGGCCAACAGCACCTGGGCATTTTTGTAGGTCAACTGGGCCATAGCCTGTTCGAATGGCAGCCAGGCATAACCGCAGTGTTCATCTGAAAGGTTCACCTGCGAGGTTTTTGTACGCCCCAGAAAATAAGTTACTTGCTTATGAATCCGCCCCTTCACCCCGGAAACGAATTGGTACTCCATTTTTTGTTCGTAGCCGGCCACACGATCCACCTGGCGAATTCCCGTTTCCTCCCGCAATTCCCGCACAGCCGCCACCCAGGCCGTTTCGCCCGCTTCCAGATGTCCCTTCGGATAATCCCAGTGGTTGCCGTAATCCAGTAAAAGATAAACACGCCCCTGCGGCAGATCGCGAAACAGAATAAAGCCCGCCGAATATTCCCGCCGCATTCCCCGGCGATGGCCTTGACCGCCAGCAGCGGTACCACGGCCACTCCTGCGGGCCGCGTCTTTTTGTTGATCGGCGGTATCCGTCGGCACAGGTTTCACAGCGGCTTCCCCAGTAGCTGACGCTTGTGCTTGAGAAAATTCATGTGGTGGTCCAGATGGCGGACAGAGAGTTCCACCATTTGCTCCAATGTTATTCGCCCCCGCTGGTTATGCACGCCTATCCGCAGATAGGCCGAATCCGGCAGACGCTTGAGAATTTCGGCCATGAGCAGGCGGTTCCTGCGGAATAACTCGGCGGCGGCTGAGGCATCCAGGTCCGTGTAAAATAACTTTTGGGCGAAGGCACTTTCATCGACACCGATCAGGGCCGGGCTGTCTTCGGCAATAATGCGTTTCATGCGATCCGCGAAGATCAGATCACTGTCCATCAGATGCAGCACAATTTGCCGGATGCTCCAGGTTCCTGCGACCGGCAGGGCGTCGAGATCCCCGGCGGTTAAGCTGCGAATGGCTGCTGCGGGAATGGCTGCTCCACGCACGTATTCATCAATCATCGTCCGATTCACCGGTGATCTCCGCAGGTTCATGCGCCGATGCAGCGCTTACACTTCAGTAATTTCCTTTTGCTTGGCGGCCACCAGCGCGTCTACCTTGCCTTCGAAATTCTTGAGCAGGTCCTGCACGTCTTCCCGCCCCTTCTTGGCCTGATCTTCCGTCAGCTTGGATTCCTTGGCCAGGTTGTCCACGTGTTTATTGGCGTCCCGGCGGATATTGCGCAGGGACACCCGGGCCTGTTCGGCCGCCTCTTTTACCTTTCCGACCAGTTGCTGTCGCCGTTCACCCGAAAGGGGCGGCAGATTCAGCCGAATCTGCTTGCCGTCGCTTTGCGGATTGATGCCCAGGTTGGCTGTTTCCAAGGCCTTGACGATTTCCTTCAGACTGCCCGGATCAAAGGGTTTAATTAAAATTGAGCTGGCATCCGGCGTCGTCAGCGACGCCAGCGATCTTAAGTCGGCGGGGCTCCCATAATAATCAACCTTGATGTATTCCACCAGACTGGTGCTGGCCCGGCCCGTGCGCAGGCCGCGCAGCTCATGCTTCAGGTGCTCCAGCGCCTTTTCCATGGTTTCTTCAGCTTCAAAAAGTACTTCATCGAGGCTCATGGCAGACTCCGGTAACGGATCAGCTTTTCACTTGATCACCCGCGGGTGCCTCGTTGGCGATCAACGTCCCGATGGCTTCGCCCCGAACCGCCCGCGATATATTGCCTTCTTTTTTCATGTTAAACACGATAATAGGCACGTTGCTTTCCATGGCCATGCTGATGGCGGTCATGTCCATGACCCGTAAATTGTCGGTTATCACCTGCCGGTACGTCAACCGTGTGAAACATTTGGCCTGCGGGTTTTTTTTCGGATCGCTGTCAAAGACGCCGTCCACCTTGGTGGCCTTGAGCAGCACCTGGCAGTTCAGTTCCGTCGCTCGCAGCGCCGCGCACGTATCCGTGGTAAAAAATGGGCTGCCCACTCCCGCTGCGAGCACCACCACCAGTCCCTTTTCCAGATGATGCATGACTTTGCGGCGGATAAACGGCTCGCATACCGCCGTTACCGGCAACGCACTGGCCACGCGCGTCGGCGTGCCGAGTTTTTCGAGCGTATCCTGCAGCGCCATGGCATTCATCACCGTCGCCAGCATGCCCATGTAATCCGCGGTGGCACGCTGCACACAACCGGTGTTCGCGAGCTTTTCCCCGCGCACCACGTTTCCGCCACCCACCACAATCGCCATCTGCACACCCGATTTGGCCACCGTCGCAATTTGTTCGGCAACCTTGGTGACTTCATCCATCTCAAAGCCAAAGCCGCCTTCGCGGCAGAGACCTTCTCCGGAAATTTTCAGCAAAATACGATTATAACCGCCGGTGCGGTGTAATCGTTCCATATTAACCTTTCCGGACGCTTGCGTATTACACCTCGCCTACCTTGAACCGCGCAAATTCCACCACCCGCAGCGTGGCCGAGGACGCTTTGCCCGCATCCGCCAGCAGGTCGCGGATCCTGCGGCTCTCATCCTTCACAAATGGCTGATCCAGCAACACTTGGTCGGAAAAGAATTTTTCCAGCTTGCCGGCCACAATTTTTTCCACGATGGCCGGAGGCTTGCCCGTAATGCCTTCCGCCGCAATTGCCTTTTCTTTTTCCAGCAGGGCCGGATCCACCTTATCCCGGCTCACAGCCACCGGCACAAACGGCATGCCTGCGGTGATGTGCATGGCAATTTCGCCCAGCGCAACGCGCACCGCGTCATCAGCGGAGCCATCAATACGTACCAGCGCGCCCACCTTGGCATTGTGATGCACATATTTGCCGATTTGGCCATTGGACGTGGTGAATCTGGCCAGCCCGGTCACCGCCATGTTTTCCTTAATGGAACTGCCCACCATTTCCTTGATCACCTGTTCCACGGTGCGGCCCGAAGCGTCTGAAAAGAAGAGCCTGTTTAAGTCCGCCGGGCTGGTCACCTCGTGCAGGAACGCTATTTCCACCAGGTCCGCTAATAATTTCTGAAATCCGTCGTTGCGTGCTACAAAGTCTGTCTGGCAACCCAGCCGCAACAGAACCCCGGTTCGACCATCCGGTGCTATTTTCGCGCCGATTAAGCCTTCCTTCATTTCGTTGGCCACTTTGCTATCCGCACGGCCCGCTCCCCACTTGCGCAGCAATTCACAGGCTTTGTCCATGTCGCCGTTGGCTTCTTGCAACGCCTTTTTCGATTCCATCATGCCCGCGTTGGTTCTGGCGCGCAGCGTCATGACATCTTTAGCACTGATTTCCATCATCATTTCCTCATTAAACTACCAGTTTTAGTCCCGATGGTCATATCCGCGTGTACCATAGATTCAGCGACACCGCGCCGCCACCGTGACAAAGTGTACGGATTTTTGGTCAGATCGTCCAGACAACACGGCCCCGGCCCTTGCTGGGTAGCCGTGAAGCGGCCGATAACGATTGCCATAATCTGGCTACGGCCCACGACTCTGCCGTGGTCCCCGCCTGGTTGAAAGGGTTGTCGGGTTAACTGCCATATTGGTGTGCCGCCGACTATAATTTGCGTTATGGCGGAGCGACCGGCAGTTATCTGATCTGCACTGACGGGCCGGCCATGCGGCTAGCACAAGGAGACTTCATTATGCCGGACGATGTTTATGATGTAGCGCCTTTGCCTGAACCAGTCAAAAAAAATGCCGAAGAACGTGCGGCGTCCCCCGTACCCGGTTCCACTGCGGCCGCCGCGGCAGCGGCGCAGCAGGAAGCGGAACACGCCGAAGATATAGAGCAAAATCGTCCCATGGCGGTTCTGGCCTACATGGGACCATTTGTGGTGGTACCGCTGGTTTTTGCCCGTGAATCGGCGTTCGCCCGCTTCCATGCCAACCAGGGGCTGTTGCTGTTTCTGTTCGAATTCGGACTTTGGAGCGTCAACTGGGTACTGGGCTTTCTGTTCATGCCCACCCTTGCGCGGTCGGGATTTTTCAACGCCCTTGCCCACCTGTACGGTTTTGCCGCCGGCGTCATTTGGGCCGTCTTTGCGATCATGGCATTTATCGGCATTCTTCACGCCATTGCCGGCGTTGACGATAAACTGCCGGTGATTGGACATTTTCGCATCGTCAAAGTCTAAATAGATGTGGAAAAAGAGGCATGGGGACGACGAATTTCAACGGGCTTCCGGCCAAGGACGGACTGTACTGGTTTGATGCCCATTTAGATATGGCGTATCTCGCCCAGGCCGGTCGGAACCTGCTGGAGCAGACAGCCCCAGGCTCGGCGGCGGCGGTTTCGCTGCCCGCACTGCGCCAAGGGCGCGTTCTGCGCACCTTGGCAACAATTTTCATACAACCTCGTGTGAAACCCGGAACTGCGGCAGATCCGGTGGACGGCCCCTGGTGTTACGATGATTACCAGCAGGCGCACGCAGCTTCCATTGCGCAGTTGGACATTTACAGACAGTGGCAACAGGCGGGACTGATGCGGATATTACCCGCGGTGCGCGATGAGCCTCCCCCCGGTCCGGCGGCTGCGCTCGAAGCCATTTTACTCCTGGAAGGTGCCGCCGGGGTTCGCACGCTCGATGACCTGCATGAATTTGCCGCGCGTCATGTGCGTGTGCTGGCGTTAACCTGGGTGGATGGCACGCCGTGGAGCGGCGGCGACCATAGCGGAACGGATATTACCGCAAAGGGCCACGAGTTAGTGGCTTTGGCCGATGCCCTGGGCATGTTTCATGATGTATCGCATCTTTCGGAAAAGGCCTTTTGGACGATGCTGGATATCGGGCGAAACGCGAAGATGGCGTCGCACAGCAATTGCCGCGCTCTGCTGCCGGGCAAGCAATATCCGCAGCGGCACCTTTCGGACCAGCAGATTAAGGCTTTGGCAAAGTCGGGCGGCATGATCGGCATCAATTTGTTTTCCACGTTTCTTGTGACTGCGGGGCGGGCCACCATTGCCGACGTGGTCGCGCACATTGAGCATATTACCCAGCTCACAGGTCGCAGCGATCGGATCGGGCTGGGGTCGGATATGGACGGCGGCTTCGATGCCACCATGCTGCCGGAACATCTGGAGCATCCGAGTCATCTTTACCGTCTGGCCGAAGCGCTGTCCCGGCGCGGTTTTGGCCGGCGCGATATTGAAGGCTTTGCGCATTTGAATTGGGAAAACTATTTTGGCCTTGCGCCGCTGGCGGACGGTTGAACGTCCGGAAAGCATCGAGGCCTGAGCCTGAAGAGCAAAATTATCGCGGGGTTGTTATTCAGGGCCGGCCCGGCTCAGAAGGCTCGTCGGCTGGTGTCTGTCTTGACCGCGAGCCGAGCGCGGCCAGGATTAAACCCAGTACATACAGTGCCACCAGCGGCACGAAAATGGTGGAAAACGTGACCACATCGGGCGTGGGAGCCAGCACCACCGAGGCCACCGCCAGCACCAGCACGGCCACCCGCCACATGCGGCGGAACTTGGCCGCCGGCACAATCCCGAGTTTGGAAAGCACAAGCATCACCATCGGCACTTCAAACGAAATGCCGAATATCAGGCACATGATGGTCACAAAGCTCAGGTAGTCACCCCACATGGGCAGCGGCGCAAAGAGCACCCCGGCGGGCTGTTTGGAAATTTGCAGGGTCATGGAACCGACGTGCATTTTAAGTTCCATATCCGAGGCGTTGTACCACAGCACCGCCTCGTGCGGTGGAAATTTGGTTGGATCGCTGCGCGCAATGGGAATTTCCAGCGGCTTTATTTTGTCGCCCGGTGGAAACCGCATCACATCCGCCGTGGTGGCGGCCTTGCCAAAAATCCACTGTTCCAGCATCGTGGGCTGCGCCGGTGGCACCTTTACCGTGTTGTTAAACTGCATGAAAAACTTGAGCATGATGGGCAGTACCAGGATGAAAAAAAAGAGTACGCCCGCCATAAAAAATCCAATGCTGGGAGCGATATAACGATAGACGGCCTTGCGCTCGCGCGGGTACAGGCCGACGGCCACAAAGGCCCAGACCTGATAAATGATCCAGGGTGCGGCCAATACCACACCGGCCTTGACGCCGGTCATAAGGTAGGAAATAAACCCGCCCGCGGGCTTGCGAAAAAACATCTGGACGCTGTATCCCGAGTAGCGCAGGGCCATCAGGTACGGGCCGTATAAAAAATCGATGATTTTCTGATCGAAGTACAAACAGATGGCTACGGCGATGGCGATGCCCAGCAGTGCGAAAAACACCCGTTTGCGCAGTTCATCCAGATGATCGCCGAAGCCCATCACGGGCAAGTCCGCGTGCCGTTGGTCAAGCGTGCCTGACGAGCCGGCAATTTTATGACGCCAAAAAGCCATGGTCTGGACGTTCCAATTAAAAACCCCGGGCAACTGTCGCCTCCGGCGACGACCAGCACCTTCACGCCCCCTGCACGCGCCCATCCTCAAGTTTTATCACACGATCAGCCAGAGCCGCCACCTGCACATCATGCGTAACTATTAAAATCGTCTGATGATGATCGCGGTGCAACCGCTGGAATACATCCAGAATAGTGCGGCCGGTACGCGGGTCCAAATTGCCGGTGGGTTCATCCGCCAGCAAAATGGCGGGGTCATTCACCAGCGCCCGCGCGATGGCCACGCGCTGGCGTTCTCCACCTGAGAGTTGATTGGGCCGATGCCGCAGGCGGTTGGAAAGACCCAATTCCTCCAGAATTGCCGTGGCTTTTTGTTGGCGTGGCCAGGCTCGTACCAACGTGCGCCAGGCGTTGGCCTGTATCATGGCCGGCAGCAGGACATTTTCGAGCACATTCAATTCCGGCAGGAGGTGGTAAAGCTGAAAAACAAAACCAAATTTGGAATTGCGCAAAGCATGGCGGCGGCCCCGGGAAAGTTTGCTCACATCGCGGCCATCAAAGGTAATGGTGCCGGAATCCGCCCGTTCCAGCACGCCGGCAATATGCAAAAGCGTACTCTTGCCGGAGCCGGAGGCCCCGACCAGGGCCACAAATTCTCCACGGGCCACAGCCAGGCTGGTGCCGGTAAGCACGGGAATTTCGGCCGGCCCGATCCGATAGGTCTTGCGTACATCAACTAATTCAAGCAGGTTTGACATAAACGCCGGCTCGCGGCCATCCCTTTTATTCGTAACGCAGGGCTTCCACCGGGTCTTGCATCGAAGCGATCAGCGCGGGAATAAACGCGCCTACCAGCCCGGCCAGAATCGCCAGTGCGACAATGGTCGCCACCGCATGCATATCCACCTGGTCTGGAATGTGCGAAAAAATATAAATTTTTCGATTCCATATGGAAATGCCAAAATAACGCCACAAAATATGATCGTGTATGTAATTATCATGGCGCACAAATTCCACACCCGCCAGCATTCCCGGCAGGGCCCCGGCGGCGCTGATCAATAAGCCATACAGCAGGAAGATGGTTCCCACCCCTATCTCGCTGCCGCCAATGGCTTTGATGATACCGATGTCGCGGGTTTTGTCGCGAACGATCATAAAGAAAATCAGGAATATCACCACCACCACCACCATGCTCATGAGCCCGAGCAAAAAAGTGATTAAATCACGTTCATTATCCACCGCCCGGATATATTGGGCCTGCACCTGGTCCCAGGTTTGAACTTGCAGACCCGCATCCTGAAGCCGGGGGTGTTTTCGCACAAATTTACGCACGACTGCAGCGATGGCCCGCCGCGCGGCCACAACGGCCGCATGGCTCGAATCGCCATGCACCCGAATTTGTATCTGGCTGCATCGTGCCGGCCGTGTGCCGCCGCCCAGCAGATCCTGCTGCTGCATGAAAGCCATTTTCTGCACCACCTTGAACGGGGCATAGACCTGTGACGAATCCGCAGTGAACACGCGGGTGCGGCAATCATCGACAATTTGAAAACGCCGGCTTTGCGGCATGGCCAGCGTGGAGCGCAGCGTCACCGGCACGACGGTTAAAATCGCCGGTGAAAATCGCACATCGGCAGGCCGGTGGTAATGGCCAAAGCGGTCCTTCTGATACAAGCCCAGATCCACGCCGATGATACAGCCGTTGGCGGGTTCATCCGTGGGCGAAGCGTAGTGTTGCCGGGCTTGCGCCGGTGGTTTGAAGGTTACCACCGCCGGAACCAGGGCCCGGCGCAAAGCCGCATCGGAAGCAAAGGTGCTGTGGGCCGGCAAACGCCGCAGATAACCCAGGTCCCGGAAGCTGCGGTCCACGGCATAGTTGGCATTTTCCCAGTCCTCGCGGGCGATGGCCTGCCAATGGTGGCGAATGGCGGCAAACCATGTCGTGGGAGTTATCACCGGCATGGCCACGAGCTTTTTGCGCAACTTTTCCTCCAGGTTGATGGCTTTTTTCAGCCGGGCCTGGGCATAGGTCAGCAACGAGTGGCGGCTGGCCGGAAATTGGGCCTGGGCCAGATCGGCGGCGGTTTGCAGCGGAGCCGCATGCTGCCAGAAAAGATCCGATCCAAAATGACTGACCTGCGATTGCGTCGCCGGATCAATGCCTACAATTTCCACGCCCATGCTGGTCTGAAAATTGGGCAAATTAAACAGCCCGTACGCATTGACCACCGGCGTACTGGCCGCCACCTGCGGCAGCCGATTAATGCGCGTTTGTATCTGGGCGTAATACGGAAAGCCGGCGGCGCTGCGGCTTTGAATCACCACGTCGCCCATTAACCCGCGGCCGGCGCTGCGCACGCGGTTGACAAATCCGGTCATGATGCTGTTGACGATAATCAGCATCATCACACACAGCCACACGGCCAGAATCGGGAACACCACAATTTTTTTGCGGGTGAGGTAGCGCAGGCATAAAAACAGGGTATACATCATATCCCGGTAGTCCGGAGAAAGAAGGCGGAATTGCAAAGGCGGCACTGTGGCAGATTCGCACAAAAATTGCCGCCCGGTTGCGCGTTCCCGGCTTCTGGCTCCTAGCTCCTAACTGCTGTTGTCGGCCTTAACAGGGGAAAAAGCACCACATCGCGGATGCTGGTGCGGTTGGCCAGCAGCATCACCAGCCGGTCGATGCCGATGCCCAGCCCGCCCGCCGGCGGCATGCCGTGGGCCAGAGCCGCTATAAAATCATCATCCATTCGCGCCATGGAATCTTCAAGTTTCTGGCCGGCCAACTGCTGCGTAAAAGTCTGTTCCTGCACCAGCGGATCATTAAGCTCTGTATAGGCGTTGGCCAGTTCCATTCCGGCTACGTATAACTCAAAGCGATCCGCAAGGGTTTCATCGCCAGGCTTGCGGCGGGTCAGGGGGCAGAGGCCCGCTGGATAATCATGAACAAAAACCGGCCGCTCCATGGCCGCGATGGCGGGTTCCACCACCCGGTCGAACAGTTCGCCCAGCAGGACATCATGGGCCTTGTTTTCAATATCCGCCACGCCATGCCGCGCGGCCGCTTGTTTTACGGTCGCGGCATCCGCCATGTTCACGTCTGCATGACGCTGCAGCAGTTCCCGATAGCTGAGCCGCTCAAAAGGCGGCGTATAATCGATGAGCCGATCACCAAATTGCAGGGTCAGCCGCGATGGCGATTCCGCATCCGCAGGACGAGCGTTTTTACGGCACATCGTCGCCAGAGCCACCACCATCGATTCCGTGAGTTCCATCATGCCCGCTAAATCGCTGTACGCCTGATACAGTTCCAGCATGGTGAATTCCGGATTGTGGCGAGTATCAATACCTTCATTGCGGAAATTGCGGTTGATTTCAAAGACTCTTTCCATGCCGCCCACCAGCAGACGCTTCAGGTACAATTCCGGGCTGATGCGTAAATATAAATCAATATCCAGGGCATTATGATGTGTGACAAAAGGCCGGGCTGCTGCTCCACCGGCCAAGGATTGCATCATGGGAGTTTCCACTTCCACAAAGTTGCGTCCATGGAGAAAATCCCGAATTTCCCGCACTACCCGCGATCGCAGCAGAAATACCTCCAGCGAATCCGGATTGGCGAAAAGATCCACATACCTCTGGCGATAGCGCAGTTCCGTATCGGCCAGGCCGTGGAATTTTTCCGGCGGCGGCAGCAGGGCCTTGGAGGCAATACCCAGCCCATCCGCCCATACCGTAATTTCGCCGGTTTTGGTATGACCGACCTTGCCGGAAAACCACGCGATATCACCCAATTCCAGCAATTTAGCTTTATCCCAATCCACCCCCATGCTTTGCTTGGCCACGCCAATTTGAATGCGCCCCGTCCAATCCGCGATGGTGATGAAAATCAGTTTCCCGATATCGCGAAGCAGCAAGATGCGCCCCGCCACCTTGACCGCCGCGCTGCCGTCATGCGGCGTATCCGCCTGATGCAGTTGTCGAGCCTGATCGATCGAAGATAAATCGTCGAGTCGTCGCCCGAATGGCTCTGCGCCCAAGGCATGCCAGCGGGCCAGGCGGGCCAGACGATCCTGATATTGAGGGTTATCCTGCATGATGGTTGTGCGTTACCCTTCTTGTGTAATCCTCGGACCACCCTTACCGGCACCACGACCCTTGCCGCCCGGCAGCCAACGAAGATTGTGCATTGTAGCCGTTCCACAGGCCGGTGAAAACCGCCACCCCAAGGGAGTTTCGGCAAGATTGACTCAAGTGCTTCGATGGCCCGTTTGCACCCGTGGCGTCGCATCTTGTCCGGGGTCTATGAGTGGCACGAGGATCAACCTGGCGATTGGGGGTTGGGGAAGGCGAAGCAACATGAGCGTGCCGTCCTGCCAAGCGTGTTACGTCTCCGGACAGTAACATGGATGAAGCGTAGACTCGCCCGGCGTTTGGCCATGTCGTATAATGGCCTCCGGCTCGTCGCGAACCAGCCTGTATGGGAAAATTGATCATGGCAGACTCTGTGGAACTTCATTACGGTGGGAAATCTTATAGCTATCCTCTGGTAACGGGAACGGAAAATGAGCGCGGCATCGACATCAGCCGTCTGCGCGCTGAAACCGGATTGATCACGCTGGATCCCGGCTACGGTAACACCGGGGCATGTAAAAGCGCCATCACCTATATTGACGGGGAAAAGGGCATTCTGCATTATCGCGGCATTCCGATTGAGCAGTTTGCCGAGCACCCGGATTTTATCGAAGTGGCATGGACGCTTATTTTCGGCCGCCTGCCGGACCAGAGCGAGCGGGCCCGTTTCAGTGCGCGGCTTACCGCCAACGCCCATCTTCATGAAGCCATGAAGCACGCGTTTGACGCTTTTCCGGTCAGCGCACCGCCCATGGCCGTCACCTCGGCCATGATCAATACTCTCGGCTGTTTTCACAGTGAATTCTACTCGTTGGCCGATGAGATGCAGTTTGAGGAAGTTGCCGCCCGGTTGATCAGCAAAATCCGCACGATCGCGGCGTTCACCTATCGGCGATTCCGCGGAATGCCTTATATCTACGCCGATGCCAAACTGCGTTATTGCGCCAATCTGCTGCACATGATGTTCTCCATGCCCTATGAACAGCACGTGGCGGATCCCGTGGTGGAAGATGCACTCAATCTGATCTTTCTGCTGCATGCAGACCATGAACAGAATTGTTCCACCAGTACGGTGCGCATGGTGGGCAGCAGCAAGGCCAATCTTTTTGCCAGCATCGCCTCCGGAGTGTGTGCGCTATGGGGACCGCTGCACGGAGGTGCCAACGTGGAAGTCATGGACATGCTGGAAAATATCCATTCTGGCGGCATCACGGCGGAAAAATATGTGGAATTGGCGAAAAACAAGGAAAGCCATGTGCGGCTCATGGGTTTTGGCCACCGCGTGTACAAAAATTATGATCCGCGCGCACGAATTCTGCAGAAGGCCGCCCAGCGGGTCTTCAAGAAGCTCAAGGTGAATGATCCGCTGCTGAATATCGCCCGCAAACTGGAAGAATTGGCGCTCCAGGATGATTATTTTGTCAGTCGCAAACTCTATCCCAACGTTGATTTCTACAGCGGCATTATTCTGCGGGCCATCGGTATTCCCACCGATATGTTCACGGTGATGTTTGTCATCGGAAGATTGCCGGGATGGATTGCCCATTGGAAGGAACAGCATGACGATGCGACTGCAAAAATCGCCCGCCCCAGGCAGATTTACACCGGACCGGTGAATCAACACTACATTCCGGCCAAGGATCGCCCCGTCGGCTGAAAAGCTGCGGTGTTGCTACGCGATGGGTCCGGCACCGAACGTTGCCTGCCCCGGATACCGAACCATTCTCACGTGGGTGGTGCCGACTCCCGGACAAAAGAGGAATCTTGTGCTTGGACAAATTGGCCGGCAAGCAGTGTCGTGCCGGCACGCTGATTGATTTTCTGGAGTTGCAGGGCCCGCGCCGCCTGTATGCCCATGTCAAAAGCTTTCATATTGACTTCCAGCAGTGCCGGGCGAATCCGACTTTGCAGGATTTTGCGTACATGCTCTTTGTCCACGACTCTGGTCAATTCCACCGTCATACCCACCGCCAGGATGTTGGCCGTGAGTACATTGCCCACTTCATACTTGGCTGTGCGGATAATCGGAAATCCATAAACATCCCAGAGGTCCCGTTCCCGGGCGGATATCCGCACGAGATTATCATCGATCAGCACCAGCGCATGATTTTTCAGATCGCCCTTGTACATGTCGTAAGTTCGTTGATCCAGGGCCAGCATAAAGTCCAGGTGCGTTGCTTCAGGAAATTCGATGTGGTTGTCGGAGATAATGACATCGGCCTTGGTCGGACCGCCCCGTACCTGCGAGGTATATGTAGGAACCTGTGTGGCAAAGCGATGTTCGTGGAGAATGGCCGTTTCGGCAATGATCGTGCCCGCCAGCATATTGCCCTGGCCGCCAACACCGGCGAATCTCAACTCGCAACGGAATGCCATAAAGTTCTCCTTAAACGACGACGTTTTGCTCCACGGGACGGCTTAATTCAGCATAGGCCTGGGCGTATTCCTTTTTTTCAAGATCCTGATGAAATATGCCCGTGACCAGTTTGCCGGTCAGTTCTTCGCGGCTCAGGACATCGGCATTGTTCCGGCTGACGGTCATATTGCGGATGTGCTCCACCAACTGCACCGGATCGCCCAATTGATTCCGTCCGCCCCATTGCGTATGGCAGGAACTTATCGCATCGATCACGCTGGCTCCTTTGTGTTCCAAGCCCTTACGCAGGTAATTCTTAAGCAATGCCGGTTCGGCCACACTGCCGCGGGCCACAAATGTGGCTCCGGCACCACGGGCCAGTTCCACCACGTCAAAATTGGAATCGATATTCCCCTGGGGCATGGTGGACGCCTTGGAACCGGGCGGCGTGGTAGGCGAATACTGCCCACCCGTCATGCCATAAATCCAGTTGTTGACCACCACCATGGTGATGTTTATGTTTCTTCTGCACGCGTGAATAAAGTGATTTCCCCCGATCGCCAGCATGTCGCCATCGCCGGAAAACACAATCACATGCATCGACGGATGGCACATTTTGATGGCTGTGGCGGCCGGTACCGCGCGACCGTGCAGGGTGTGCAAGGTGTGAAAATCGACGTATCCACTGCCCCGTGCGGCACAGCCGATGCCCGATACCATCACCATGTCATCTTTTTCCCAACGCAGGTCATCGATGGCCCCGAGCAGTGCCTTGAGCACAATGCCGTTGCCGCAGCCCGGGCACCAGTAGAGAGGCAATTTATCGTTCCGCAGATACCGCGGATAATCCACGCTCATGCTGATACCTCCCGTATTTTCTGGAGAATCTGTTGCGGGCGGATAGGAGTCCCGGCCGCCTGCAGCACGCCATGGAGTTCAGAGCGCCCCTGCAAAGCGCGTTGCACTTCGTGGATCATCTGTCCCAGATTCAGCTCGCTGACGATAATATGTTTAAATTTCCGTCCCAGTTCCATCACCTGCTGAAACGGGAATGGCCACACGGTAATCGGTCGGAACATCCCGACTTTCAACCCCTGCGACCGGGCCTCCTTGATCGCCACCCGCGCGGCATTGGCATTGCTTCCATAGGCGATTACCGCCACTTGGGCATCGTCCAACTGATAATGCTCAAAGCTTTCGATGGCTCCGGTGTAATCCATGATTTTGTTGATCATGCGATTTTCATCGGCCTGCACACTCGCCGGATTTTCCGTCGGGAAGCCGGTGGCATCTTTGTTCAGACCGGTCATGTGAAACCGGTAGCGTGGAAAGTTTTCGCGGTTGGGCAGCGGCGGAACCGGATTCGTCGGCGAGGTTTCGTAAGGGCGGTAGTTCGCCGGGTCCACCGTGGGCTGCTGGCGCTCCACAATTTCCAGAGCGCTGCGTGGCGGCAGGGTGACACCACTGCTGAGATGGGCCAGGGTGGCATCCGACAAAATGATCACCGGCGTGCGATAGCGCTCCGCCATATTAAATGCGCGAATGGTTTCCGTGTAACATTCCAGCAAGGTTCCGGGGGCGACTGCGATAATCATGTGGTCGCCATGCGTGCCCCATCGGGTCTGCATGTAGTCGCTTTGCGACGCACGCGTGGGCAATCCCGTGGAAGGCCCGCCGCGCATCACATCCACGATCACCAGCGGCAGTTCCATCATGCATGCCATGCCGATGCCTTCCTGCTTGAGGGATATCCCCGGACCGCTGGATGCAGTCATCGATTTATAGCCGGCATAACTGGCCGCGGCTGCGGCTACAATGCTGGCGATCTCGTCTTCAAGCTGCATAAAAATACCCCCGACTTCCGGCATTCTTCTGGCCAGAAGTTCAGGAATTTCACTGGAGGGTGTGATGGGATAACCCGCATAGAATCGACAACCGGCCACCAGCGCTGCTTCCGCGATCAACTGGTTTCCATTCATGATTTGAACGTCGGCCATGTTGGATATCCTTTTATCTGGATTTAGTCACCATCTGGCCATGGCTGTCTTGAAATACCAATTCCACTCCCACATCCGCCACTGAGATGGCGAAATGCGGACAGATGGCCTCGCAGAAACGGCACTTTCTCACACAATCTTCCGGACGTGCCACCTTGCACATTGAGCCGGTCCATACATGCAGATCTTCCACCAGTTCCAGGACGTTTTTGGGGCATACGTCAACACATAGCCCGCAGGATGTGCAAAACCGATTGATTACGACTGGAGTCTGCTGGGCAGCCATAGGGAGTCCCCTCATGCCGCACCATATAACAGTATACCGCGTTCCCGGTGCGAATACCACAGTATATGGTTGTCGCCGAGCCGCCACCTCTTTAATTCTATCGGTCCGAGGGGCTCTGTTTCTCCGGCCGGAGTCTGGCAGATGCCGGTACCGCAGGTCCCTAAATCCATCGGCCCTTATGGCAATTCCAGCGCCGCCAGCCGCTGTTCGCGGTCGTATCGTCGCAGCACGGCGAGGAGTTCATCCATTTTTCCGGCAATGATCTGCTCCAGTGGAAAATTCTGGTTGAGGCGATGGTCCGTCAGCCGATTCTGCGGAAAGTTATACGTGCGGATGCGTTCATTGCGATCGCCACTGCCGATCATTCGCCGGCGCTCATCCGACCGGGCCGAGCGGCGCTGCATATCGTAATGTTCAAACACGCGCGATCGCAAAATACGCCAGGCTTTGTCCCGGTTTTTATGCTGGCTGCGCTCTTCCCGCATCCGTACCACAATGCCGGTGGGCAGGTGCGTGAGCTGTACCGCCGATTCCACTTTGTTGACATTCTGCCCGCCGGGCCCGCCCGCCCGCGATACATCCTCGCGCACATCGGCGGGATTGATTTCAATGGCCGATTGATCCGCTTCGGGCAAAACCGCCACTGTGGCGGCGCTGGTATGCACGCGGCCCTGCGTTTCGGTCTCGGGGACGCGCTGCACCCGATGGCCGCCGCCTTCCATCGACAAATCCACCACAACTCCGGGCCCGCGTATGTTCACCACCACTTCCCGAAATCCACCCATGTCTCCGGGCGAAAAATCCAGTACTTCAAATTTCCAATGCCGGGAATCGGCAAATCGGCGATACATTTCCAGCAGGTCGCCGGCGAACAGAGCGGCCTCGGCACCGCCTGTCCCGGCCCGAATTTCCACAATCACCGAATCCGCGGTGGGGCGGTCCGAAGACAGAAAATCTTCAATGATTTTTTCGAGTGTGGCCTCTCTCTCCGCCTCCAGGAGGACCAACTCTTCCTGCACCATCTGTTGAAATTCAGCATCCTGAGTGGTATCGGCGGCCAGGAGCTTTGCTTCTTCGGCACGAGCCTGCAGTCGCTGGTACTCAAAAAACGGTGCCAAGGTGCGTCCCAACCGCCCATGTTCTTTGGCCAACTCCACCAGTGTGGCGGAATCCGGGGGTGGATCGGCATTGAGTCGCGATTCAATCTGGGCATGGCGCAGCGCCTGCTCCTGGAGCTTTTGTAAAATCCGCTGTTGCCCGGCATTATTACTCATGGCGTTACACCGCTGGGGTTAAAAACACACACGCCGCGAGCCATGTCACCATGGCCGGCGGCGTGTGTAAAGCGATTGTAAATCTGCCTACTGCTTTTTGGCGGCAGCCGCGGCGGTTCCAGCCAGGCTGAAATTGGCGTACTTTTTCTGGAATCGCTCCACCCGTCCGGCGGTATCCACAAATTTCTGCTTGCCCGTGTAAAAGGGGTGGCAGACGCCGCAGATTTCAACTTCAATTTTTTTTAGCGATGAACCAGTTTCAAAGGTGTTGCCGCAGGCGCAATGCACCCTGGTAAAATTGTAGCGCGGATGAATCTTCTTCTTCATGGTGATTTTCCTTGTGTTTCAGTGCTTCCTGATTTCAGCGGCCTTTTCCGCACCGCTTCATCCCTTGATAAACGTCAGTCCGGCGGACCATCCGCCAGACCCATCCGGATCACTCCAAGTGGCCCGGTCACTAGCGGCGTCCGGACTCGAACCGGAGACCTTGGGCTTATGAATCCCGCGCTCTACCAACTGAGCTACGCCGCCGGTCAAGGAACCCATGAATATACCATAATCCGGGCAAATGGTAAACGCTCCCTCCGCTGGGCGCTGCTGGTGCAGGCCTTTACAATGACAAGGCGAACCGGTGATTGGCCCTGGCCTGGGGCGGGGCCGCCACCGCTTTGGGGGTCAACCGTGGCTGAACAATCGCCGAACATCGAACTGCTGATTTCCGATATCGACGGCACGCTGCTGACACCGGACAAAATACTAACGCCTGCGGCCCTGGCGGCGGTTCGGCGGTTGCGCGCGGCGGGCATTGGCCTGAAACTGGTGAGCAGCCGTCCTCCCCGCGGGATGTCGCCGCTGCTGCAAGCCCTGGGTTTAACGGGAACCATGGCCGGGTTTAACGGCGGACAGATTTTTACTGCAGATCTTACGGTGGTGGAGGAGCATCCACTACCGGCGGCGATGCTGCCCGAACTGCTGGAATGTTTGAGCCAGCACGCTCTTGATGCATGGCTATACCTGGGTCCACACTGGCTGGTACCACGGCTCGATGGCCCGCATGTGCAACGGGAAAGTCGCGCCGTCGGATTTAAACCTGTCCTGTATGCCCGCGACGCTTTACCCGGCACCGGCGTGGTGAAAGTGGTGGGCGTCAGTGATGATGCTTCCGCCGTGGCCAATGGTGCTCAAGCAGTCAGGCGAATATTTGACGGCCGGTTGTCCGCTTCGAGTTCCCAGCCGTATTATCTGGATATCACCCACCCTCTGGCCAACAAGGGCGTGGCCGTGCAGACGCTGGCCCGCGGCGTTGGCCTGGATATGGCCCGGGTGGCCACCATCGGCGACATGCCCGCCGACACCCTGATGTTTGCCCAAAGCGCCATCAGCATCGCCATGGGCAACGCGGAAGATACGGTAAAACGCCGGGCTACGTATGTCACCACCGCCAACCTGACTTCCCCCCGTGATGAGCAAAAGTCCTTGATTTACCGGCCTGCGGCGGTAATGCACTTGCTACATTCAGCCCGGTGCCCAGGCCGGCGGCTGGGTAAACAGTGGCAGCAGCCCCAGTTGA
>JAJZCR010000012.1 GCA_021851715.1 Planctomycetota bacterium
GGTCAATTGGGGCTGCTGCCACTGTTTACCCAGCCGCCGGCCTGGGCACCGGGTTGAATGTAGCAAGTGCATTACCGCCGCAGGCCGGTAAATCAAGGACTTTTGCTCACCACGGGGGGAAGTCAGGCTATCTGCGTGCGATGGCGAAGCGGATGCGGCGGTAAATCGCCAATAGCTTCAGACCAATCCTGCTTCCAAAGGCCAACACCACGATTTTGTCGCGCAGCCGCGGTATAAATAAAACGCGATTACTCCTTTCCAAGGCGCGCAGCGACATTTCAACTAAATCTCGCGGTTCGGTCCACAAAAATCCGGGGATTTTGGAAGCATCAAATGTATCCTTGGGAAGTGCGGCGTTGATATTCGTTCGCACCCAACCCGGACAAAGCGCCTGTACCTTAACACCCGATCCAACCAGTTCCACTTGTAGACATTCCGACATAATCCATAAATAACCTTTCGTGGCCGAATAGCCGACCGTCCGGGGAAAACGGCAGAACGCACTAATCGAACAGACATTGATAATTCGTCCATAATGGTGTTCCATCATGCGCGGAATCGCTGCCTTGCAGAACCGCATGGGAGCAATGCAGTGAACGGCGATGAGGTCCAGTTGTCCCTTTAGCGGCGCTTCCGTAAACATGCCCGCCGTGCAAAAACCAGCGTTGTTCACGAGGACATTTATATCTATATCGGATATCTTTTGTTCCACCATCTCTACATCGGAAGCATCCGCAAGGTCCGCGGTAAGCGTGTCCACTTGCACACGGTAGCGTTGGCGAATATCAACCCCGGCCCGCCCCAGGCCGTCGGCTGACTTGTCCACCAGTATCAGGTTGTGGCCTCGGCTAGCCAACTGCTCGGCGAACGCGAGGCCTATCCCGCTGGCACCGCCCGTAATAAGTGATATTTTAGTTGTCATCATTAAGTTCCGGACATCTTACACTATCGCCGACGACAATGAACATCGTATAATTTTATCACCGCGTTGGGAAGCCGGAGGTGTTTTTTTATTTGCGCATATATTTCTTTCTGAAACATCCACGACGCAATGATGATGGCTTCGGGACGGGCGCGCAGCTCCGCTGGAGCCAAGATGCGTTGGCCCACGAGCGTTCCTCCCTGCATCTTCGGACTGGAATCAACGAATGCGGCAATGTGCTCACGCTTAAGTATTCCGGCGGCCAGCAGCCGCTGTGTAAGGGTACCAACACCCCAGATCACGATTTTTCTTCCGCCGCGGGTGGCGTGGCGAATAATTTTGCGCGTGTGCCGGTCCGCTTCCTTGGATTTAGCGACGTATTTTTGCAAGGCAGCCCGGCCTTGGAGGTCGAGTCGCAGTTTCACCGGCCCAAACCCACGGCGATAGATGCCGACCACGGTTGGCTCGGTGGTTCCAATCCCCTGCTCGCGCATCATCCGCATTTGTACGATGCGTTTTAAACCCGCAGCCGCCATCAGATTGGTTAAGGATGTCGGAGTGAAGAAGTTAATGTGTTCCACACTGAACTGTTGAAATGGAGCGTTGTGGGCCGCCGCCAAACCCAGGGCATCTGGAACGCCTGCTAATAGATGTCCTTGGGGCGTGAGCCGAGCTACCACCTTTTGCACCGCCGCTTGGACATCGCGTATGTGCTCCAGAACCCCGGTAAGAATAATCAGGTCGTACTGCCCGTGTCGTAGGTCCAGATCAAAAACACTGCCGGTTATGACTGGTATTCCGTAAAGTCGGGCGGCGGTCTTGGCACAGGCTAGCGAAGGATCCATCCCGTGGAGATCCTTAAAGCCACGCTTGCCGAGCACGGAAAGCAGCGCCCCCGTCGCGCAGCCCACGTCCAAAATGGCACTCCGGCGGTGCACGCGGGCCCGGTAGATGAAATTCGCAAGCCGCTCGAAGGTTCTGATATCGCTGCGGGAAACCTCACCCCCCTGGTGCCCATATTCGTATTTTGAAAATCGGCGGTAATAACCATCAAAGGCAGCCTGTTCAGGAATACAGTCCGCATAAACAAAACCGCAGTACGCGCAACTGACCACATGGTAGCCGGCAAGGAGGCTGGAATTTTGAGGTCCATCGAAACGCTGTTTAAAGATCAGGTGGCGTCGGGAGGATTGGCAAATCGGGCAGGCGCGATGTATCCGCTGTGATCGTAAATGCTCTTTGTAGTGTACCAACTTCATACAGCATCGCTCTTTCAGAATCAATAGAAACCGACAAACATTACCGGACGATCTTACGCGGTCATTGGGCAAAATTAAATCATGAGTTGGCTGTTCTTCCCGTGATCCCATGGTTGCTCTCCATTGCGGCCACTGGCCGCGAAAATCTTCCACGCACCACCCAATACGCCCCGAGCATGCCCCAGAAAATCGGCAAAAACCGTAGGCCTTGGGCCAACGCAAAGGCTTGATTGGCACTGTCCACGCCGCGAGCAACAAAAAAATAAAGCAGCAACGCATCAAGCAAGCCCAGGCCGGCGGGCGGCACAATGGGCAGACTCACCGCCAATGCCACCACCGGTATATAAACCATAAATGTCGCAAACGGTACATGCATGGCAAACGCCTGGCCCAACAGCCACGCTACTACAGGCAGTACGCTTTGCGAAAACATGCTCACCACCAGCAACACTCCCATCAACTGAAAGTGGCCGCGGTATGCCTGCAGGCTTCGGTCCGCATGCTTGATGAATTCCGGTAAAGGCAACCGGTTCAACAGGGCATCCATTCCCAGCCAGCGTCGCAACGGCCTGTAAAAATAGATCGCCGCGCCCGCACACGCTGCAACCAGCGCCCCGCCAATAAACCACAAAATATGAAGTAAAAGGGTGTCCACCGATACCCGACCACCGCCTTCGCTCACCGCACCCAGCAGCAACACGGTGGTGATGGCCACAATCGCCACCATCATGAGCGCAATAAAGCCAATCACCCGATCCAGCAGAACAGTCACCGCAACTTTTGTCGGTTGGGTGGTCATGCGCCCCGTGTAGAGAATCTTAACCAAATCGCCGCCGCTATGACCAGGCAAAAAAGTGGAATAAAAGTGGCTGATAAATGTCAACGTCACACATTTGCCATAAGTTAAATGCAATTCCTGCACTGCCAGCAATTTTCGCCAACGCCACGTGGTGATAAACGTCGGCAACCCCAACAACAACAGTGCCGCCAGCAGAGGCCCAGTTTTGGCGGACTTGATCAGGCTAAAGAGTCCACGGCTGATCTCCAGCCGGCCATGCGTATACGCCAAGTCGGCAAGGGGTAATCTCACTACCCTTGGCCAGCCGATTGGCGGCCTATCGGCCGCGCCAGTAACCACCCGGCCTGAGGCCAGGTGGACTGTTATTTTCTGCCCTGCCAACAGTACCTGCGGCATTCCATGTTGCCAATCGAGCACCCTCACCGGTACGGTATCCAGAATAGTAACGCCACGAATCCGTGAGCCCGCGGCCACAAACACCCGATCATGCCACGAGATCTGGGATATCACGTACCACAGCCCCACCACGGCAATCAACAGCTTGAACGCCGGAATCAGCGATCTTCGCAGCCAATGCGGTTGTCGGTTCACTAAGGCCATCTTCATCACCGCCGCCACATTTCCTTGGTTACAAAGTACCGGTCTGGGGCTGCTCTTCAGGATTAGCAAATGTTGTAGGAATTTCCGCCGCCAACGGTGTCTCTCCGAACACCCGGCATGGCATGGCATAACGCGCCACAAACCACAGCAAAAACAGTAAAGTCAACGCCTTAAACTGTCCGGCAAAGCCAATCCGGCCATTCAACACCATATAACATTGTTGCGGTGTAAATAGAATTGCAAATGCCACTAACATCGTCACTATTTTCCATAGTTGAAAATGCACTCGCCCGGAATATACATCCTCCAACAGGAAAAAAATCACAAACATTGCCCACGGTATATACATATACAATAACGTATAATCAAAAGATACTCCGGGAGCCAACACTTGTACGATAAACACCGCAAACACACAGTTCAAAATGGGCATCCGCCGGAAGTGCCACACCATCATCGCCATCGCCATCAGCCAGGCCATCGCATAAACATGGTACCACATTCCAATCATGGTCAGCAGGCTGCCTAAACCCGCCCCGTTGACATACCCCCCCCATGCCAGCACTTGTTTCACCACTGAAAACAGCGAATGATCAACCCCAATGCCATCCGGGCTGAAAGTGAGCACATAGGTTTTTTGAAATTGCGCAATGCCCCGGCCGATGGCATGAAGTGGCTGGGCAATATGCGGAGCTGCAAACCACATCGCCACAAAATTAATCACAAAAAACGCCACCAAAAACGTCCACGCACCCCGCCAGTCCCGCCTTCTTAAAAATAAAACAATCAGAATCAAAGGTGCCAGCTTCATCGCGGCCACACATCCAAAAAATATGGCCGCAATACGCCCATAATTTTTTACAAACGCCCACGCCCCCACCACCGCCATCACCCATGCCGCTCCCTCGACATTAGCCCGGTCTGCCATAAACATCAGCGGATAGGACGTCAGCAGCATCAAACCCAAAATTGCCGCCACGGGGGCCGCCAGTTGATGCCTGCGCACCGACCACACCAGCAAACCCGCCGCCAAAATGGCAATCCCGACAATGGTCGTATCAAAGGCCAGGGCCGCGGCTACCGCACTTTGGGGAAACAGACGAAAATAGAGCAGATACACATAAGCATCCGGTGCGGGGTAATTCATATCATGGTGGCCATTCCAGAACCTGGGCGTACCGAACAACTGAAATTTATGATAAAATTCCGTAAAATCCGAAAGGCGCAGGCTGGGGGCAAAAACAATGCTGTTAAATGGAAACGGCCACGGCTTGTCTATTTGCGTGTGCCAATACACCAGTAAATATGCCACAATCGCCAAACCGGTCAGCACAGTCACGTACCAGAATAAGCCGCGAAATACCAACTGCCGCCCCAGCCCGGCCATGGCCTGGTCCTTCAGGATTGGTGCTATTTTGCCGGTCTTCTGGCTCAACAGGTTTCCCCCGCCCCAATTGCCGCCTTAATCTCCAGTGCCGCCGGTGGGGCCTCCCCAAACATCCCACACGGCATGGCCTGACAGGCTACAAAACACAGCAGAAACAGCAGACACAACGCCTTGATCTGCCCCGCGAAGTCAATCTGGGCGGGCAGCACCAGATAGGGTTGCTGCGGCGTAAATAGAATTGCCAATGGAATTAGAACCGCCAGTATTTTCCACAAATCAAAACGCACCCGCCCCGAATAAACCTCTTGCATGAGAAAGAGCACCACAAAAATTACAAACGGTATATACATATACAGCAACGTATAATCAAAAGACACTCCGGGGGCCAGCACCTGCACGATAAAAACTGCAAACACACAATTCAACATCGGCATCTTTCGGAAATGCGCCACCAATAGCACCATCACGCACAGCCAACCTAGTTCATAAATGTGATAGGCCAGCCCCATAAAGGGGAAAAGCCCGCCCAACCCCAAGCCTCCCCAAAGGCCCACAAAGGCCATACCAATTTTTATCACGGCGAAAAGGGAGTGGTCCACCCCATCCCAACCACAAGTGAGCACAAACGTATGTTGAAAACCTCCCATGCCGGCGAAAATCGCCTCCAGGGATTGGGCAATGTGCGGCCCCATGAACCACATGGCCACAATATTTATCACCAAAAAAAAACCGCAAAACATAGCCGTGGCTTTCCAGTCGCGCTGCCGGAAAAACAGAAAAATCAAAATTAACGGTGCCAGCTTCATAGCGGCCGCACAGGCGAAAAATGCCGCCGCCACCAGTCCATGGTGCCTCACAAACGCCCACGCCCCCACCAGCGCCATCACCCATGCTGCACCCTCCACATTGGCCCGGTCCGCCATAAACATCAGCGGATACGAGGTCAGCAACATCAAGGCTAAAACTGCCGCGACGGGGGCCGCCAGTTGATGCCGCCGCACCGACCACACCAGCAAACCCGCCGCCAAAATGGCAATCCCGACAATGGTCGTATCAAAGGCCAGAGCCGCCGCCACCGCACTTTGGGGAAACAGCCGAAAATAAAGCAAATACACATATGCATCCGGCGCGGGGTAATTCATGACCGCGTGGCCGGTCCAAAACTTCGCAGTGCCAAACGACTGAAATTTATGATAAAATCCCGTGAAATCCGTAAACCTCAGGCTGGCTCGGTACACAATACTATTAAATGGAAATGTCTTTTGCGACTCTATTTGCGTGTGCCAGTACACCAGCAGATATGCTACAATCGCCAACCCCGTCAGGACCGTCACGTACCAGAATAAGCCGCGAAACACCAATTCCTCACCGGAGACCGCTGCAGCGATATCTGTTTTGAGCAAGGGCTGTATTTCACTGGGGTTATGACTCAATGGTATCTCCAGATGGAATTGACGCAACTGGCCACCAGGCGCAGCTTACTGGGCTTTGAATTCCCATGCTTCCAGCGCCTCGGCCAGATCACTTTGCACCCGCGTGTAATTTAACTTGGCCTGTCGCAATTGCTCCGCGACCGCGGCCACTTGGGGGTCTGCCAGCGTTCGCTCAGCCTGCTGCTTTTGCTGTTCCAGCCGTTGAATCAATTCTTCCACCGCACTCAAGCTCAGGCGGCTTAGATGTGGCGGTAATTTTGCCGATGTTGCAGGTGTCGGCCGATGACTGTCTTTAGCCGGGCGATTCTGCCGAGCCTGCGATTGCTCTCTTCGTTTTTTATCCTGCTTTTCCGCATCGCGACGCTGTAACGACACCTGCTCTGCCGCGCTCGCTGCCGCCACCAGATAATCGCTGTAACTCCCATTGAACAATCGCCACTTCGGTCCCAGGCCTGCTTGCGTGGCAGGCTCCAGCACCAGCAGTTGATCGCACACGGAATCTAAAAAGAACCGGTCATGTGATACCAAAATCAAGGTTCCGTCAAAACTGTCCAAGGCAGTTTCCACCACCTGGCACGTAAGCATATCCAGGTGATTGGTCGGCTCATCCATCAAGATCGTATTGGATGGATTCAGGAGCAGCTTGGCCATGGCCACACGCGATTTTTCTCCTCCCGAAAGAACCGCAATCTTTTTATCTATGGTATCTCCCGAAAACAAAAACAGGGCTGCCAGATCGCGCATGTCCTGCGGCGACATGGCGGGCCGGACACTATGAAGTTCCTCGGCCACCGAGTTTTCCGGATTTAAATCCTGATGCTCCTGCCGGTAGTATTGCACGCTCACGGCGTGGCCCCAGCGAATCTCGCCCGTATCCGCGGTCAGATCACCCGCCAAAATATTCAACAGCGTACTCTTGCCCGCGCCATTGGGACCAATGATGCCCAAACGCGTACCCCGGGGCAAATGAAAGCTGATATCCGCAAAGAGCTGCTTTTTGTCAAAGCCCTTGCTTATACCCTCCAACCGAAGGGCTTCCTGACCGCTGGGCCGCGCGACTTTCAGATTCAGGATCATGGCCTTGTCCTGGCCGCGTGGCCGTGCAATCAGTGCTTCGTTTTTCAGCCGTTCTAATCTTGTTTTACGGCCACGGGCCTGCATTGCCCGCTGGCCGGCACCAAACCGACGGATATATTCCTCTTGCTTGGCAATAAACGCCTGCTGTTGGACAAACTGCCGCTGCCGGGTCAGTTGCCGCTCGGCACTCAGCGTCAGATAATCGGAGTAATTGCCCGGATATCGTTCTATCTCACCGCCACGCATGTCCACAATGTTATTCACCACTCGATCCAGAAAATAACGGTCGTGGCTGACAATCACCATAGTAACATCGGTCATGGCCTTGAGGGTTTCTTCCAGCCAGTTGAGCATGTGCAAATCAAGATGGTTGGTGGGTTCATCAAGCAGCAGTAAATCCGCTCCGGATAACAGCATTCGGGCCAACTGAGCCCGCGATTTTTGTCCGCCGGACAGGGCTGAAATCGGAAGGGTTAAATCCCGCTGCGAAAACCCCAATTCCTGCAGTACCACTTCAACGCGGCGTTCAATATCCCAGCCACCCAGATGTTCAAAATGGTGCTGCAACGCATCGTAGCGCCGAATTGCCGCGTCATGTTCCGGACCGGATGTATGCCGGGCCATCATATCCGCGGCCTCATGCATCTGCGTTTCCACCGTCTTGAGTTCCTCAAACACCAGCGATACCTGATGATGCAGAGTCTCATTGGGATCAAGCAGCGGCTGCTGTGACACATAGCTTAAAGTAGTCTGCCGCGACACAGTGCGCGTCCCATGGTCCGGTTCTTCCACACCCGCAAAAATCTTTAAAAGCGTGGTTTTCCCCGCGCCGTTCGGGCCAATGAGCCCGATGCGCTCACCCACTTGAAGTTCCAGTGAGATGTCCGCGAAGATCGCTCGCCCTTCGTAAGCCTTACCGATGTTTTCTACTGCCGCAACCGCCAATGTTCACCTGTAGCCTGACACGAAAATCAACGGCGTGGTCATCATGCCGCGCCGCTTGAGAGTCCACACTTCCATTCTTACACAATCCCAGGCAACGCCTGCATTCAGCCAAGGCAACGCCTGCCCCTCCTGTCCGGTCGGTATTTTATATGATAGCAGCCCAACGCAACAGGATACAGAAAGTA
The DNA here is from genome assembly GCA_021851715.1 of Planctomycetota bacterium. Classification (GTDB taxonomy): domain Bacteria; phylum Planctomycetota; class Phycisphaerae; order WQYP01; family WQYP01; genus JABEVA01. The sequence goes on from JAJZCR010000012.1 coordinate 8,608, forward strand.
CACAACATGAGCCCGAGCTTGAGGAATGCAGTCATTAGTTGTTCCTCCGCGGACCCGGCCACTGTTTGCTCCTTGCGTTCAACCCACCAATTGTGGCCAAATTGACGGACTCAAATACTGGCAGCGGAAAGATTCTCTTTCGGCAAACCACCCTTTGCACCCAGTTGACAAGAAGCATCGCAAACCTTCATCCAAGCGCTGAAAATCGCCGCTCCCCAACCTCTTCACCGCCCGACCTTGAAACGGCGTTGGCTTGGCGCTAGGATCAATATGAACGTGCGATCGGCGCATCAGGCTGCGTCATCGCCGCAACAGCGAGACGTACTTAATTAAGGATATTTCATGACCAATCCCCCGTCTGCACGCACCGTCGGCCAGTTAAAAACCGCCGGGTACAGGCCTTGCAGTGTCAAGGATGAGCTGCGGCGCAATGTTATATCGCGATTACGCGATGGCAAGCCGCTCTTTGAGGGGCTGGTCGGTTATGAAGATACTGTCTTGCCGCAGGTCGTTCATGCGCTGCTCAGTCGGCATGATATGCTTTTACTGGGCTTGCGCGGCCAGGCCAAAACACGGATTTTACGGCTGTTGCCGGACCTGCTCGATGAATGGATACCGGTGCTGGCAGGCTGCGAACTGCCGGAAGACCCCATCCACCCCAGGTTGGCCATGGGCCGACGAATCATTGCCGAACAAGGCGACGATGCTCCTGTTGAATGGTTGCATCGCAGTCGCCGTTATCACGAAAAATTAGCCACGCCGGATGTTACCATTGCCGATCTAATCGGCGAAATCGACCTGGTGCGCCACGCCCAGGGTCGCTACCTTTCCGATGAAACCACCATGCACTTCGGCCTGATTCCGCGGACCAACCGGGGAATCTTCGCCATTAACGAACTGCCTGATCTAGCTCCGAAAATTCAGGTCGGTCTTTTTAATGTGCTGGAAGAACGCGATGTACAGATCCGCGGCTATCCCATCCGACTCGAGATTGATGTTTGCATGGTATTTTCGGCCAATCCTGAAGATTACACCAATCGCGGACGCATCGTCACGCCGCTCAAAGATCGCATCGGTTCGGTGATTCGCACCCATTACCCGCATCGCCTGGCCGAAGCCATTGAAATCACACGTGAAAACGCCTGGCTGGAGCGAAATGCCGATATCCACGTCGAAATACCCGCCTTTATGCTGGAACTGATGGAGGAATTCGTGTCCCTGGCCCGCACCAGTCCACATATCAATCAGGCCAGCGGCGTCAGTGTGCGCTGCTCGATTGCCAATGCGGAAAATCTGGTTTCCAGTGCGGAACGCCGCGGCATTATTTTGGGCGAAAACCGCGTTGTTGCGCGGATGGACGACCTGGCTTTTATTAGCGCCAGTTGCCGCGGAAAAATAGAATTGATGCTGGCCGAAGGCGATGAAGCTGAAGATAAGCTGATCGCGACACTGCTGGGTGAAGCGGTGAAAAAGGTGTTCAATCGACACACAGATCTGGAAGATTACACAGAATTGGTGCAGCAATTCAAAGGGGGCTTGACTTTGCAAGTCGGCGATGACGTTCCCACCGCACTTTTAGCGGAAAACTATGGATTGGTGAAAGGCTTGAAGACTGCAACCTCCAAGCTGGCGGAAAAGTTTGGCCTGAAAACCCTGGATGCGGCATCGCTGGTTTCCGTAGGGGAATTTCTGCTGGAAGCACTTTACGTGAACAATCGACTAAGCAAAGTTGTGGCTCCGGGAAAAACCTTTTTCCGGAAATAGCGATTCCCGCAGCGTTATTCCTTGCCAAAGATCCGGAATGCATGGATCACTGCCTGGTGGGAATAGTGCCAACAGACCAATCAAAGCCAGCGCAGAGCTGGCGAGAGCGTCAGCAATCCCACATGCGCTGCATTCCACAGTCCCCTTCATACCACATTAACACTTTCCCACTATAATTCCCGCGTTGGTAATGCCGGATGCAAAAGATAGGATTGGAGTTTATGAAGAAAAACTACGCCTCGCCGACCTGGATGGCCCGACAGAAAAACGGCGGCCGCAAGCATCCATACCTGCTCATCCTGGCGGCAACCACGCTGCTCATAATTGCCCTGCTCCCGGCTATCAGCCACGCTGCCATGCCTTTATGTACGCTGCCGGATTCGCGCATCGTTGCCCCGGTTGGTCAAGTTAAACCAACTCCAAACTTCGCCATCGGTGTGGCTCGAATCCATAAAACACTTTTGGTGGAATGTGGGGGTGCCGCTCCAGCGCAATCATTGCTGGCCCTCAATGCACACACCCTGGCCATTACGGATCACATCGATTTCGTGAAAGGCGCAGCCCCGGCCGGCCCGGAAAATAAAATCGCCCGTCAAAGCCTGTTTCAGGGCATGGCTGTCGGCCCAGACAAAACGGTCTATCTCGCCGGCGGAGTCAGCGACAACGTGGTGGCGCTGCGCCTTACCGGCGGCAAACTGCGATTGTTGCGGCGCTTCCCCCTGGCGTGGCAACCATTTTCCGCTCATCAATATCCATATCAATATCAATCTCGCCAAGTCCAGCCCTACCATTTCTACCCCGATTCCGTGGCGATGGGTTCCGCCGGCGGACACCTTTTTGTCACGGGATTGCTTTCCAACAGCGTGGCGCGGGTTAATCTGCGCACCGGCCACACGGTATACGCCAATGCCGGTTCCATGCCCTTTGCCGTGGTTCTCGCCGATCATGGCCGTAGAATCGTCGTCAGCGACTGGGGTGGCGACAGGGCCGCGGTGCTCAGTGCCGCCACCATGAAACCACTTGGATCAGTGGCCATCGGACCACCGACGGGACCGCGAAATCGCCAGGCCGGCGTCCATCCGATCGCACTGGTGGCGTCAGCCCATTCCGCCATCGTCTGGGTGGCCTGCGCCAATACCGACCAGGTCGTGGCCATTGATGTTAATCGACTGGCCATCGTCCGACGTATCAACGATGCTCCCTACCACAACGCCCCACCAGGATCGTACCCGGATGGTTTGGCTCTTTGGAGGCACCATTTATTCGTGGCCAACGCGGGCAATGATGATGTGGCCGTATACAATACGCACAACGGCCGGCGATTGGGTCTTATTCCCACCGGATGGTATCCGTCCGCCCTGTGTATCGGCCATGCGGCTCTATACGTGGCCTGCGCCAAAGGTTTCGGATCCACCGCCAATCCGAACTATCAATGGGTCGGCACTTCCATGCCTGGAACCGTTCAGCGCATTCCCCTTGCCGGGCTTGGCCGCCACCTCACCCGCTGGACCATGCAAGCGTTACGCAATGATGGCTTTTCCCACGCCCAACGGGCTCACCGCGCCGCCCAAAATCACCGGGCCGCCGTGGCCCTGCGGAAACACATCCGCCACGTGGTCTTTATTTTGCGCGAAAACAAAACCTTTGATGAGGATTTCGGCACTTACCGCCGCGCCGGCCACTGGGCTGATCCGCGATTGGATTTATACAACGGCCGGGACCTTCCCAATCTCTATGCGCTGGCCAACCGTTTCGGATTGCTGGTCAACTATCGCGTGGATGGCGAAGTGACTGCTCAGGGCCACCAGTGGACTACCGCGGCATCAGACTCCGACTGGGTCCAGCGCACCTGGCCAATGTATTATTCCGGCCGCGGCATCACACCCAATCCCGGCTGGACCCAAAGCCTGACGGACTACAATGTCATGGGGGCCGCCACCGGATTTATCGGCACCGATAACCCGTATACGGATTATGAAAATCTCTCCAGACTCGGCGCTTATTCCAACCCCTGGATTTCTTACCCGTGCGGACTTTTCTTATTCAATGATCTACTGGCCCATCACGTATCATTTATGGATTTTGGCGAATTTGTTTCGCGCGATGAAGCCGGTGAAATTTCCCAGGCCATGAAACAGCATCTTGGAACCACATTTCCCGGGTGGAATCGCTACATCCTTGATACCTGGCGTGCGGGACGCATTTTAGCCTGGCTCAAGGATCCCAGGCACACCATGCCTCGCTTGATGTATGTATGGCTGCCGGATGATCATACCGCGGGGCGATCCCCGGGTTATTACACCCCCGCATATTACGTAGCCGATAACGACCTGGCCACAGGTGAACTGGTGGCGGCGCTGAGTCGCATGCCCCAATGGAAACATACTCTCATCGTCATCACCGAAGACGATGCTCAATCCGGTGCGGATCATATTGGCGCCCACCGCTCCCTGGCCCTGGTGGTCAGCCCCTGGATCAAAAAGGGCCTGTTGATCACCCATCGTTATTCCCAGGTGGATATCATGCGTACCATGGAAGCGGCGGAAAAGGTGCCGCCCATGTCTCAATGGGATGCCAACGCCCGCGTGCTTGCCGGCATCTGGACACACCATCCCGATTTCGCCCCGTTTATTGTGCAACCCATTCAAATTCCGATGGCGCTAAACCCGGGACTGGCCACTCATATCCAGCGGCTGCGGCGCAAAGCCGGCCAGCAGGGCCATTGGCTTTCACCGCAGTGGCTCTCCCAGCATGGAACGGGGGAATCGAGCCTCCTGTCTCATCCCGATAAAAAGAATGCTTATACCCCCACCACATTGCTGAAAGTGCCCGGGCCGGAGCAGATGCGCCAGGAATGGATTGCCACCAAGGGCGTATCCTCTTACCGGCACGTGATGACCTACCTGCGAAACTACGCCCGGCTTCATCATCAGCCATTGAGCCATTATCTGGCCACCGCTGACGATGGCGGCAAATAGGCGATTCAGGTAAAACAATTTGGACCCAGATTAAGGTAAACACTTTGGAACTTTTGGCATGAGTACACTGCTGGATCAGATGGACCGGGCCTCCATGACCAGACTGCATCGACGCCTCGCATGGTCTGCGGGGCTGGGCATCTTTCTTGATGGCTACGATATTATGATTATCGGTGCCGTGCTGCTGCTATTACACACCCAATGGCATCTAAATGCCCATGCTGTGGGATGGCTGGGCAGTGCCGCCTTGGCCGGAGCTTTCGTGGGAGCTTTAATTGGCGGCCGAATTGCCGATCGCTTTGGCCGCAAGGCAATTTATCTTATTGATCTTATGACCTTTTTTCTGGCCGCCATTCTATGTGCCTCCGCGTGGAATGTTGCATCACTGGTGGTATTTCGATTTCTGCTGGGAGTGGGTATCGGAGCGGATTATCCCCTCAGCGCCACCTACATGGCCGAGTTTATGCCCACGGTAAAGCGCGGTGGCGTCATCACCTGGACATTTGGCTTGTGGACCGCGGGGGCGATTTTTGCGAGCTTGGTGGGATTCGTGCTGGTCCATCTGGGGCCATGGGCCTGGCGACTGATGTTGTTGGTTGGAGCCGCGCCAGCCCTGCTGGTGGTGTGGTTGCGGCAAAGCCTTCCGGAATCACCCCGCTGGTATCTGCGTCGCGGCCAGGTGGAACAAGCCACGCAAGTCCTCAGGCAACTTGTTCCCGAGCTAACCGATGGGCAAGTCTCGACGATTCTTGCTGCTCAAACACAAACCCTCCTCCGGACCGCTACCCCCGTGCGCGTACTGTTTGGACGCCGCTTTCTGCGGGCTACCATGTTTGTCTGCATACCGTGGTTTATGATGGACCTGGTGGGTTACTACGTAACTATTTATATTCCACAAATTCTCGGTCATCTGGGGTTTCATGGATCTCACAGCAAACTGTTCGGCAGTATGATTTTAAGTACCAGCTTTCTCATCGGCTATATTCCGTTGGCACTCCTGGTGGATCGCATCGGGCGCGTATGGCCGCAGATTATTGGCTTTGTCGGCGGCGGCGTTGGATTGGCAATTGTCGGCCTGACCGCTCTGCAATCCCCCACCAAAACCGTCATCCACGGGGGCATGGTGGAACATACAGCGATTTTCAGCACGGCGGCGATCGTCATCATGTTTGCCGGCATGCTCCTATCCCAGATTCTTAACAGCTTCGGTCCCGGCAACACCACCTATCTTCTGGCCTCTGAGGTCTACCCGACCGACGTGCGCGCAACAGGTCACGGCTTTGCCACGGCCTTTTCACGCCTGGGGGCGGTTGCCAGCACCTTCTTTCTGCCAGTGGTGGAACATTACACTGGTACACCCGTGTTAATGCTATGGCTGGCAGGGGGCAGCGTTTTGGGCGGCGTACTCACCTGGGTGTTGCGCGTGGAGACCACCTGCCAGCCCTTGATACAGGAATAATTAAATGAAAAAGCCTGACCCACGCGATTCAGCCGGCAACATGACATAGACCTCCGCACCATGGCATGTCACCCACGACCAAACGCCGTTCCCCATGTATAATCCACCCGGTATGAATGCGCCTGTTCGAAAACATATTGAATTGATGCACGGCTACACGCCCGGTGAACAACCGACGGACGTTGCCGTGATTAAACTCAACACCAACGAAAATCCGTATCCACCCTCACCGCGTGTACTATCCGCCATCGGAAACATCACGGCGGAACAACTACGGCGTTACCCCAGCCCGGACGCTCGGGATTTTCGCCGGGCCGCTGCGGCGGTTCACCACGTCGAGCCCGAAATGATTATGCCCACCAACGGTGGCGATGAGCTTCTGGCTCTGGTCGTGCGCGCCTGCGCCGGTGAAAATGACCGCGTAGCCTACCTGGACCCGGGGTATTCGCTCTATCCGGTATTGGCCAATATGCAGGCCGCCAAACCCATACCCGTGGATTACGAAATCTCCTCCCAAGAATGGCGTGTCCCCAAAAACCTTGGGGACATCGACGCTGCGGTTTTACTTATTGTCAACCCCAACGCTCCATCCGGCACACTCATTGATCTGGCCACGCTGGAAGATATTGCCCGGCGCTTTTCCGGTTTACTGCTTATTGACGAAGCCTATGTGGATTTCGCCCCCATCAGCGCCATCTCCCTGGTGGCACGTTTTCCCAGGCTGGTTCTGCTGCGTTCCATGTCCAAGGGTTACGGCCTGGCTGGAATGCGTTTTGGCTATGGCATCGCGCAGGCTCCGCTGATTGCCGAACTCTATAAAATTCGCGACAGTTACCCGTGCGATGTTATTGCCATCGCCGCCGCCACCGCCGCCATCAGTGATCAGGCGTATGCCAAAGCCGTGTGGCAAAAGGTCATAGAGCAACGCCAATGGATGACCGGCCAACTTACAGCGCTCGGCTTTGGCGTTCCGGAAAGTCACAGCAATTTTGTGCTGGCACAGGTACCCGCGGGCATGGATGCGGCACTTTGGTATGAACAACTCAAAGCCCGCCGCATACTGGTGCGCTATTTTAATTTACCGCGCCTGACCGATAAGCTGCGGATCACTATTGGTACACCCCAGCAGAATGAAATTTTCATTCAAACCATGGCGGAACTAAAGACAGGCATGACGCCTCCTGATTAAAATAACTTGACCGATTCCACCTTTATTGAAAGGAGTCAGCTTATGAGTAACAACATTGCACCTGCCCAGCGCCGCGTCACCCTCACCCGGAAAACGCGCGAAACCGATATTTCCCTTAGCTTGAATCTTGACGGCACAGGTCATGCCGATATTGCTACCGGTGTGGGCTTTTTTGATCACATGCTTCACCATTTGGCCCGCCACGGCATGTTTGATCTGGCCGTGAAGGCCATCGGCGATCTACACATTGATGCCCATCACACCGTGGAAGACGTGGCTTTGGTACTCGGTGCCGCCCTTGACAAGGCCTTGGCGGAAAAAAAGAGTATTTACCGCTACGGCTGGGCCGATGTGCCCATGGAAGATGCCCTGGCCAAGGTAGCCCTCGATCTTTCCGGGCGACCCGCGTTTATTTTCAATGTCGCATTCCCCACTCCGAAAATCGGTGATTTTGATGTGGAATTAATCTCCGAGGCTCTGCGATCCCTCACCAACACCGCCAAAATGAATTTGCATGTCAATGTACCGTACGGCACCAACAGCCATCATGTGGCGGAAGCCATTTTCAAGGCTTTGGCCAAATCGCTGCGGCAAGCCGTGGCCATAGATCCGCGATCCGATCAAATTCCCAGCACCAAAGGGGTGCTCTGACTCACGGACCGGCCAACCGCCATCGTGGAACTAAGCCCCACCCCACGATTCCACAATCGCCACACTGGCGGAACAGCCAAGGCGATCCGCGCCCGCTTCCAACATCGCTCGCGCCGTGGACGCATCACGTATTCCGCCGGCGGCCTTCACGCGTATGCCTGATGCATGCGCCTTCAATAAACGCACCGCTTCCACGCTCGCCCCACCCGCCGGATGAAAGCCCGTGCTGGTTTTCACAAAATCCGATCCCGCTTCGCCGGCCGCCCGGCAGCCCAGTGCTATTTGCTCTGCCGTCAGCAGTGCCGTTTCCAAAATCACCTTCACCACAATGCCCTTCCTTGTCGCCCGCGCGGCCTCAACCACCGCCTGCACATCCGCCCGCGCAGTTGCCAAATCACCCGCTATAACCGCCGGTAAAAAAATTACCATGTCAATTTCCTCCGCCCCGTCACCAATACATTCCCTGGCCTCAAAGGCTTTGCTGGCACCGCTGGCCGCTCCAAATGGAAAGCCCACACACGCACAAACCACCGTGCGAGCATCTTGCGCCATGACTTCGCGGCCGACACCCGCCACAGCTACTAAAGAACCGGCCAGTTTGACCCAGCGCGGATTGACGCACACGCTGGCAAATTGATACTGCAATGCCTCCGCCACCAGCAACCGAATCTGCGTCTCTCCGGCTTCCGGCTTGAGCAAAGTATGGTCAATACGCCTGGCAAGCTGTCGGCGAGTCAACATCAAACTATTTCTCCACAACCATGATCCATACGATAATTTTATGATCATAAGGGCGGCTGGGATGGCGTCAACCCGCCGGGGATGAAAAGCCGCTGACGATACTTGCAAAACTCGCTTGGCGAGGTTTTAATGTACCTTCATGGACATCTGTGTACGCACGCTTGGAGGTTACAAATATGCCTTTCGATGCTAAAAAGAATTTCAATCCCAAGTCCTTGCGCGATAAAAGTCTGTCTTTTCATCAGGAATTCAAAAAATTCCTTTTTCAAGGCAATGCTCTTTCACTCGCCATCGGTGTCATTATCGGCGGAGCCTTCGGTGGGTTTGTCAGTAAAGTAAACTCTGACCTGATCATGCCCATCATCAATCTTTTTCTACCCAACGGTTCCTGGCGGACCGCCGGCATTACCATTGGCAGTGTGCCGAAACTAAACCCCACCACCTTTAAGCCTGTCTTGGATCCCAAAACCCACCAGCAGGTCATGGAACCGGTTAAATTGCTGATCGGCGATTTGGGCAATCAGTTTCTCACGTTGATTATTACCGGTTTGGTTTGCTTTATCATCATTAAAATCCTGGTCAAGGCTCCTGCACCACCACCGCCACCGCCGCCGGCACCACCCACCAAGGCGTGCAAATTTTGTCTGGAAACCATTCCGGCGGAAGCCACCAAATGCAAAAGCTGCTGCAGCGAACAGCCGGCATCGGCGTAAGGGTAGCACCCATCGCAACGGCCGAATTTGCCGACGTATAAGCGAAAGCTATGACCAATCAATTCTATCTCGGCTGGGATATCGGCGGAACCAAATCCGCGGCAATCGTTGGTACGCCGGGTGGCCAGATCGTTGCGCGAATACCATGGCCGTCGCAGGCCCAGCGCGGCCCGGAGGCCATGATCGCCGATTTCCTTAATGCTGCATCCAAATTGCGTCAGGACTATCTCATCACCGCCGTTGGTGTCGCCGTCGGCGGACCGCTCAATGGCGACCAGGGTATTGTTCTGGGACCGCCCAATCTTCCCGGCTGGGACAACATCCCCTTGCGACAACGCCTGACGCATGCCCTGAAATTGCCGGTCCAGGTGGCACATGATGCCGCCGCCTGCGCGCTGGCTGAACATCTTTGGGGAGCCGCGCGGGGAGTCAATCATCTGGCATACCTCACTTGCGGTACGGGCTTTGGAGCAGGCCTTATTCTTGGTGGAAAGGTTTACCTGGGAGCGGGCGGACTTAATCCGGAAATCGGCCATCTCCAGCTTCGCCCGGATGGCCCGGTTGCGTTCGGAGTGCGCGGCAGTGCCGAGGCGTACTGTTCTGCTCAGGCCTTGGCAGGCCTGGCCTGTTGGCTGCATCCCAATCGGTTTGCCCACCAGCCACCTACTCCCGCCGACATCGCCGCGCTTGCCGCCGCCGCCGACCCCGACGCCGTGCAAATATTACTCACCAGCGCCCAGGCCGTAGGTGATATATGTGCGTTACTTTCCGATCTACTTCGCCTGGAAATGATTGTCATCGGCAGTTTGGCGGCCTATCTCGGAAATCCATGGCTGAACCAGGTGCGTAGCCGCCTGGCGGAAAAATCACTGGATGGCGGGTACCTCTGCCGTGTTGTTCCCGCCGGCCTCGCCGATCGCCTGCAAGATTGCTCCGCCCTGGCTGTTGCCGCCTCCGGCCAGGCCCATGATGTCAATCCGGATGGCACCTCCTGTGCCGGCCCTGGGCCGCACCAGGAATGACCTATTGTACCTGGAGACCAACGCATGATCATTGGCGTTCCTAAAGAATGTAAAAGTGATGAATATCGTGTCGCCATGATTCCCGCCGGCGCGGAAGCTTTGTCCAAACGCGGCCATACCGTGCTGATTGAAACGCAAGCGGGTATTGGTTCCGGGATTACCGATGCTGAATATCAACAGGCCGGAGCGGAAATAACTCCCACCGCCAAACAAATCTGGAATCTTGCGGAATTGATCGTCAAGGTAAAAGAACCTCAAGAAAAAGAATTTACACTTTTGCATCCCCATCAAATGATTCTGACTTATTTTCATTTTGCCGCTGAGCCGGCTGTGGCCAAAGCCTGCCTTGCGGCCAACATTCACGCTATTGCCTACGAAACTATTCGTGATGACCATGGCCGGCTCCCCTGCCTCACGCCGATGAGCGAAGTCGCCGGGAAAATGTCCATTCAAGAAGGTGCCAAATATCTTGAACGGCCAATGATGGGACGTGGAATTCTGCTTGGTGGCGTTCCCGGTGTGGCTCCGGCCAATGTAGTGGTGCTTGGAGCCGGAGTCGTCGGGCATCATGCAGCTCGTGTGGCCGCGGGCTTGGGAGCCCAGGTGACTCTGATGGATGTTAATCTGGATCGACTTCGCCACCTGAGCGAGGTCATGCCCGCCAATGTAAAAACTGTTTTTTCCGATGCCCATACCATACGCGATGCTCTCCCCGATGCGGACCTGGTGATCGGTGCGGTGCTGCTGCCGGGAGCCCGCGCTCCGCGATTGATAAAAGCCGATGACTTAAAACGCATGAAACCCGGCAGCGTCATTGTGGATGTGGCCATAGATCAGGGCGGTTGCGTGGAAACAAGCCATCCTACAACACATCAATCTCCGACCTACGTTGTTAACGGGGTGCTGCATTATTGCGTCACCAACATACCCGGTGCAGTGGGCCGTACCAGCACCTTCGCCCTGTGTAACGCCACATTTCCCTACGTGCAAGCGATTGCCGATCAGGGCTGGAACAAAGCCGCCGCGGCCAATGCCGGACTGGCCGCCGGACTCAACATGCAGGACGGCAAAATTACCCACCCCGCCGTCGCTGCAGCGCTAAAATAGCGGCACACGGCCGCTTGCGGACCTCAATCTTCATTGCAGTTTGCTCGAATCCACCTAGAATGACCGGTAGCGGCTGATGTGGCCGCATTTTGCCAACCCGACCGACGATGCAACGCATCGCCCCCACGATCAGGAGTGCATGGTCATGTCTGATACCGCCAATTCATTGGAAGCCCCGGCGACGGAAAAATCCTGGCTTTCCAGGGATGTACTTTTCATAAGCTTGTCGGCATGTTTCGCCGATTTAGGATATCAATCAGTACTCGCCATCTTCCCTCTATTTCTGGTGCTGAGCCTCAAGCAGCCGGTCTGGATGTTCGGTCTGGCCACGGCCATCAGTTATGGCCCGGGAGCCGTTTTCGCCCTGATCGGCGGACACATGGCTGACCGCTTCGGTGCCAAACGCACGGCCATCTCCGGCAATATTCTTATTCCACTGCTTTCGCTCTCAGGCCTGGCCACATTGCCCGGCCTGGCCATCGCCTTATTTTCCGGCGGTTGGTGGGCACGCAATTTTCGCTCCCCGCCACGACGCACCATGCTCACGCAGGCGGTAACCAAAGAGCACCGCGGCCAGGCCTTTGGTTTTCTCCACGCACTGGACATCGGCGGCGGCTTTCTGGCGGCACTGGGTACCATGCTGCTGGTCATCGCCGGCGTAAAATTCACCCATATTTTTCTCCTCTCCATTATCCCGCTGCTCTGTTCAACCATGTTTTTAACGCTGGTGCACGCTGGAGCAAAAGTCACCGCTGCAGCGCCTGCTCCGGCCACAGCCTCGCAAAATGCGCAAATCTCCGCCAACCAACGGATTTACCGCCGCCTCCTGCTCTCCGCGGCACTTTATGGCTTCAGTTCTTTCAGCATCGGCTTTCCCATTTTAACCGTAGACCAGGCTCGCCATGGCAGTTCCATCCACAATGCCGCCTGGGCCATATTATCCTACGTAGTCTTCTTTGGGGTCTCAGCTGTCACCGGCCTTTTAGTCGGAAAAAAGGTCAAAGGCGGCATCCGCACGCTGGCTCTCTGGGGTTATCTGCTCGGCGGCCTGGCGGCCGCCGGTATGGGCGTGGTCTGGTACACCGGAACCAATCCCCTGCTTTACTACCCCATTGTCGGCCTGATGGGACTTTCCCTTGGAGTAATCGAAACTATTGAGCCAACCATTATTTCCCGCCTCATGCCCAGCCAATCCACGGGCCGCGGCATGGGAGCGCTCACCGCTATGCGCAGCCTGGGATTATTTGTCGGCAATCTTGCCATGGGATTGTTGTATCACTTTGGCGCGCAATGGTCCTACGGTTATGCGGCCCTGCTGGCCATTATCGCAGCCATTGTGATACTTACCATTCCAGCAGTGGGATCTGTAAGTGCATAACCAGCCTGCCGTCAGCTTTGCGATGGAACCCGTATGAACAAAAATAGAAGTTCCAATACCGCCGATGATTCCGTGGACCGCCAAAACCACGCCAACTCATCCCCGGATCAGCCCAATCCCACCGGGGCAGGCTCCAGCGGCGAGCCGGTTTCCGGAAAGCCAAGCACCATCAACGTGCCCGCCCTGCAGCGCATGGTGGCACTGCAACACCAGGGCCCGCTGCCGTGGGTGCAGCTTCGCAACGCCGTCTACAACAATGCCGTCTTTCGTAAAATGGTGGGGCGCATCGACCCGGAAGCAACCAACGGCGGCCTGGTTCAGGTGTATGACCGTGATGGGGCAATATTTGGCACGGGTATGCTCAATACCCAATCCCAAGTCGCTCTCCGGATGCTTTGCCATAACAATCAAACCGTGGATGAAGAATTTCTTCCCATGCGGTTGCGCAGCGCCATGGAATTGCGGCACCACACCCTGCAACTGGAAAAGGGCACCAACGCCTACCGCCTCGTGCATGCGGAAGGTGATGGTTTGCCGGGCCTTATCGTTGACCGCCTGGGCGATTATGCGGTCGTGGAACTCTTTGCGCTGGCGATGTATTTGCGGCGACAGCGCATTGCCCAGACTCTGCAAAATTTATTGAACCTGAAAGAGGTTTTAATTCGCGCCGATGAGAAGATTCAGCATGCAGAGGGCTTTCGCCTGGAAAGCACCTTCGGTCCGGCTGGCCGCCAGGCCAATTTTGAGGCCCCCACTCGCCTTTCCACCATCATCACGGAAAATACCCTGCGTTTTCAAATTGATTTGACCACTGGGCATAAAACCGGTTTTTTCTGTGACCAACGTGATAATCGCCTCGCTCTTACGCATTTTTGCCACAACGCCCAGGTTTTGGATGTGTGCTGTTACACCGGCGGCTTTGGCATTTACGCCGCCAAATTGGGCCAGGCTGCCAATGTTACCGCCGTTGATCTTGATGAAGAGTCGCTGGCTTTGGCCCGCCGTAACGCCAATCTCAATCAGATCGCCCCAGCGGTTTATCAGATGGTTCATGCCGACGCCTTCGCCTACCTGCGGCAAATGAAGCAAAACAGCCGCAGTTACGACGTCATCGTTTTGGATCCGCCCAAACTGGTTTCCACGCGGCTGGACTTTGCCGAAGGGCGCCAGAGTTATTTTGACCTTAACAAGCTGGCCTTGACCCTGGTCCGCCCCGGCGGCCTGCTGTTGACCTGTTCCTGCAGTGGACTTGTCGACGCCGTCGAATTCACCAACATTATCCGCGGCGCGGCCCGCAGCGCCCAGCGCCGCGTGCAAATTTTAAGTCAGACCGGACCTGGCATGGACCACCCAGTGGCCACCGATTATCTCGAGGGCGGCTACCTCAAGTGCCTGTGGTGCCGCGTCTTTTAATTGACAGGATCCACGCTGATGCTGCCCGGCAACTCCACCGCGGGGGCCGGCACGTCGGAAAGATTCCAACCCGACTCAGCATGAATCGCAATATCCAGCCCGTCTATTTCGTCACTGGAAGTCACACGCAGCCCTATGGTTTTGTCAATAATAAAGGCCAGCAACAGCGTGCCCAGCAGACAAAACGCCACCGCCACCACCGCCGCCAGACATTGAATTAAAAACTGATGGACATTGCCGCTTAATAATCCGCTGCCCGAGCCCATCAGGCGGCTGGCCAGCACACCCGTGGCGACGATCCCCAGGAAGCCGCCAACTCCGTGTACACCGAATGCGTCCAATGCATCATCGTAGCCAAAACGATTCTTGATAATAACGGCCAAGTAGCACACGACTCCAGCCACCGCTCCAATCAATAACGAACTCGCCGGGCTTACAAACCCGCACGCCGGGGTAATGGCCACCATGCCGGCAACCAGGCCGGAGGCCACGCTGATGGAAGTTGGGCGACCATGCTTAATCCAATCCGCCACCAGCCACGACATCGCCCCAGCGGCCGCCGCAATCTGTGTGTTGGTAAAGGCCAGGACCGCGGAGCGATCCATCGCAATGGCGGATCCGCCGTTAAAGCCAAACCAGCCAAACCAGAGTATGCCGGCTCCGAAAAAAGTCAGTACCAGCGAATTAGGTTGCAGCACGCTGTCCGGATATCCAATTCTCTGTCCGACATACAGCGCCATGGCCAGACCGCTCACTCCCGAGGCAATTTCCACCACCGTACCACCGGCAAAATCCATTACACCCAGACCATGCTCGGTCCCCAGCCAACCGCTACCCCACACCCAATGAGCCAGCGGACAGTAAATCAGCAACGTCCACAGCAGAAGAAACGCCACATACGGGCCAAAGCGTACGCGTTCCACAATTGAACCCGAAACAATGGCGGCGGTGATGGCCGCAAACATTCCTTCAAACATGATAAACACATACAGAGGAATGGGCGCATGGCCCGAGGGATTAATAGAACTGCCCGGCAACACATGCCAGAGCATAATTTGCCCCGGCGTAAATCCAATTAAGCCGGCGTAATCGTGTCCAAACGCAAGCGTGTAACCCAGCACCACCCATACCAGGCCTACCACCGCCAGAGCCACATACGAATGCATCATCGTGGCCAGAACATTTTTCCGCCGCACCATCCCGCCGTAGAAAAGGGCCAAACCTGGCACCATCAGCATCACCAGCGCCGTACTTACCAGCATCCAGACACACGACGCATGACCAAACGAAGTTACAGGTGACGTCACAGCCGCTGAAGGATACGAAGGTGTTGCCGCTGATGCCCGCGCGGCGGCCAGCACCACGCCCGCAATCATCACCAAGCCGATTATTTGATTCCGTTTTTTAGACGGGTATTGCAATTCCATAACGGACCCTTTTGATAACCCACGTTACGATACATCTCCACCGTTCACGGTCGTTATTTAATAAGCACAAGCACGATTTTAGTCAACTCGCCTGGCGCAAATTACAGGCAACTTCAAGATTTGCTGCCTGTTTATACAGCATACAACCATAAAATACCCGCCAAATAAGGGCCTCCTGGCCAACCAACGCCGGTCATGGACTGATCGCAGCCGCAGGCCGCACCGCCCTTGTTTATCCCGGCCGGATGGACAACCACATAACCCATCAGCTTTGACTTGATCTAATTTCGAATACGGGCGGTAATACTATCCAGCACGCTCATAAAGTTAATGTATCCGTCATAAGGCGATTCGTACGGGTTAAACATATTTCCCCCCGGTTCGCCAAAATGCCGGGTATTCATATAAAAGAAGTGGTCGCCGCTGGTTAAACGCCTCCAGTCACTGAGCAATTCCTGATCTTGCCGCGTTTTTACCGCTTCTTCAAGACGATAAAGCTCCTGCATGGCATTGGCCTGCATGGCATTGCCCAGCCACGGACCTATATCCCTGTTGTCATCCGTCCAGGAAACAAACTGCGGCACGCTGATTTCATTCAACGTGGCAATTTCCTGTACGCATTGTGACGGTGTGCGGAACACATCTCCCAGCGCCAGTACATTTCCCGGCAAAGCCGCCAGAAAATTGAAAATGCCGGTTTCTTCCGGCTGGCGCTCCCCAAACGTTTCGTAGTCCATGCCCAACAGGCAGTACGCGCCTTGGCCGCTCATGCCATTTAACCAATGGGTGTACTTTTCGGCGGTCAGCGGCCACTGTGACCAGTTTTTAATGCCGAAGCGCAGTGCAATATCCTCACTCAGACGGTAATGGCGCAGCAGCAGTTTCAGATCGGATTGCTGCAGGCGATAGGGAAAGCCCAGATTTCGCGACCCCAGCACCCCCTCCCAACCCTCCATGATCGCCGCTTCAAAATTAAGCTGCCGCACCACGCTGCCAATCGCATTGGAAAAAATGAGATTGGTATTGCGAAACACCCTAGGCGTCTGACCGAACAGTCGCTTGATCGCCTGCCGATGCAATTTGATCTGCTGGCGGAATTCCTCCGGCGAGTACAGAAACGCCAGGCTGGAATGTGATGTTTCGCCCAGAAATTCCACGCAGCCCGTGTCCGCCATGGCCTGAAAGGATTCCAGCACCTGTGGAGCCCAGCGCTCGAGCTGTTCCAGGGCCGTAACCGTAATACTTAAGCTGATACGAAAATCATTCCCATAACGTTGAAACAAGTCCAGCATCAAGCGATTGGTCGGCATGTAACTTCGCCGGGCCACAAGCTCCATCACCGAAGCGTTGCGCAAATTATCAAAATAATCGGTGTCGCTTTCAAACACACCGTAGCGGCGCAGACGAAACGGTTGGTGGACTTGAAAATAAAGGCATATCGCGGCCATAAATCCCCGCCTGTTAAAGCCAATGAAAGTGCGGCCATGTCCTTTCTCCGCACTTCTCGAGTCCATTATATGGTGGAAGCAAATCGTTACCACTGTTACCATCTTGGTCGGCAATTTGGGGGGGCGGCCGGCTGGATCGGCCCAAGGCCTAATCTCCCGCCGCACTCCAATTTTAGCGGGTGCTTTTTCCGGCCAGAGCGTACGCCGGCCGCATTACCACGGATGGAACTACAGCGGATGAAAAGCATCGCAAATTTTATAATGTTCCTGTCGGCAATTTCCTGGTCCCTGCCTGCAGTTATCAGCCGAGCCGCCACTGCCGCCATTGGTATTAAGCAGCCACACCTCCACCTTCGCATCCAGGCCGATGGCCACCCATGTGGAATCTTTCATTCCAGCCGGCACCAGATGTTTACCATTTCCATCGCCAATTTAACCAGCACTCCGCTGATACTGCGGGGTAAATTGCGATGGCAGTTCTGTTCCGGCCCGCGTCCCACGCACTGGCATACGCTGCTGGCCGTACCTATTGCACCGGCATTGGTGGCCATGAGCCAGCGATTTACAATTCATTTTCCCGTGGCCTTTGATAAAGTCGGCTTCTACCGCCTCATTTACCAGCACCGTGATATCGCCTCCGCGTCCGGATCGGTTTTCACTTGTATTCGCCGCCCCGCCGGCCTGATTATTCCCACGCCGCTCAGCCCGTGGATACGTAATTTGCCCGCGAGGTTTTGCCGACAGCATCCTCCTGGTTATATTGCGGATTACATCCACCAAACCTCCATCCGCCGCTACATTTTTCGCCTTTGCTGGCCCCCAAAGCCGACCGCCGCCAGCAGACGCCGGCCGCCGATCAGCCCCACCCAGGTAAAAAAGATAGCGCAAAGTCTGATCCGGCATCGCGCGGTCCTGGTCTTGGCCGTGCAATTGAGAAATGATCTTGCCGATCCTGCTGCCACGCCACGCCGCTTTACACAATTTCTGGCCCCTTGGCTGCGCGCCGCCGGCACAGATCTTGCCGCCATGGCCATTGCACCACCTGCCGGCCGCTGCAGTTTTCCGGCTCTCCGCCTGGTCCGCCAACTATGCCTGCGCGGCTATGCAACCGCGCTAGCGATAAATCCCCAGGTAAAAGTGCTCGGCGACCCGGCACTGCGTGCGCTGAGATTCTCAGGCAAATCGTCTGCGGCCGCCGGCAATCCGCTGGCCATTGTCAACATTTGGACACTGCCATCGCAGCGCCGAACTTTTCGGCGGCATCTATCCTGGCTCACCGGCAAAACGCCGGTGTGGGTTTTGCCGCCACGTTCCGGCGGCCTCCAACCGCAAGGCTCGCCGGGAAGAGTTGCACCTGCCCTGGCTCTGGCCCAGGGGGCAACTGTCGTGCCGGCCCCGCACCATGATTTCGGCCTTGCCGAGCATTGGCTCGGAGGAGCATCGCTGTTTCATATTGTTCATCCATATCTGCCCCCTTTCATCGCGGCATTCCAGGGCAATCATCACTGCGTTGCAGTCCTGGCCGGATTGGGAGCTGCAACCATGCGAGATCAGCAATGGTCCGCTGTCCGATATTGGCCGGTCCACCGAATTCACCACTTGAGACTCGCTCCCGCTGCCGCTACCCACGTTCCCACCGGCACCTTGATTGTGCTTGATCCCGCACACGATATGCAGGCAACCACCAGCCACGGTCAGCCATTAACCAGCCCGATTGCCGGCTGGCATGAAATTCCACTCAATAGCCATACCTATTACCTGGAATCCACCGGATCCGTGGTGAATCTTGTTGCGGCACTACGCACCGCCACTCTGCAAGGTTTGCCACCCGTGGCCCTGGCCGCGTTTTTAAACACCAGCCGGCCTGCCGGCCTGATGGTCGCAGTGCGCAATGGCCGACTGGGACGTCTACGTGGGTCCATTCGTGTAAAAGTGGCAGATGCAGCCTTTTCACGCTGGCAGAAGTTTCGCCCAATTCCCTCCGGCCAATCCGCCATCATCGGGCCATTTGGCGTGCCATTGCAACCCGGTTTTCACGCGAATGTTCTTGTACAAATCCGCCGCAACGGCGTTACGTGGCAGACCGCCGGTTCCATCGAGAGTTCCGCCCCCACCACATCATCAGTCACCGTACCCGCTCCGCCCAACGCTGAACATCCCACCACGCAAACAAGCCCCACCACCAGGCCCAGTGATGGCGTATATCATCTGCGAATACCAGTCGTTAAAACCCTGCACTGATGTTGATACAGATCACTAAGCGCCATACTTGCGTACAGGCTTCCCGCACGGCGCACAGCTTGCCCAACATGCACCGCACACTTGATTAACGAGATTCACATGCAGGGCATTGACGGTGCCGCATTTCGGGATCGCCGGTCTCTTTTTTTCCGTCCGCTTAGGGCCGCACCAGACTCCAGGATGAAGTTGGGTTGTACACTGTCAGTTTCCACCCGAGTGTGGAGGTATTCGGACCAAGGTCTCTTTGATAGACCAGTCCCTGCTGATTGACAATAAACGTCATGATGCCCGAGGATCCATACTTGGCGGGAAATGCCACCAAAGCAAAACCTGCGATGAGTCTGCCGTTGATGCCGTAGCGTAACGCCCCACCGGGTGCCGCTGAACCCTGCCGCCCGAGAATATGAAAATAGTAACCATAAAATGGTCGCGGCCCTTGGTGCTTACCCCGGGTATAACCCGCGGCACTGGCCTGAGCCACCAACGGCCCCAATGGACTGGCCAACTGACCCTTGGCGACAGGCCAATACAACCCATCACGGGTGCCGGGTTTGCTGATAAAGCGGCTGGCAAAGCAAGGCATGCCGGTGGCATGGGGCACGTCGGCAAAGTATTCCCGCTGGGCGGTTACGTATGCATGACACACGCGGATCGCCTCGAGTTCATTACGACCGATGCGCCGTTCTAAAATTTCCTCCAGGCCCGCCGCGGTGTCAAAAAACCACTTTCCATTGGTCATACGCACAATCGGAATCGGAAAGGGCCAGTTCTTTTTGCCGATATACACGATGGCGACGTTGGCATTTTGCTGCGCCACCCAGAATTTCTGCTTGGCGTGGGCCACGAATTGTTCAAAGTGGCGATGATCTTCCACACGGTCGCCGGATACCAGCTCTTTTATCGCCGGACCAAAAATTCGGTGCAGTCGCGAGTGATCCTGCTGTTTCACCGCAGCAAGCAAGGCCGCCGCCGCTGCTGTGTCACTGGCAAATATGGCTTGGCCGACCTGAGGTTTGGCTGCGCCGACCAGGGGAACTTCAATCTCATCACTGTTTGAGACCGCCATCGATTTGGACCCGGAGGTCGTGGCCGCAGGCTTGGTTTGGCAGCCACTCTGGAACAAGGCCAAGGCGGCCAAAGACAAGGTTCCTGCGATCCAGCCAGCGGTTCGGAAGTGTTTTATATGCATAGGTAATCCTCACAATGTACCGTCGTTATGGAAAAAACCAGCCCTTTTAGTGCCTGTTGCCAAATCCACCCCGGTCTGGCTGACCCCGCGGTGGTGCCCCGCCCCCATGTCCGCCATGAAAGCCATTCCTCTGTCCACCGCCATGGAAGCCACCCGAGCCACGTTGCGGCCGACGTCCATGGAATTCGCGCAGGCTCTGCCGACCGCGATTCACATCGTGCTGAATATGACGGTCGCCACCATAGTGACCTCCAAAGATACGTTCGGGCCCGGGAGTAACAATGGGCACCGGGGCAACGTATACCGAGGAGTAGCCGGGGTAATTTTGATATTCCTGATAGCCGGGCGTGGTATAGGTTTGATAGCCATAGCTGGACGAATAACCCATCCCTTCAAAAGCGCACGCGGCACAGGGTAGAATCATCGCAGCCACGACCATCCACTTGCACCAGCACACAAGGCGTTTTAGCGGTACGGGACTCTTCATTGCCAAACCCCTGTCAAAGATACAACGACCAGCCAATTGGCTTATCTATAAAGTATACCGCTGCCAAAAAATTTTGCTAATATGCTTCGGCAGGCAAGATGGCCGCCCCCCAAGCGACAATGCTGTGTCCAACCGGCATATGGCCGCGTATAATACGTTGTTCAGGTATCGGCCGTAGCCGCTGCCGAAACCATCATGGAAACTGCTACTCTTTGGAGAAACCCAATGCCCATCGCCAAGGCCGCCGTCATCCTTTTCGCCATCCTGCCAACCCGCGGATACTTCCGCCCCAGTCACGCCGTCAATGTACGGTTTGTTACCGGCAGCTCAGTGCTGGACCAAAAAGCCGTACAGACGGGATTTCACACGGCGAATTTGCTTGGCAAGTTCACCTCCCCGCCCGCCCACTCCGTGATTCTCGCCAACGGCCAGCCTGCATTTCACGTTTATACCATGAGCGGCAAGCCTTTGACCGCCCGACCGGAGAGCGGAGCCATACCCCCAGGAAACGTGGTGGATATCAGCCGGTTTTTCCCGCAGGTTAAAAAAACAGGTACGTATATCATCACCTGGAAAAGAGCCAATCCCGTGGTGCTGGAAACGCTGAACAATCCCGGATTTTCCCCCGCCGATTTCAAAAATATTCCGCCCCAACAGTGGTCCGCCCTGCCGGCACATCAAAAAAAGTTGATTCGCATGCAGTTTCAGCCCTGTGTATACCACCTGGTGCCACTGCAATATGCCCGAATCAAAACATCCAAAGGAATCATCAACCTGAAGTTCTGGTACAACGTGGCACCACATACCGTAGCCAATTTTATCCGCCTGGCCCAGGAGCGATTTTATAATGGGTCCAATTTTCACCGCATTATCAAGGGTTTTATGATTCAGGGCGGCGATTCGCTCAGCAATATTCCCGGCCGTGCGGGTACCGGCGGACCTGGTTACGCCGTGGTGCAGGAATTCAACTCCCGCCCCATGAATCGCGGCGTTATTGCCATGGCCAGGACACAACAGGTAGATTCCGCCGGATCGCAGTTTTTTATCATGCAAAATGATACTCCTTCATTGGATGGCCAATACACTGGTTTTGGCCGAACAATCAAGGGTTTACGCGTGGTGGACAAAATTGCCGCTACGCCCGTGCGCGGGCCCAATGGCACGGTGGTCGGACCTAAGCCAAAAATCATCTCGGTACGTATTCTTCCGGCCACAGCGGCTCTGTATGGCATTAAACAACAACCATAACCGGTGCAGTCCTGTCTATGCAGTTGGAACATGCTTTTTTCGATGTCGTGGTCGTCGGCGGCGGACACGCCGGAGCCGAAGCCGCATGGGCCGCATCCCGCATGCTGGGAGATCGCGGCAAGGTGGCGATGATCACGATGGACCCGCACGCCATTGGACGCATGAGTTGCAACCCCGCCATCGGCGGTCTGGCCAAGGGGCAGATGGTACGGGAGATTGACGCCTTGGGCGGGCTGATGGCTCATGCCATCGATTTTACCGGCATTCAGTTCCGCATTCTTAACCGATCCAAAGGTCCGGCGGTCCAGTCGCCGCGGGCCCAAGCGGACAAATACCGCTACGAGGCTGCGGTGCAGCAATTACTGCGGGAAAACTGCCCGAACTTGACCATTCTTGCAGCCACCGCAGACAATATTTTCACCGACGATGAATCGTCCACCGCGGGAGCCTGCACCCAAAGTCATCGCCATGAACCACGCCGCATTACGGGCGTGGAGCTGAGCACCGGCCAGAGACTATCCTGCACGTGTGTCATTTTGACCACCGGCACGTTTCTGCGAGGACTGATGCACACCGGACCACGGAAAATCGAGGGCGGCCGCATCGGTGAACAGGCAGCCACCGGCTTATCACTTTGCCTGGAAAGGCTGGGCTTCGAATTGGCCCGATTGAAGACCGGCACGCCCCCGCGTCTGGCCAGCGAAACCATTAATTTTGCCGGCCTCGATATTCAGGCCGGCGATGAAATACCCGCACCTTTCAGCTACCTGAGCGGTTTGCCCGACGGACTTCTGGCTGCAACATTTCCCGTTTTGCCCCAGGCCGTCTGCCACATCACGTATACCAATGCCAGGACCCACGATCTGATTCGAGCCAATCTGCACCGGGCACCGATGTACAGCGGACAGATTCAAAGCCGCGGCCCCCGTTACTGTCCCAGTATCGAGGACAAAGTTGTGCGCTTTGCCGACAAGACCCAGCACCAGATATTTCTGGAACCGGAAAGTCTGGACACCAATGAAATCTATTGCAACGGCATTTCCACCTCCCTGCCGGTGGATGTGCAGGAAGAAATGGTTCATTCCATCACCGGGCTGGAAAAAGCCAAAGTGCTGCGCTGGGGTTATGCGGTCGAATATGATTTTGCGCCCACCCATCAAATCCGTTCTTCGCTGGAAACCCACCGCGTGCGCGGGCTATTTTTCGCCGGGCAGATCAATGGCACCAGCGGTTATGAAGAAGCCGCGGGCCAGGGGCTTATGGCCGGCATCAACGCGGCGCGGAGTATCCAGAGACAGCCACCAGTTATTTTAAGCCGCGATCAGGCCTACATTGGGGTGATGATTGATGACCTGGTGACAAAAATTCCGACCGAACCGTACCGCATGTTCACCAGCCGGGCCGAGTTTCGCCTGACCTTGCGCAGTGACAACGCGGATCAGCGCCTGACACCGCTGGGCCGGCAGATCGGGCTGGCCCAACCCGTGCGTGAAGAGCTGCTATCCGCCAAGCTGACCGCCATGCACAGCATCATGGATCAACTGCAGTCATCGCGGCGGCCGGATGGTACCACCGCCGCGGATATGATCCGCCGGCCGGATATCGCCTGGAAGGATCTGGCCACGATGAACTTTCAGCCACCAGGCCGAATCATGGAGCTTATTCAATCCACTGAGCATCAGGCGGTTCTTGAGCAGATTCAAATTGAATCGCGTTATGCGGGCTATATTCAACGCGAACAGCAGCTCGCCCGGCGCATGCATGAATTGGAAGATAAAGTGATTCCGATCGGGTTTAATTTTTCCGCCCTTACCGAACTTCGCCGCGAAGCCCGGGACGCCTTGGTGCGCTTTGAGCCCGGCAGCATTGGACAAGCATCGCGACTGGAAGGTATTACACCCTCAGACCTGACGGTGCTGATGATGTATCTGACCGGGCGCAAATCATTGGCATAAAATATCGTTGCAGCGATGGCGGGCACGGCGGGAGACGGGGGGCGGGAGCGGCGCTGCGTGAAAATAGAGAAATTAGAAAATCGGGCTACGGCGATGAGGACATCGCCGGCTACAATGGCGGGCGAGACGCCCGACCCCCACCGCGGTCAGCGGTCAGCAAGGCTACGATGGCGGGTGAGGACGCCAGCGCTCCCAGGATACCCCCGGCCATCAGGAATGCGGGAACTGCCGGGCCACAGCCAGTTTCATCAAACGTACCTGGGTGCCGCGCTCTTCCTCGCCGGGCTGGGGGCGGCGCTGCCGCCATATTCCATCCGCGCCAAGGTCCCACGCTTCGCGATTGTCTTCCAGCATAATCTGCAGTACTTCGCGAAGTTTTTCGCGCAAGGCCGGCTCTTCAATCGGCACGGCTGCTTCAACGCGATGCGAAAGATTGCGACTCATCCAGTCGGCGGACCCCATATAGAACTCTTCACGACCTCCATTGGTAAACCAGAAAATACGGGAATGTTCCAAAAATCGTCCGATGACGCTGCTGACGCGGATGTTCTCGCTTAAACCAGGCACCTGCGGCCGCAAGCAGCAGAATCCACGGACAAACAAATCGATCCGCACGCCGGCCTGTCCGGCCCGGTAGAGGGCCTCAATAATTTCCGTATCTTCCAATGCATTCATCCGCGCCACAATGCGGGCGGGCCGGCCAGTTTTGGCGCAGGAAATCTCGCGGGCAATCATATCCATAAAGCGATTGCGCATCGTTACCGGTGCCACCAGCACTTTGCGATAATCCGCCTTGAGCGACCGCCCGGTGAGAAAAGCAAAAAGGTCCACGACATCCTGGCAAATATCTTCGTGACTGGTAAACAGCCCCAGGTCGGTATACAACTGGGCGGTGCGTGAATTGTAATTTCCGGTTGAAATGTGCGCATAAGAACGCACCAGGTGTTCTTCCCGGCGGACCACCAGGGCAATTTTAGTGTGGGTTTTCAACCCCAGAATTCCGTACACCACATGAGCACCGGCGTTTTCCAGCGCCTGGGCCCACTGGATATTGCTTTCTTCATCAAAACGGGCTTTCAGTTCCACCAGCACCGCCACCTGCTTGCCGGCTTCCGCCGCCTGGGCCAGAGCCGATACAAACGGCGAATCGCCACTGGTGCGGTACAACGTCATTTTGATCGCCAGCACCTGCGGATCGTGCACTGCCGTGAGAATAAAGCGCTCCACCGAGCTGTCGAAGCTTTCATAGGGATGATGCACAAGAATATCATTCTGACGAATGATGGCAAAAACATTGGCCTGTTCATCCGCCAGCGACGGCGCACACACCGGCTGCCAGAGCGGAAATTTCAGCGTTGGCTTGTCCAGCGAGGCCAGGCTCATCAGATCACACATGCCCAGCGGTTCCGGTTCTTCCAGCAGGCCTGAGGCCGGAACTTCCAGGCCATTGATCAGATATTGGCGCATCTGCTCCGACATTCCTTCGGATATCTGCACACGCACGGTGTCGGCAAAGCGCCGGGCGCGCAGTTCTTCCTGCACCACTTCCAGAAGATCTTCAGAATCCTCAATGTCCGCTTCCACATCGGCATTGCGGGTAACCCGAAACGACCTGGTTTCCAGAATTTCCATGCCCGGAAACAACACGCCCAGTTGATCCTGAATAATACTTTCCAACGGCACGAAAGCCGTCCCCGCATCATCTTCCACCGAAAGCCATCTCGGAAATAACCGCGGCACTTTTACCCGCGCAAAGAGCGTTTCGGCATGGCTGGGCGCACGTAATAAAGCCCCGATCGACACGCTTAAATTGCTGATAAATGGAAAGGGATGGCCCGGATCCACCGCCAGGGGCGTCAACACCGGAAAAATCACCGTGCGAAAATACGTCGCGGCCTTTTCCCGCTGCCCCGGCGTTAAATCCGCACACTGCCGCAGCACAATTCCCTCCCGAGCCAAAGCCGGTCGAAGCTCTTCCTGCCATACTTTCTGCTGACTGAGAACCATGTTAGCCATCCGCTGACGCACACGTTCGAACTGCTGCGTATGGGACAAGCCGTCGATACCCGGTTCTCCGGCCTTGCTTACTATCAGCCGCTTCAGCGGACCAAAGCGCTTCATGAAAAATTCATCCGTGTTGCCGGCAAAAATGGCTAAAAATTTTACCCGTTCCAGCAGGGGATTGCGCGGGTCCATGGCCTCACACAAAACCCGATAGTTAAAATCCAGCCAGCTTAGATCCCGGTTTAAAAACCGCACCGATCCCCCGTCCGCCAGCGTGGGCGGGTCCATCATGGTGCTAAAAGCCTTCAATTCAGGCGCCATCACTTTATTCTCCGCGGAAATCCTTCCGGCAAACTCATCCTGTCACCATTATGTCTTATTCTTACGCGTTGCCAATCTTACCGCCGAGTTCGCTTAACCATAAATTGCGCCCAAAGCTTGCGACAAATCCGGATACCGGAAAGCGTATGCCATTTCCTGCAGCCGGCCGGGCAAACACCGACACCCATGCAGAGCCAATTCCGGCTCTGTACCCAGCATAACCGCTCCTATCCGCACAGCCAGCGCCGGTACCGGCGGACTCCATGGGCGGTGCAGGGCGCGGCGCAGCAGGGCCATAAATTCAGCGTTGCGCGCCGGGTGGGGTGCGCAGGCCACATAAACCCCCTGCGAATCCTGCCGCCGGATCAACTCATCCACAATGCTCACGACATCAGCCAGGTGAATCCAACTCATCCACTGACGGCCGGACCCAACGGCCCCGCCCAATCCCCAACGGGTGATTGTGCCCAGCGGTGCCAGCAAACCACCGCTTGCATCCAGCACCAACCCAAGGCGCAGGATGACCTGCCGGGTTTGAGGCATGGAATGACGCAGCACCGCGTGCTCCCACATTGCACATGTTTGCGCGATAAACCCTGTCCCCGTTCCTGTGAGTTCCGTACAAACCGCATCTCCGCTGTCGCCGTAGATGCCGATGGCACTGGTTTGAATAAGGACGGCCGGTGGCTGGCGGGCCGCGGCGATCGCCTGCGTTACCGCAAGCACGCTGCTCACGCGACTTTCAATAATTTCCGCCCGATGAGCGGCGGTATGGCGACAATTGATATTTTTGCCCGTGAGATTTACTACGGCGTGAGCACCTTCAAACTCCTCCGCCCACGCCTCCACGCTGCGTCCATTCCATTCCACTTGCCGGACGCCATCCGTTTCGTGGATGCGGGCGCGGCGGGTTAATACCACAACGTCCCAGCCGTCATCGACGAACTTTTGGGCGATGGCAGTGCCTATAAAGCCGTTGCCACCTGCTAAGATAATTTTTTGGGGGGTGGGCATATTTACGCCATTCGTCGCCGCATCAGCAGCAAGCCCCCTACAACCAGCAGCGTCAGCGCAGCAGGTTCGGGTACAGGCGCGATGGATGTTTTTGGTGCGTTCACCAGCGATCCACCGGCAAAGCTGGAAAAGCCATGGCCGAACCAGGTGGCAATCTCACTGCCGGTGGCAGGGAAACCTGCAAAGTTTTCCGGACTAAAGCCGGCGTTGTTGGAATCCAGGAGTTCCGCCACATAAACCTGATTATCGCCAATGTTCTCTAATTCTCCGCCTATGACGTCGGACCGCCCCACCGCGCCTTCTCCGCCGCTCTGGGCGACAAACACATTCAGTGATTCCAGGGCTACATCCGAGCCCATCGGACTAACGCCATCCGCCTCCTGAGAAAATGCATTATTGCCAGAAAGCGTAAAACCCGAGGAATGACTAGTTCCGTTAACCGAAAACATGGTGGCCGGGGTATTGCCGGATGCGGCCATATCCGCCGGACCATTTTCCGAAAAATTCAGCACCGTCACCGTATTGGCTTGAGCGACGCCAACCGTGGCCGCCAGCAACAACCCCATGGTGCTCCAGCACCCGGGCCGGCTGAAAAAGTTAAACGCATGACGTTTCATCGTGACCTCCTGGAATTGCCACAGACTTACTGGCAACTCGCAGGTTGTTAAAATATGGACCCCTCTGCGGGCAGAGTCAGCTCCAATCAGGCAGTCTCCCGCCGCAACCAAGTTGTTCGATGCCCCGCTATTAGTTTGTAGGCGCGCTACGCATCAAAGGCAAGATCGCTATCCGAAAAGTCCGGAAATAGAGGCCTTGGACATGTTGAGCAGCACTTTGCGGCTGTGCCGCTGGAGCATTTTCCCTACTTTCGCTACCATAGCCTGAAGATTATGCTGGTCCGATTAGAGTCACAGGAGTTTGCGGATGGCACAATTTCGACCTGTCCTACACTTTCCATTCAGGCAGCGTCTGGTGCGCATTTTCGCTCAACTTCGGCGGCGTTTTTTCTGGGACCATTGGTTTCCGCATATTGCCATCGCCGTGGCAGTGGCCGTGTTCGGACTGATTAATTTTCTCGATGGCCTGGCACGCATTGCACCTAACTTTCCGGGCTTTATGAACCTGAAGCCGGTGCTTCACCTGGGGCAAATACCCGCCTTCAAAGCCCTGGCTGGAATTCCGCAGGGCCTGGCGGGTGCGGTGCTGATGGTCATGGCCATTGGGCTGGCATTTCGTTCACGCTTTGCCTGGGCGGTTACATTGCTGCTGGCGGCTGCCACGATGGCCCTGATAATCCATCATGGCGGCCTTCATTGGGGATCGCTGGTGGCCTTTAACGGGCTGCTGCTGGTAGCCATCCTGATTTTTCATCGCGATTTTGCTCATTCCAGCCTGACGGCCGGGACTTTGTTTGGTGTGATCAGCGTTGTGCTCTTGCTGGGTTATGCGGTTTTCGGGTCCTATATTCTGGGAGCAGGGTTTTCACCGCCCATTACCAAGTTGCCCACCGCCCTGTACTTTTCCGTGGTGACACTATCCACAGTCGGCTATGGAGATATCGTTCCGAAAACTGTTGATGCGCGGATGTTTGTGGTTTCCGTCATCATTTTAGGCATTACCGTCTTTGCCACTTCCATTTCCGCCGTGATTGTGCCGCTGGTCAACGGACGCATGCAGCGGCTGCTTGCAGGAGAAAAGAAACGTATGAAACAAAACCACTACATTATCACCGGCGATAACGCTTTGGCGCATAACACCTATCGCGAACTCAAGGCCCGGCATCTGCCTGTACTGGTGTTGCTGGCCGCACCGCCCACCACATCCTGGGTGGATGCGGATGATTTAATGATCGGCGATGCTTCTGATTCAGAAACGCTGCGCAAAGCGGGTGGTGCCGATGCCCTGGCCATTCTGGCTTTGCGGGCCGATGACAGTGAAAATGCGTTTATCGTGCTGGCCGCCAAAGAAATCGGCGGTAAAGCCCGCACGGTCGCAGCGGTGAAAAACAGCAAGAACCTGGCCCGCGTGCGCCGCGTAGGACCGGACCTGGTCATCGCACCGGATATTCTCGGCGGCGAAGTACTGGCCATGGCCTTAAACGGGGAAACATTGAACAGCGAAAGCATTCTGCGAAACATGTTCCAAGGCGATGCCAAGTCGTGAGATGGCCGAGGCCGGAGGCTGGGAACAATGACCAATTTCACCTTCAAATGCTGCCTGCCCAGCCCACCCTACCAGCAGCCCATTGATCTTTTAAACACGCTATCCGGCACCGGCGGCGATCTGGCCACGCTGCAGTTTGGCGATCCCCGCGACGAAACAGTCATCGCGTGCCAGCCAATTATCACCTGGACGCTTTACCGTACAGCCCGTGGTACATTGGAATCCGAACTGCGGGCCGGGCCTGCAATCCTGCCGGCCAAGTCTGCAGAAACTAAAACACAGATGTCCATTTCCTGTGCATTGGATGACTGGCAGGAGCTTCTGGACGGCACCTGCATAGAGTGCGATGCCCAGGGTATGATGCCGCCGCGCTGGATGGGATTTATCAGCTACTCCGCCGGAGAACTGCTTGAAGCTGCCACCGCCGAAGCGCGTGCGATGGGTCAATGGCCGCTGATGCGATGGCAACTGTTCGGCCGTTATTATGTCTTCAATTCCACCACGCAACGCTGGACGCTTTGCGCCCTGGATCATGCCCAGGACCACGGAGCCGGCCGTGCCCTGGCAGTTATGAAAGAAGACCTGCAAGCGGCTGGCAACCAGCCCATGGCCCAACCGACTGAGCCACAGGCCACCATTCTGGCAGTGCCGCAGCCGGCCCGCCTGATGGAAGACATCGCCACCGTGCAGCAATACATTGCCGCCGGGGACATTTATCAGGCCAATCTTGCAGTACCGTGGACGGCTGGCACGCGAGAATCACCGGTGGCCATTTACCGGCGACTGTGCCAGTACACCGCGGCACCCTACAGCGCATTTTTACGTTTTGCCAATCACCATGTCATTTGCGCTTCGCCGGAGCTGTTTTTACAGCGTGCGGGGAGGCTGATACGCACCGAGCCGATCAAGGGCACACGTCCACGTCTCAGCCAGGATCCGCCAGCCGATGAAGCGCAGCGCCGGGAATTGCTGCAAAGCGTCAAAGATCAGGCGGAACTGAATATGATCACCGACTTGCTGCGTAATGATCTGGGAAAAATATGCGAATATGGATCCGTACGTGTCGAGGATCCCCGCCGGCTTCAGGCGCATCCTACCGTCTGGCACACCTGTTCCACCGTCATCGGCACACTGCGCAAGCCCGGGAGCGGATCGGGCTGGGCATCCATCATCAAGGCGATGTGCCCCGGCGGATCCATCACCGGCGCACCCAAAATTCGGGCCATGCAGATTATTGCGGCATTGGAGCAATTTCCGCGTGACGTTTATTGCGGCCACATCGGCTGGATCAACGGCTCAAACGGCGCACTGAATATCGCCATTCGCAGTATTTTTATGCGCGGCCATAGCGCCACAGTCTATGCCGGAGCAGGCATCGTCGCGGACAGCAGTCCATCCGAAGAGTCGCGGGAGATAGTGGCCAAAGCCAAAGCACCCCTGGCCGCACTGGGCGTGGCCACCGACTGATTAATTGCCGACTGATTCCGGCCAGGCCAAACTCAAGCGTGCGGAAAAGGCCGCGATACGCGGCAAAATAGCGTACAGAACTCTCTTCATTCCAAGATGCGCCATGTTCACTAAGCCGCGGGCGTGCCGATCAAGCCGTCAGAGGACTTTAATGGCAACCATGGTGGTGTCATCGTAGCGGCGGCTAAGGCCGACGAAACGGCGGGTTTCCCAGAGCATCTGGCGACAGATCTGGTCGGCGGGAAGGTTAGAGTGCTGCAACAGGGCACTGCGCATGCGCTGCTTGCCAAATTTTTCACCGGAAAATGCCATGGCATCCGTCACGCCATCGGTATAAATCCAAAGCAAGTCGCCGCTTTGCAATTGCACCACGTCCTTTTCGTAATGCTCCTGCGGATTCACGCCCAACACCATGCCGCCGGTGCGTAATTCGCGGAACTCTCCGTTACGCAGCAGCAGAGGAATATCGTGGCCGGCATTGCAATAGGTCAGCCGCTTTTTGTCACAGTCGATGGTGCCATACCAGGCGGTGACAAATTCGTTGCTGCGGGAATCGCCCGCCACGGAACGATTCACCCGGGCCATGATTTCGTCCAGATCATAAACATCACCGGCGTAAGCCCGAAAGGCCGCGCGCACAGAAGCCATTAAAAGCGAAGCGGGCAGCCCCTTACCCGCCACGTCGGCCACAGCCACGCCGATAGACCGCTCGCCGAAAAGCAGGAAGTCATAAAAATCGCCGCCGAGTTCAAAACAAGGCACGTACAATGCGCCGATGTCAAAGCCGGCAATGACGGGTGGATGGGCGGGAATCATGCGGCGCTGCACATCGGCGGCAATCTGCACCTGCCGCTCCAGACGGTCTTTTTCGATGGACTCCTCCTGCAGCCGGGCATTTTCAATGGCTACGGCCGCCTGACTGGCGATGGATTGCAGCAACTTTTGTTCAAATTCGGAGAATTCCTTGCGCTGCCCGCTGTAGACTCTTAACACCCCGATGGGCCGATCTTTATAGATCAAGGCGGTGGACAACACCGAGGCAATGCCTTCGCGCGCAGCATCTTCCGGATAGGCCACCCGCGGGTCCGCGGCCATATCTGCTACGTATACCACTACTCCCGTCAGAGCTTCCCGGTCCACGGCGCTTTTTTCCAGAAGAATGGGGCCTTTTTGTAAATACGCATCCGAAAGATTGCAGACACTTTTGATACGCAGCTCATTGTTCTGACCATCCAAAAGCCGCAACGACGCGGCCTTTACCCCCATGGCCTCCACCACGCTGGAAGTGACACGATCCAGGGTCTGCTGCAGACCGCGTGTTCCCGTGAGCATGGTGGAAATGTTAAAGAGCGTGGAAATCTCCAGCAAACGCCGCCGGATGAGAATTTCCTGACGGCACAATCGCGACAAGGCATCGGCCAGCATATGCAAAAATTGCACGCTCGCCGTGCGCCGCCGGAGAGTATCCTGATTGATGGTTTCCACCAGCACGCGCACCTGGGCCGCGGGTATGTTGAGTTTTTCGGAAAGCTCCTTGACCATCGCGGTGCGCATCGGCGCGGCCTTGGCCGGCTCAATAACGATCGAACCGAGGCGCACATCGCCGACGATGATGGGCGCGGAAAACGGCTGATCGAGATCCGTATCCCCTTTTTGGTGGCGGGCGGCGGCGATGGCGGCGGATCTGGTTTCAAAACGCTGGCTCACGGTGGTCTGAGTCAGGGGTTGTCCGGCTGTATCCAAAATCGTAGCCTTGACCTGGGCCACGGACGCCAGAGAATCTTGAATATCCTGCAGCGTTGTTGAATCGATATAGTCCGTAAGCTTGGCCTGCGGCCCAATTTCCACGGAATCCGTCGACTTGAAGCCGCGGACCGACGAAATCGCCGCCCCACGCGCCTGGCCTCGACCATCGGCCGTGCTGATCTGTACTGAAGAATCTGTCACTTCTACCACTTCCACGTCTGATGCGCAAAACAAAAATTATGCGCAAGTTAATTGCCCCACGTCGTTCCGACGTCTTTGATTGAACCGATCCGCCACGCTTCGGGCCAAGAGCGGTGCCGGCACTACGGCTGATGCAGCTTGGCCGGTGCTGCGACGGGCTTTTCCAGCCAGGCCTTGCGCAAGATGCGAGGCCACACACTCTGCGGTTGAAAATCGACCCATTGTGTAAGGGTATGCCGCAGTTGCCGGCGATAACCAAGTTGGTAATCGATATAGGACAGCAGCATCGCGGCGGAGGGGTTATCCCGCTTGACCAGTTTGTTGAGTTCCCGCCTGGCCGCCCGCAGCGAACCCGCCGGAATTAATTTCTTGATGTTATACCGCACGGCTGTTAACGCGGGATTGCGATTGAACACGAATTGCAGGTTGTAAGCCGCACTGCCGT
Organism: Planctomycetota bacterium; assembly: GCA_021851715.1. Lineage (GTDB taxonomy): Bacteria > Planctomycetota > Phycisphaerae > WQYP01 > WQYP01 > JABEVA01. The sequence goes on from JAJZCR010000012.1 coordinate 42,379, forward strand.
AAAGTCCGGCGGCAATTTCAGCATGGGCCTGACCAATAATCGCCAGCGGATTAGCGGGGCGCATGGCTAAAGCTCCCTGGAAGGCCTGGATGGCCTGCATAAACTTGCCGGCGTCGATGAGCTTCTGGCCGTAGGCCATGCTGCGATCAAATTTATCGGTCATGTTGCCGGCCAGCGCCTGCAGAGGCATCAGCTTGCGACCTGCCTGCAGTTCCGTACTGAGCTTCTTCGGAATGTTTATGCCGTTAGCCCGATTCCAAAGCCTGGCCGCCGTTGGCTTGTTACTGTGCTGTTTCGTCAAGCCTGCTACGACGTGGGCCGAGGGATTCATAATAGGCAGACCGGTGATGGGATCGATGGTTACCATGCTCTGGGCGGCGGCACTTTGTGGCACAAGATTCGTGAGAGTCATCGCGGGCTGTCCGGCCAGCCCTGGAGCGACAATGTTGATCTTTTCTCCAGTTTGCAATTCATGGAGTAAATGTTGATAAACGTCGCCGACGCCTCCCGCATTCACCTGGGCATTTTGTTTGGTGCCCAGGGGCTTGCCGATCTGCGTGGCCTTGACCACCCCACTTAACGGCGTGGTACCCACAGCGGCTCCGCTGGGCCGTGTTCGCTCCTTCTGGCTTTGCTGACCTGGGATCAAGGCTGGACCATTGTTGGGATTCTGGTTCACTGTGCCGGTCATGCGAGCATAAGCCGCCTGCTGTTGAATGGGGATTTCACGCAAACCAAAAAGAGAATTGACATTGCTGCCGGTCGGCGCGATGAGGCCATTTTGTGCCAAACCAATGGTCCTTGGAGAAATTGCGGATGTCGGACTGCCGTAGATCGATGCAAAGGGACTCGCTGGTCCCACCGGTACCGGCCCGTTGTAGATGGCTGAATTCTGTCCCAGTCCATTTTGGCCGGTCATGCCCAGGGAAGCTGGAGAATATACACCGTTAATGGTGGCGTTAATGCGCGAGCTGGAACTGGTTACATTGCCTACATTGGAATAAGTATTGATGGGCAGTGCTCCGGGGGGCGAACTATAGCTGGGCGGAGCGCTGGTTACGATCGGAATTCGGGCGTACGTGACACCCCCGCCAGGTAGCGTAATCGGTACGGTCTGGTAACTGGTATGGGCGGTAGAGTTGATATTGTTCATGTACTGGTTGCCGTTGAAGGGCACATAACCCGGAATGGTGGCGTTGCTGCCGCCACTGCCTACCTGATTATTGGCATCCAATGCCTGGCCATTTTGCACCTGAACCTGCCCCTGTGCTGCGGCACAGGCCAGGGTAGCCGCGGCAATCCAGATCAAGGTCAAGATGCGACTTCCAGATGATGGCGTCGATATTTTCCTTATACGACTGATAATATCAGTGCCATTTTGCCCCTGATTAAGGCCATTCGTCATTTTGCGTACATTTTTCATAAAGCACCTCTAGTAATGGCTACGCCCAACCAACAACGAGCTTGCCACCACCAATGTATTATACCGTCTGGCCGGCTTAAAAGTGCAAGCGAGAGCCGGCTATGGGCAGCGTTGCCCATCCCAATTCGTCAGACCGCTATCCATATCATCGCCGAAATAAAGGGTTTTATTTCATTTTTTTCGCTCATTCAGTTGAACGAGAAACTTTTCGGCAACCGAAAAACTCATCGCCTCCACTTGGGTTTCGCCCGGTTTTATCGCCATCAATTCGACCGTTTGGGCCTGATGATTTCGGCTGGCCACACGAATTTCGGCCCCCGGTAACAAGCCACATTGATTCACATATTGCAAAAATTCAGCACTTTGATCGAGAATTCTGGCAATGCTGGTCGGCTCGCCGAGCGGACAATCCAGCAAAGTGCAGCAATCCTGGCGGCGAACCACCCCACCCGCCGTAGGTATTGGATCTCCATGCGGATCAAACGCGGGGTGATGCAGTATTTCATCGATTCTTGCCAGCAGACGGTCTGATACTACATGCTCCAACTCCTCGGCCTCTTCGTGCACTTCGGACCAATCCAATCCCAGCACCTGTACCAGGAGCAATTCAATCAACCGATGCCGCCGCAACACATGCAGCGCCAACTGTTCACCGGCCGGAGTTAAACGCACTCCGGCACGCGGTTCATATTCCACCAAATGAGCATCGGAAATGGCACGAACCATGGAAGTGGCAGTGCCCGGCGTAACCCCCACCGCCGTTGACAACTTCCCCATGGTCAACCATTGGGTTTCATCGGCGGGCCGGGAGAGATAAATTTGTTTGAGATAATTTTCAATCGTCCGGCTTGCCATGGGATCGCCTTTCGTTAAATTTCATGTTTTCATACAGCCTGCCAACCACAAACCTCAGCATCCGCATTCTATACTTACCCTGCAATTGACTTTGGCAAAGCAAAGTTAATTATGCTATAAATCAAATCCATTTGCAAGCCAATACATAATTGGTTATATTAAACATCAAATTTCCGGACGATGCGGAAAATTAGAACAAGTAAGCCGCGCCTGAGCGAGGGTGCAACAGATCACGCATGGCTGACTCAAACCGCGCGCCGCAAACAGGAGCGTTCCAAATATGGCCGAGCCAACAGAATCGATGAGAAGCCAGCCCGCCGGGAATCTGCCGGGACTTCTGATTTCTGATAATACGGCCAATGCCTACGCTACGCCGCCGGAATCTCTCACCCGCGAAGACCTGGCACGGGCCAAGGATCGTTTCGCTGTGGAACGCGCCCGACGCAATTTTCGTCTGCCCGCTTCCTGGCGCTGGTTGCGTTTGCTCTGGCTTTTAGCAGGTCCGGGAGTGCTGGTTTTTCTGGGAGAAAATGATGCTCCAAGCATGCTATCCTATGCGGCAACAGGATCGCAATTCGGCATCGGATTTTTTCTGCCATTTATTGTGATGACCTTTGCCGCAGCATGGATCGTGCAGGAAATGACCGTGCGCCTGGGTGCGGTTACCCACCGCGGCCATGCAGAAATGATTTTTGACCGGTTTGGCCCATTCTGGGGAATTTTCTCCATGGGAGACCTGGTCTTGGGAAATTTCCTCACGCTCATCACTGAATTCATCGGCATCAGGGCGGGCTTGAGTTTTTTCGGCGTACCGCCGCTGGTAGCCGTCGGCGGAGCCTTGGTGCTTATTCTGGCCGTCACCATGACATCTCGCTATTGGACGTGGGAACGTATTCTGCTGACCATCGCTCTATTTAACGGCTTATTTATTCCCGTGGCCCTTCTCACCCACCCGAACTGGCACGCGGTAGGACACGCTTTTCTCACGTGGAGCCCACTGCCGGGCGGCCTGGATTCCAACAACATCATCATGATGATGGCCGACATTGGGGCCACTGTGACACCATGGATGCTCTTTTTTCAACAAGGGGCCACCACCGACAAAGGCATGCAGCCGCGGGACGTCAACTTCGGTCGCTGGGACACCTCCATAGGCACCCTGCTGGCGGCCACCTTCGGTATTGCCGCGGTACTGGCCACGGTGCCGCTGCATATCCACGGCATCAGCGCAGCCAATTTCCAGGGTGCACAATTTGCCCAGGCGATTGAGCCGTATGTCGGAAGACTTGGGTCCACCCTGTTTGCCCTGGGCCTGGTGGAAGCCGGATTGGTCGCAGCCATCAGCATTTCCACATCTTCTGCCTACGCCTTCGGCGAGGTGCTGCATCACGCCCACAGTCTTAACCGCACGGTTAAAGAAGCCTGGCCGTTCTATCTCGTACTGACCGGCTCGGCCCTGGCCGCCGGGGCCATCGTGCTGATCCCCCATGCCCCCCTGGAATTCATTGTGCTTATCGTCAATGTGATTGCCGTATTGGCCATGCCCCCGGCCCTGCTTTTTCTGCTGCTTTTAGTCAATGACCGGCAGGTTATGGGCGACCGGGTGAATAGTTTGTGGCTTAATATCGCCGGAATCTCCGTTACCGTAGCTTTAATCGTCGCCGGCATTAGCTACGCTCTTACCGTTGTGTTTCCTCAACTGTTTTAAGCAGGAGTCTCATATGCCAACCGCAGCCAACGACAGCAACAATCCACACGGACCGCATCCCAGCCCGGCCTCCGAGTCTAAGCTGGTTCACGCCGTACTGGAAGAGGACCAGCTCTACGCGTTTAAACAGAAAACCCATTTCGGGCGGCGCGAGATTTCACCCAACCTGCATATCCTTTTGTGGGCGCTGCGCATTTATGTTCTTGTCATGATGGTAATTGTGGTGGTGCAGATTTTACGCATCATTTAAATCCAGGCTTCTAGACCGCTGCCGTCCGCCAACGCAGTTCTTATTGACGCCGACGGCACCTGACGCCCAGCAGCGATATACCCAACATCGCCATGAGTGCCAGCGTGCGTGATTCCGGCACCGACGTAATCGGAGGATTGGTAAACGTCGTAAGCCCGCTCCCCGGCACCGATTGGCCCGGAGCAATGCTGTCAAAGCCGGACCCGATCTGATACGGTTGAAAACCCGCCACCGGAATAAAATCATTGTTGCCTGCCGTGCCTGCATCATCACCGCCATCCGAGACGACCTCCGCCACGTACACCTGATCTCCGACTACTTGCTTGAGTTCTCCGCCCTGCACATCCGTCTCGCCCAGCGCACCCTCGCCGCCATTGGTACCGACAAATACACTCACGCTTTCATGCGCCACGTTGAAATCCATGCGCGAAACATCGTCAAAAAATTGCGAGTAGGCGTTATTGCCGGCCAGCGTACCGCCGCTGATATGCGTACGAAATAATGTGGCCAGAGTGGTGCCGGAATTCATCAGATCTGCCGGGCCATTTTGCGAAACGTTGACAATAGTCACAGTGCTGCCCTTTGCCGCAGCACCGGTGCCTAGCGCCAATCCCGCCATCACCGACCAAATCATCGCATTGTGAGCCGTGTTCTGTTTACCCATGATTCTCTCTCCTTTTTCGGCGTGGGACCAAGCCGATCCACATGAATACCACCGCAAGCGGCTGTCGGGGAAAACCCCGGCCCAATTAATTTTCAACCGCTTTCGCGGCAAGTTCCCTACGGAACTTCATTCTCTGCGTCTGCATACCCTTGCCAGTAGAGCTGTTACTTCCTACCCTCACCATCTCATGGAGCTATCGACTTTTCGACACCATGGCAGTATTTTTTTTAATTATCGGCCATCATCGCCGGTAAAAGGCGGCCGGACATGCAATATCAGCGACGTGTCTGCAGGGCCAATGTCGCAAACAGGCTCACGCCGTTAAACACCGAATGCATGGTGATATCGGTCCATAAATTGCCGGTGCGTTCATAAACATAACCCAATGCCACCCCCAGCAGAAACAGCGTAACAAATGCTGAAGGCTCCGCATGTGCCAGTGCAAAAAATGCACTGCTGATGAAAATGGCCCCCCATCGGTCCGCCGGGGCAATGGCCGTCGGCCGAGACTTCTCGCCGAACTTCCCTGCTGACTGCGGCACCACAAAATGCCCACGTATATTCGCCAAAACCTGGGCCAGATAACTTTGCACCAGGCCTCGAAAAAATAATTCCTCTGACAGCGGTGCCAGTACGCACAGGCTAAACGTCATGAGTGCCAGAATTTCCGGCGCGGGATGATGCTGCACCGCCTTCAGCAGGGAATTCTGCGGCGCGTTGCGGTGCCACAATGCCTTTTCCACCGTCACGGATATGACATCGCCTAAAAATACCAGGGGCCATGCAACCGCAATGGCTCCTAATCCGATGAGAATGCCGCGCCAAACGGACCCCCCAGACTTCATCCCCACACCCTGAATGCCCCCCTGGCAGGCCGTCGCCGCAAACGTCAGCACCAGGGCAATCGTGATCAGACGCCATGTGGAATCCAACAGCCAGAACGCCGGCTGCATTGCCACCACTGAAATGTGAGACCGATGAGATAAAAAAGGTGCGCCCAGCACTCCGATCAGAAAAACCGCCGCAATAACGACCACCACATGCACGATACTGAACTTGTTGGGATCTCTGGGTCTGATCAGCAGCGGCGCATCCGAAAACACCCGCTTGTGAAACAGCATCCAGATGCTGATGGGGACCCAGATAAAAATAATGATTCCGCTTATAATAGGTTCGCTGTGATGGTTGATGAGCCACTCCTTTTACCAGTACCAGGGGGTCTTACCACTGAATATACTTCACCAGATCGTCGAAACCAAGAAGCAGGAAGTAGCCGCTGGTGCACTCCGCCGTCCTTTGGCGGAGTTGCAACGCCTGGCCGCAGATGCCGGACCGGTACGTAATTTTTTCTCAGCAGTCACCAAACCACCCCATGGCATGGTCAATGTGATCGCGGAAATAAAAAAGGCCTCGCCGTCGGCCGGTCTGATCCGGCCGGATTTTGACCCGGTGACCATTGCCCATACCTACCACGCCGCCGGTGCCGATGCACTCAGTGTGCTCACGGACGAAAAATATTTCCATGGCCGCCTGGATTATATTCAACAGGTGCGACAGGCCGTGCCCCTGCCGGTGTTACGCAAGGATTTCATCATCGATCCCTGGCAGGTATGGGAATCGCGCGTTGCAGGGGCCGATGCAATTTTGCTGATTGCTCAGGTTCTCACCGATTCGATGCTTACGGACCTGCTGATTCTGGCGGCGGAACTGAAATTAACCGCCCTGGTGGAAGTTCACGAAATGGATTCGCTGCTGCGAGTGCGATCGGTGATGGGATTCCCCATGCGCAGCTACAGCCTGCTGGGCATTAACAATCGCGACCTGACCACATTCAATGTCGATTTTTCCACCTCCCTGCGGCTGGCCGAATTTGCCGAGGATAAAACCATTCTTGTGGCGGAGAGCGGCATTCGTGAAAAATCGGATGTGCAACGCCTGGCTGCCGCCGGGATACGCACGGTCCTGATCGGCGAAACGCTGATGAAAAGCGATGATGTAGCGCAAACCATGGCCAACCTGAAGGGCATCTTCCGCCAGGCGTAGCGGGACTTTCGATATCCGGATAGCTGGTCGTTCAACAGGGTGCAGGCAGCACCGGGATGCCGCGGGCGACGGTGAAACGCCAGTCCCTTCATGGCGGGCACCGTATCCTCTGCCAACCCAGTTTGTGGTTCTTGAAGCGCTGGTGGCGAATTCACACGTGGTCGCCCACGGCAGCGTAATGCAGCTCGGACGAACACGTGCTAAGTGCTTCTTCCAGTACTTCGTGGCGGGCAGTCCGTGCGGGATCCGCGGTGACAGGTTCCGCATCTTCCGCAGTGCAAATCCGCACCTGCCCCCCGCCAATTTCCAGATAGGTGGAGGGAACTTCAGTCCAGCATCCACTGTTGAAATACGCAATCGGACCCGCCACCGCCGCCGCATGATGGGTATGGCCGCAGATCACAGCCTGGCATCCTAATTTAGCGGCGTAAGCCAGCGACCTGATCTGCACCTTGTCCAGACAGTGCAAAAATATTTTGGATTTGGCTTTAGCCAGACGGGCCACATAATGCCGCCGGTCCACCCGTTGAAGCACGTTGTAAATCTGATCGCCCAACCACGTGAGCACTGGGTGGTGATCGATAAAATCATCAAAAATATGGCCGTGAATGACCAGCATCCGCCGTCCACCGCTCTCCAGAATGTATTCATTGAGCACCTGCACACCCAACAGGTGCGAAACAATTTCCGCCGGCCCATCGTGATTGCCGCAGGTCCAAACCACCTCGATTTTGTCGGAGAGATGCCGCAGCAGGGAAAGCACTTTCCAGTGCGTTTTTTTGAGGCGGCGAAAGTCGATGGAGTCAAACACGTCGCCGTTGATAATCAGGCGGCGCGTCGGCGGGTGACCGGCGCTGATTTTCTCGAGCATGTCTTCCAGGAGACGACACAGCCGCCGGGCTTGGCAGTTTTCGCAGCCCAAATGGATGTCGGAGATAATCATGGCATCCAGCGGCGGACTATCCAGCTTGTCACCCCAACACTCCAGACGATCACCGATGTCACTTGGGAAGGATGGCCGTCTTCCATCGCCTCGCGACAAGACCATTCCCGCAGCGCTATCCGGGGCTGAAACCAACAAGCCGCGTTGGCCAATCAAATTCAGATGTTCTAGTCTGTTACCCACGTCGTAAAGTATAGTCTACGCACGTTTGCGAGCGGTAAGGCTAGTATAAGCGATCGGTAAATATTTCGGCCGGCGGTTTTAGCTGAATAATGTCGTATATCGCCACGGCAATGACGTCCGACAATCTGATGATGTCCAATATGCGAAAATCAGCCGGGTTGTGGCAGCGGACCAACCCCCGCGCCGGTAGCGGTCGGGTCTGCGCCGCCCCGCACTTCCGGCCCACGACGCAATTGTTCAGCCGCCAGCAGATCTCCTACGGTAGGTTTGGAGAGCGCCTGGCCGCTCATAATTCGTTTTACATCTTCGGCATCCAGGCTTTCGTATTTCAGCAGGGCATCTTTCAGGTTCGTCAACTCCGTTTTCTTTTCAATCAGAAGTTGGGTGGCTTCCTGATGCGCTGTTTTAATCAGTCGTTGAACTTCCGAATCAATCAGCTCCGCAGTTTTTTCGCTGTATTCGCGGGTGCGTGGCATCCAGCTCTGCTCGTCATCCTGACTGAAACGAATAGGACCCAGGGCCTCGCTCATACCATAAGAACACACCATTTCCCGGGCTATGGCCGTGGCCTGGCGAATATCCATACCCGCGCCGGAATCCACTTCATTAAGATACAATTCTTCGGCCACCCGGCCACCAAACAATATGCGCAGTTGCGCCAACAAATGTTTCTGACTCAGATAATACCGATCTTTTTCAGGCAGTGAAAAAGTGGCACCACCGAAGGGACCACGCGGAATAATCGTCACCTTGTGCAGCGGATCCGCCTGCGGCGAAAAGAACTGAATGACCGCATGACCAGCCTCATGCCACGCCGTAAGTATGCGGTCCTCTTCGTCCATGGCCCGTGTCTTGCGGGCCTTGCCAAAGCGAATTTTATCCCGGGCCTCTTCCAGATCCGTCATTTCCACAGCCTCTTTGTTCGCCATGGTCGCAATCAAAGCCGCTTCATTAATCACCGCGGCCAAATCCGCACCGCTGAACATGGGAGTCTGCCGGGCCAGCTTGAGCATATCCACATCCGCCGCCAATTTCACTTTCTTGGCGTGGACCTTGAGAATCTCGTAGCGGCCCTTGATATCCGGCAACGGCACCGTCACCTGGCGGTCGAAACGACCCGGACGGGTTAATGCCGGGTCCAGCACATCTGAACGATTGGTCGCGGCAATGACGATGACCTGATCGTTGGTATCAAAGCCATCCATTTCCACCAAAATGGCGTTCAGGGTCTGTTCTCTTTCATCATGGCCGCCGCTGCTGAAGCCGTTGCCGCGTCTCCGGCCCACCGCATCAATTTCATCAAGAAATACAATGCATGGCGAGCTTTCTTTGGCGGTTTTAAACAGATCGCGTACCCGCGACGCTCCCACACCCACAAACATTTCCACAAAGTCCGAACCGCTGATGGAGAAAAACGGCACATCCGCTTCGCCGGCAATGGCCTTGGCCAAAAGAGTTTTACCCACACCCGGCGAACCAATCAGCAGAACACCACGCGGAATGCGGCCGCCAAGCTTTTGAAAACGCTTGGGATTGCGCAAAAACTCCACAATTTCCGTCAGTTCTTCCTTGGCTTCATCGATGCCCGCCACGTCGTTAAACGTCACATTGGTATGTTCTTTGGATAACAGCCGATGCCGCGACCGGCCGAAATTGCCCAGCATGCCAATGCCGCCGCCCGCCGAGCGCATGTGCCGGAAAAACAGAAAATAAATAATAATGCCCACCAGAATCAGCGGACCGTAATCTATAAAAATAGTCCAAAACAAATGATTGGAAGGCTGTGACTTGTACGTCGGTACGCCGTGGCCTTTAAAGTCTTCCATAAGCTGATGCCAGCCGGCACCGTCAATCGTCGATTTGGGACGATACGTTACCATGTACAGCGGACTGTTGGCCGGTTCACCAGCCAGCCTGGTTTTAAGCTTGAAGGTGATGCGCCCGCTGCCATGCACAACCGCTTGCTCGATATTATTCTGGTTAAGCTCCTGGCGAAATTTGCTGTACGCAACGGTGGCTGGTCCGCCCATAGGATGCAACACCAGCAGCACCAATACCCCAACGGCCAGAATCACCAGCCAGGCGAGCATACTCCGGCTGAAGCGAAGATTGTTATTGGGATCGCGCCCCGGGCGCGTGGAGCCTGGGTCATTATTGCCATCCTGCGGGTTATCTTTCTGATCTGCCATCGAAATCCTCTGGTCCTGTGTTATGCCATCGGCGAAAATCACTCCTCGCCGCGACCTTGATTCATTATAGGCGCAAACCCGCTGCAAATGAAACCAAACCGGGTGCTCCGGCGAGATTCGCCCAGCCACCAGATCTTCAAGCCGCTGTGATGGCCGGCACGCGGCCGGACACCATCACCAAGGCAACTGCATTTCATCCACAATAGAGCGGGCTAAACTATCGATGGCCGCACTTTCGGCATCGGTCAGTCGCTGGCCAATTTGCGGCACAACCGTGCTGGACCTGGCAAAATTCACCCGGCGGACCAGCACCTTGCCGGTTCGCGCATCTTTCCACGTGAAATTCACCACGATGGTGATCTGCGTTTCCTGTGGCAGATTATTCTGCAATCGGTTGGTCAGGACATTTTCCTGCACCGAAACAATTTTTCCCGTCAAAATTGAATCCGCATGTGATTCACCGCTGATCTTATATGGCGTACGCGCCTCAATGTTTTTATCAATCGCCTCGGTCAGCTCAAATTCAAGATTGCGGCGAAACGTGCTGCTCTTAAACACCGGCACCGCCACCGTTGCAATACTCGTGGGATAGATGGAACGGGTGGTGTACCCACACCCGGCCAGCGCCATGATACCCAGCCCAGCTAGCGCCATGCCCAACGCGATTCCAGCCCGCCGCCAATTTTCAGGAAGCAGGTTCATCATGGCCTTTTCTCCTTGGAATGTTTGAAACGCCGGGCATATTCCTTACGGGCCTTTTGAGCCCAGATAGTATCGGGCCAGCCGTGAATGACCCGCCGATAGTAATAGGACGCGGAATCCGGCCGGTTAAATCGCCAGTAAAATCGGGCGATTTCCAGTTCCCGTTTGCCTTCTATCTGATAAATCCGCTCTTCCAGCGCCTTTACCTGCATTTTGGCCGCGAGCACCGGGTAAAGTTCCGCAATGTTTTCCAGTTCCGCCTGGGCGTTGCGCAGCGGAGTCAAGTCAAAGCGCACCCCGCGAAATGTACCCAGCGAACACTCCGCCTTGCGCACCGTCGCTTTGACCGCAAATTGGCTGTATGGATAGCGCCGAAGAAAATTGGTATACGACGCCAGCGCCCGTTGAAACTGAGCATTTTGGTAATAATAGTCCGCGATGCGGATGCCTGCAAGTTCCGCTAAGGGCGAACCACGCTGCCGATTTTGGATTCTCCGCAGCAATCGGATGGCATCACCATACACCGGCAGAATTCTCATGCCCAGAAGCCGCCGCTTGTAACCCGCCAAAAATGCGCACGCGATATTGTATTCGCGCATCAAACATGGTTCATAGAGCGGGCTGGCGGGGAAATTATCCAGCAAGTCTTCATACGGAAACAGGGCCGCATATTTGTTGCCCATGGCATTTTGCGCATCTCCCTCCAACAGCAGCACCTGCGGCACCAACGGATCCTTTTTGTGATGACGCAGCCATTTTTTCGCCAGATGCACGACACGGCCCGGATGGCCGGTTTTCAGATCTTTAATCATGTCCGCCACTTGCGCCGGAGGACTTACCCGCCCCGGTATCACCACAGGCACCCAAACCCCATTTTGCAATACCCAATTGGGCGTGGCTGGATCAGGCGGCGGCGTTTGCGCCTTCGCCCAGCAGGGCGCAGCCGCCAGTCCCATCAGCACCACGGCAACCACGCAGGACAATTGTTTTTTTAACCACAGCTTCGGCATCGCCGAAAGTATACGCCATCCCCGCCATCGAGCAAGCGACCGGTTTTGCCGGCATGGCCGGGCACAGCAACTGTGTGATAAATGGGCCGCCTGGATTTCCCGCAGCATAACACCGCATGGTTGCGCAGTACCCACCACATGGTGCCGGAATCCATGACGCCTTGGCTGTTCCAACCGGATGCAAAGTCAGTATTTACGGTCCAGCAACCGATAACCGATTGCTTCAGTCACATGGGTGGGGGTAATAGTTTGCTGACCTTCCAGGTCGGCAATGGTACGCGCCACGCGTCGGACCTTGTCAAAGGCCCGCGCGCTCAAGCCGAGTTCTTCCATCGCCTGTTTCATCAAAAGCAGTGAGGTTTCATCCAAAGCGCAAAAGTCCTTGAGCTGTCCCGTTTTCATCGCGGCGTTGCTCATCGTGCCATCGTCTCCAAATCTTTTGGCCTGCACCCGGCGGGCGTTCTCCACCTGAGTCCGCATCTGGGTGGATGAAGTGCCCGCCGCTTTACTGGTTAAATCACGATACGTGACTGCGGGAACCTCCAGATGAATATCGATGCGGTCCAGCAACGGACCGGAAAGCTTGCTCATATAGCGATCCATCGCCGCTAGGTCGGTAGCCTTGGCATTGCGACGGTCCAAGGTTCCTTTTCCGCTGGCCGATGGATTCATCGCCGCCACCAGCATAAATCGCGCCGGGAAACTCACGCTGGAATGCGACCGTGCAATAGTCACCATTCCGGACTCCAATGGTTGCCGCAGCATTTCCAGAACATGGCGGGAAAATTCCGGCAGCTCATCTAAAAACAAAACTCCGTGATGCGCCAGTGATACTTCGCCCGGCCGTGGAATACTGCCTCCCCCGATCAGGGCCGCGCCACTGGCGGTATGGTGCGGCATGCGCACCGGACGGATCCGCAGCAGACTGGCTCCACGCGGTAAAAGACCGCAGGCGGAATACACCCGCGAGGTCTCCAGGGCCTCCTGCCGTGTCAGCGGCGGCAGAATGGTCGGCAGACGCTGGCAAAGCATGGTCTTGCCCGCACCGGGCGGCCCCAACAGCAGCAAGTTATGCCGTCCTGCGGCCGCAATGGTCAAGGCCCGCTTGGCCAGTTCCTGGCCGCGTACATCCGCAAAATCGACTTCACCGCTGGCTTCCGACGGGTTCGCTTCCGCTTCGTCAACCTGCTCGGGTTCCAACGGCAGTTGCCCATTGAGAAAGCCGACCAGCGTGGTCAAGCTGTCAATGGCGTAAACGTCAATGTCGGGCACCACGGCGGCCTCACGGGCATTGGCGGTAGGCAGCAGAATGCCGGCGAGTTTGCATTCCGCTGCCAGCATGGCCATGGAAAGCGCACCTTTAATAGGCCGTACCGAACCATCCAGAGCAAGCTCCCCCGCCACCAGATATTTTTTATAGTTATCTCCCTGAACAACTTTCGCGGCATGAAGCACGCCCAGCGCAATGGGCAGTTCCAATGCGCTGCCTTCCTTTTTAATATCCGCCGGGGCCAAATTCACCAGCAATCGCTCTTGTGGAAACCGGTAGCCGCTGTTCACCATGGCCGTATGAATGCGGTCCAAAGATTCGCTGACGGCCTTATCCGCAAGGCCCACAATCAACGGATCACCATATTCCCTTGGGGCCAGATTCACCTCCACTTCACAGCGGATGGCATCTATGCCCTGCAGGACGAAACTGTGAACCTTAGCCAACATGGAATTCTCTCCATAAAGTAATGCGTAAGGTACGCGGACGCAGCGCAAATGCCAAGTGCAGACCGCACGAGAAAGATCTTTATCCAGACCTGGGGGCACGGCCCAGTGATCCTCGGCCGCCGGGTGGCGTGAAACGAAATCTCATGCTAGTATGTTTTTTTAGACTGGAGGTGACATGATGGCGTCTTTTGTTACGATTCCATCTTTATTGGTTTTGTTTCGTATTGATCGCGAGCTTCACGAATACCAACTGGCCTTGGATGCACTCTTAAAGGACCAGGTCGCGTTGGAAGCTAAAATCGAGACCATCGCCGCGGATATCGCCCAACAGGAAGCGGCCTCGCTGAAACTGCAGGCGGCCATTGGTGCCCAGGATCTGGATCTTAAAACGCGCCAGGCCCATATCGAAAAAATGCGCGAGACTCTCAATAGTACCAAGACCAATAAAGAATATTCGGCCATTCTGGTGCAGATTTCAGCCGATAAGGCCGAAGTCAGCAAATTGGAAGCCGCCATGCTTGAGAATATGGAAAAACTCGAAAAGGATCAGGCGGCCATCGTCGTCACCCGGCAGCAGTTGACCTTGCAACAGGGACTTTTAGCGACGGCCCAGGGTGAAAGTGAAGCTCGCGCTGCGGAACTCCGCGGCCATATCGAAAGACTCAACGCTCTGCGCAGCGGCGACGCGGCCAAAGTACCGACTGAAGCTCTTAAGCAATATGATCGGCTGCGGCTTAAATATCCCGGTGATGCCATGGCCCCGGTCGAATTTGACGACGATGATCTGGAGAACATCAGTTGCGGGGGCTGCTTCATGGCTCTGAATATGGAAGACGTGAATCAATTGCGCGGCCGCGATGAGATCCGGCGATGCAACGCCTGCAACCGGATTTTGTACCTGCCCGAAACACTGGCTCAGGAAAAAATTCGCACCGTGGAACATCGTGCCTGAGCTACTTTCCTCGCCCACACTATTTTGACGGTGCTTATTCATGGATGATAATCGCTCCCGCAAACTCTTGCTGCAATTTGATGGTGGTTCTCGCGGCAATCCCGGACCGGCGGGCATAGGCGTTACTCTTACCACGCCAGAAGGCAAAACGATCTATGAACTGGCAGAATTTCTGGGCCACCACACCAACAACTTCGCCGAGTACACCGCCCTCATCCGCGGTGTGGCCGCAGCCGTTAAACTCGGAGCAAGCGAGTTGGTCATTCGTGCGGACAGCCAGTTGGTGGTCCGCCAAATTCAGGGCCAGTACCGTGTGAAAAGCCCGGACATCCGCCCGCTCTATCAGCAGGCCATGGGGCTGCTGGAGAAGATACCCAAGTGGTCCATCAGTCATTGGTATCGGGAAAATAATTCGCGGGCGGATACTCTGGCCAATCTGGCTATGGACGGCCGCACTACGATCGAATTTCCTGGCTCCGGCGCTGCCGAAAGATGAAACTGGGGGATCAACATAAGCCGCTTGACCGCTTCCCGCTTTTTATGCCATGGCCCCACTGCAAAAGAATTCCTTAATGAAAAACGCCCTCGCTTTCCTCAGTACGGGCCGAGCAACATACTAAGAGCAAACGTGCCAATACCGAACGCAACCAACGCGCACGAGAAAAAGACGACGGCCATATCGGCCCCAGCCCAAGCCCGGACAACGCCCAGAGCACGTCCGCAAAAATCTGCCGCTCCACCGGCCCATGCACCAGCACCCGTGGCGGGCCGGTGAGCAAATACGCCAGGCCCTGATTGTTGTAAGCGGTATCGATTTGGCAACCCATTTCAGTTCCTCATTTCTGCGTCGCCGGCCCCGCTCTACACTTGATCAATTCCTGCTTCGCCCGCGGATCGCCCGCCTTGGCCGCCTTTTCAAACCACGCTTTGGCCCTGGCAAGGCTCTTCTGTACACCGAGGCCTCTATAATAAAGTAATCCGATGGATGTCATCGCCCGTGTTACGCCACCACGGGCAGCCCTCCGGAGCCAGGCCATTGCGCGGCCATAGTCGCGTGGCACGCCAAATCCGTGCTCGTATAACAGCCCCAGGTTGTATTCACCGGACGCGAAATTTTGAATAGCCGCCAAGCGATACCAGGCAGCGGCCTTGGCATAATCCCTGCGCAAGCCACAGCCGATCTCATACAGAAACCCAAGATTAACTTCTGCAGCCGAATTTCCCTTTAGGGCGGCGCGACGGAACCACGCGGCCGCCTTTTCATAATTTTTTCGACCCCCACAACCCGATTGGTAGAGCACACCCAAGCTGTTCTGCGCGCGGCTGTAGCCCCCGCTTGCAGCTCTTTCGAGCCACGTGAACCCGAGCTTTCGGTCCGACGCTACGCCCTTTCCTCGCACGTAACACATGCCTAAATTATATTCAGCAGCAACGTTTCCCTGTAGCGCCGCCCTCCGATATAAGATCGCAGCCCTTTTGTCGTCTCGCCGCACCCCAAGTCCCCCACTGAACAGCGTGCCCAGATTGCACTCCGCGGCTGCGTCCCCCTGCGCAGCAGATTTGCTGTACCAAAACGCCGCGCGGGTCATGCTACGCGCGACCCCGAAGCCATGCTCATAGGCCAGCCCTAACCGAAACTGGGCCGTGGCGTCGCCGGCCCGGGCGCTGGAGCGCAACGCATCGAGGGCATCCACGCGAGGAGACGCGGCCGCGATCGCCACGTGTAAGGATGGCGCGACCGGTAGCCCCGAAACCATGATTATGCCCAAGACGACCCGTATGGCCTTAGCATCGATATGCATTTGGTGTACTCCACCACGTCCGGCAGCCTGCTGTCCTTCGGCCCGGCGTGGGTACCGTGTGTGTCCCGGCCGTCCGGCGTGTGTTCACGATCCTGGCACATAGCCATCTCCGGAATCCAAAGTCCCCAGCGATGCCTGATTAAGCTCTTGGAAAAGGCCATCGTTCCACGGTGCGGACCCCAGTGGACCGGTAATGGTGTAATTGTTAAGCGTCAGGGGCTCAGTGTCCGTATAAGGCAGGGCCAACCCGACCCAGAACACCGACACTCCTGGCGGACTGCTGTCGCTCCACGAGGACTGCGCCAGCAACGTATCCGACCCGATCAGCCCGCCATCAGAATACAGGCTTACGGTGGCGTAGCTGCCGCTGCCCGCCGCCTGAACCGGGCTGCCGGTGGAACTCAAGGGGCCGGTTTGGCTGGCCACCAGCCGATCACGCCAGTCGTAATTCATCAAGGTAACACGTGCGGTGCCGACGGCATTGGTACCGGCGTTGCCATCGGGGTAGGCGATGGTTTCGGTGAGGTTGCCATCACCCACAGAGCCATTGTCATAAATGTTGGATGAGACTTCGGTCATATTATTGGTTCCGACATCGCTTTTTTGGGATCTCCGCTTGCGGAATTCGGGGCAGCCCGAAACCCGATGGCGACATCGGAATGTAGCTGCCCTTATCCGGGGCCTCGTAAATCCGCAGAAAATGGAAGAAATACGCCGTTATCACGCTGGCCGGCAACCGGTTCTTGCGCGGCACAAGCGGCCGCGAGAGGAGATAAGCCAGCCACGTTGCTCTCCGAAGCGACAAGACGGGCCTTATCGTTTCAGTTGCCTTTGGCAGATGAAGCTGCGCCCGCATCCGAGCGGCGGGAGGCCGGGTCTTCAGCAGCAGCCGCAGAAGCCCGATGGTTTCCGCGCGGCTGCCGAAGGCCACGGTCTCGTAGGCCCCCAGCGCCCAAAGAAAATAATTTTGGCTTGCCAGCAGTTTCCTCCCATCCGCGTCTATCTTGGCTGCCTTGCGCGTCTTTTCGGCACCATCAGCGGGGCTGGGGAAAAGGGTTGCCGGAAGGAAATTCCGCCGTGCCCTCAGGGCCTTCAGCGCCCTAATTAAAGCTGGCACGTCGCCCTTGGCGACCGGCATCGGGGCCGACCGAATTCCGATCCGGAACGCGGAAAATGCCTGCCAACTCGCGTCGTATTCCCATTCATGGCGGAACCAGATTACCGGCATGACCAGATCAATCCCGGGGAGTGCTACCGGCGGCAGTATCCGCGGACCCGCAAAATGCCCCAGAAACGGCTGCGTTCTGCGAGCATAAATACGTATGGTCTTCCCAGCCTTGAATACCGGATTGGCTGAGTAGAGCACCTTCGAATTAAGGCGGTAAATAACCTCGAACGGCGCGGGGGCCGCACTCTGGCGGATCACAGCGATTTTGACACTCTCGACTTTTACCAAAACGAACGACGTAACAGATACTGCCTGGGCCTTGGAGTTGGCCAGAACTAGAAAAATTGCGACAACCCATTTTGCTGGCCACGCGTGCCCCGGACCGGAACGGCCGCATCCCACAACTCCTTGCCTGTCAGTCAGCAGCATCGTGTTTCCTCTCATTAAAAGTAGATCCACGTCCACGGGAACAGGTCATTGGCGGTCTCACTGGTTCGCACCTCGATCAATTGCCACGAACTCGTGTAGTACAAATAATTGGTTGTACCGGACGGAATGCCCGTGCCACCTTGGGGGTAGGTAGCGGCGGCCACGCCCCCTCGCGCCGCCCGCCGCGGCCCAAGCTCCGAAGTTGTTTCATTCAACGCTACCATAATAAACTCATTATAGACCCGCGATGCATTGCATCAACCGCCAAAATTGCTTGCTGCAACCCGCAGGGTCCGCCATGAAAGGTTTCCACTTCATGCACAGTTACTTCCCATCGCTTTCTCCTTTCACAAGCTTTCCTTGGTGCAATCCCCGTTTCGGTCCCTGCAGGGGTCATCTTTTCCGGCCACCAGGCCCATTTGCTGGTCCACCGTTCCTGGGACTGATTTTTAGGTCCGGGGGGGACGCCGCGTTAGCTCGGGCATGCCGATGCCGAGCCGCCCAAACCGGCCCCGCCAGACCATACCGACCTAAATACATTCGCAGCGAATAAACGCGTGATGAACCATATAGGCCCGACCCCAGTCCGCCCGACAATAGCCAATAGACAGAGGCATAGAGCGTCAACTTGACCAGGTCGCCTCGGAACCCGTGACGCCGCGACCACACCAGTACCGCAATCTGGCAGGAAAGCGCAATGCCGCCTATGGCGAAGGCGCGCAGAGCCACCGCCCACCGCCACCATGCGAAAAATCCGGGGGAATCCAACATGCCGTGTACCCGGAGCATGAACGGGATAGCAACGTAAAAGCCTACCGCCGTTGCCACCGCACAGGCAACCTCGGCTGCCCCGGTTCTTTGAGAATCTAGGTCGGCCATCTCGATGCTCCTTGGGGATGGGCATCAGCGCAAACGCTCGGCGAACGATGCCCACCGCACCAGAACCTCGTGGGCGAAGAGCAGCACCTCGGTCGCCAACGCCATCAGCAACCCTAACCGTAGGCAAATCCAGTACGGGGCAGCAACTGGCTTCCGAACCAGAACCAGGATCACGGCCAGCGACCCCGCCACGGCCGCAAGCCCCGCTGCGACCCAACCGGCGGCCCAGAGCGCGGTGCCGAAACCGGCTACCGCCCGGAACTGGCGTAGCGGCCAAAAACCAATTCTTGCTAAACCCAGCCCTATAGCCGCACACAGGCAGATCGCCTCGCCGGCGGCCAAGAGCCAGCCAGCAATGTTGAGGGCATGGTCCGCCACCGACCGACCCGTGGTACGACCTAACATAAAGACCCTCAAGCTCGGCAAGGAAAACCTACGCCTTCACCAGGGTATTCCACCGGGCCAGGATATTCCACCGGGCAACGGTGAAAGGCCTACGCGGTTGACCACCACCGTCTGCTGAGCCGCGTTCCCGGCGCTCGCTGCGCCCTCAACCCACCGCGTTACCTGAACGCCAGCCGGATTGCCCCGGGCTGTCCAGCCCCAGTAGAATGTTTGCCCCCACGCCGCATAGCTGAACGACTTTCCCTTATCCGGCCCGGCCGCCACGCGGCAGGCCCTCGCCGCCGGCCGCGGTCCGGATTCCAAAGCTGTTTCATTCAGTGCTACCATACGATGCCCATTATAAAACCGCGTTGCATTGCATCAACTGCCATCATCAGGCCCACCGTCGATTTGCCAACCCAATTGCGGGCGGCCCCGAATGGTTTGCCCAACTTACGCCGGCCCAAAGGACAAACTGCTTCAGGGAGCGCCATTCGTGCATTCCACCGCGCCGAGCCCCGCAAGCGTGGGGAAGTCACTTGGCTGGCCGGAAAATGTCCACCACGGCGCTGGGCTTGCCGCCGCGGGTGATGCCGCCCGCGAAAATCGCCTCGCCCCCGGCCGTTGCTGCGGCCGGATCATTGCGTGCCTGAGAAAGCCGCGCGGTGGACCACTTGCCATTTTTACTGTCAAAAATATCCACGACGCGGCTGTCGGTGCCGTTGGGCCCGCAGCCGCCGGCGAAAATCGCGTAGCGGCCCACGCTCGTTGCGGCTAAGTTAAATCGTGGCTGCGATAGCCGCGCCGTGGTCCATTTCTCGGTGGCGGCGTGGAAGATGTCGACCGCGGCGCTGGCCCCATTTCCCGTCGCGCAATCGCCCCCTGCAAACAGCGCCATGTCACCAACGCTAGTTGCCGCGAGCATATCCCGGGGCACCGAGAGCCTCGCGGCCGACCACTCGCCGGTCTTGGAGTTCCAAATATCGACCACGTCGCTGAAGCCCGTCCCACTACTCCCCCCACCAAAGAGCGCATAATGCCCCACCACCGTTGCCGCCATGCCCGTGCGAGCCTGGGACAGCCGCCCGCCGCGCCGTAGGGTGCCCGTGGCCGGGTTGAAGAAGTAGACGGCGTCGCTAAACGAGTTGTCCCGCCCGCCATACCCGCCTGCGATGATCGCCAGCTTGCCTATGCCGACCGCAGCGGGCGAGTCCAAGGCATACGGCAGCTGCGCGGTTGACCATTTACCCGTGGCCACGTCGCATACGTCGATCCGCCGGGAAGAGTTGCCCCTGCTGCCAGAGCCCCCGACAAATACAACGTAGCTGCCAACCGCAGCCCCGGCCATATTGCGCCGGGGCTGCGACAATCTCGCCACAGACCACTGGCCGCTGCCCACGTTAAGGATGTCGACCCGTCGCGTAACGTCCGCAACGCTCAGGCGAACCAGGCCGTTAGCCATGAACACGCGTTGCCCAATGCCGACTGCCACGAGACCGTAATACGGGCGGGGCAGCGCTGCCACTGTCCAAGGGCCCGCCTTCGCTTCTCTATGGCGCACACAACCGCCCAGCGCTGCCAGCACGACGGCTGCGATAGCGACGCCAGCCGGCGCTGGCACCCCTCGCCGCACAAGGGCCCTCCAGCCAAGGAACCCTGCCATTAAAATGCTCCGCATCATGACAGCACCCATGACCCGCTGCCGCTCCAACTCCCCGCGATCACGACCTGAGCGCCCGCGCCCGTCCCGGGGCCTATGCCGCCCGAGGCCGTTAGATCCCAGTGCCAAGGCCCGTGCGGCCACTCGTAGGACGCAATGTCAACCGTCCAAAAACCGCCGACATAAAAGAAACTAAAGGATGAGTCCACCGAAACCGTGAACTCACCATGGAGGGTACTCTCGCATTTCCTGCATTTGTTTGATACCTCGACACCGCCGCCCACGCCCGTGACCTGCCCCCCGTTGTCGAGGTGCCAGCCCGCGCGAGCTTGCCCGCCACGCCCAGAAAGCCGCGACCGTTGGTCTCGCCCCGGTTCACAGTCCACAATTGTTTCGCCAATAACGACCATAAAAACCCATTATCCCCGTTCCCAGCCCGCGCGTCTGAGCCATTCGGCCGCATTTCAGGTCGGCGGATTTGCCGGGCTGCTCCCGTCCGGCGGCCCTTGGCCCTGAATTGCCCGGGAAAGCTCCTCCCGCGCTGCGCGCAGCCGACGCGCGGCTGACCACACCCGAGTCACACCAGCAAACAGACCCCATACTTCGCCTGTCTGCATCCATCTGGTCAAGATGCTAACGAAGTCGCCGTGGCCGATCACTTGACACTCCTCGATCTCACTTCATCGGCAAGCCTCCAAATCTCTCGCGTTGTGCTATTCAGCTCTTTCTCGACCAAGCCGAGCCACCACGCCGCCGCAAGGGCCGCCGCAGCCAAGGCCGCCTGCAGGAACAGAGCGTACGCCCAAAGTGGTATTGCGTAACTCACTGGCGGCAGGGGGTGCGTACCGGCGCTGCCGACTACCAAAAGAAATTGCCACATC
>JAJZCR010000138.1 GCA_021851715.1 Planctomycetota bacterium
CGGCTCATCGCATCCTGGGGCTGAAGGCGGTCCCAAGGGTTTGGCTGTTCGCCAATTAAAGCGGTACGCGAGCTGGGTTCAGACCGGCGTGAGCCAGGTCGGTCCCTATCTGCCGTGGGCGCAGGACGTTTGAAGAGGACTCATCCCTAGTACGAGAGGATTAGGATGGACGGACCCCTGGTATACCAATTGCCCCGCTAGGGGCACAGTTGGGTAGCTATGTCCGGACAGGATAAACGCTGAAAGCATCTAAGCGTGAAACCTCCCTCAAGATGAGACGTCCCCATCAGCCTCCAGCTAGACTAGCTGGTTGATAGGCCGGAAGTGTAAGTGCGGTAACGTATTGAGCTGACCGGTACTAACAGGCGATCGGCTTGACCACTTTGATTTTCAATCGTCGTCGATCGAAGTCACAGTTGTCATCGCCACCTTTAAAGTAACTCTAGTGCTCTTGATTGTGAGTCTTGGCCCATCACGCAATCTTCATTCGCCACGAACGGCGAATTCCCTGGAAGGATCGGGAAACCGATCCTTCCGGATTTCCGGTGCCTTTGCGTCAGGGGTAACACAGCTTCCCATTCCGAACAGCACCGTAAAGCCCTGACGGCCGATGGTAGTGCTCAACAGTGCGAGAGTAGGTCAGTGCCGGATTTATGACCCGGGTGAATCGAAAGATTCGCCCGGGTCTTTTTATTGGAGGGCCGCCAAAATTCCTGCGCCGTATCTGCACACGTTAGCGGTTCTCAAAAGTCTTGTCGCATGTGTGGTATATATTCGTACATAAAGAACAGCACATCACCTTAAAACATGCTGTCAACGGGCGATTCAAAACCAGCCAATGCGCCCTCCGGGTCCCAAGGCGTTTGTGCGGGCATTGAGGGATCAGACCTGCCGCCGATCCCGGCTTGTGGGGACCTGGCAATGGTTACCGGTCCGGGGCGCCCCAGCGCCGCGGCAGCCTGGCTTAAAACATCCGTTAAAAGCCGAGGCGGGGGCGATGCCAACACGAGTCAGGGGGGCTGCGACGGCGGGCGCGGCTTATTTTGCGGCGGCGTTTTCCAGGGCTTTAAGCGCCTTGCGCTGGGCCAGGCGGGTCAGGGGTGCCATGCGGTCGATAATAAGCACGCCATCCAGATGATCGGTTTCATGCTGCACAATGCGGGCGGGAAAACCTTCCAGGTGCAGCACGACAGGCTGGCCGGCGATATCCAGGCCTTGTATGCGCAATTTTACGTAGCGGGTGATTTTGCCGCGGATGTCCGGTAAGGACAGACATCCTTCCTCCGCTTCTTCAAAACCTTCCTGCTGATCCAGGACCGGATTGATAATCGCCCGGGCATCGGCGGCTTTGCCGGTTTCAGCCATCACAAACAAGCGCAGCGGTAGACCCACCTGTGGCCCGGCCAGACCCACGCCTTTGTGCTTTTCCATCAATTCCATCATGCGCCGGCTGACTTGCCGCAGCCAGTCATCAATTTGTTCCACCGGTTTGGCGCGATGGGTGAGAACCGGCGTCGGCCAGAAAACAATTTTCAATTCCGCCGGGTTTGGCCGTGGGGGAGAGATCGGGGTGGATAAAATCGGTGCCGGGGCGGGGGCAATATGCTTATGTCTTTTTTTGATGGGCGATTGTTGGCGACGAGCCATAATGTAATACCTGCATGTACCTGGTTACTATCCTGATTCAATTATATAAAGTTCCGGGCGGCTTGTAACCCGGGGAATGGTGATGGGCCTTGTATGCTTGTGAAACCTCCGCTTTACCGTAAAACTATGGTCGTCCAGGCCAGGTGGCCTGCGGTTTCGGTGATGGGCACTGGAAATAGTTCGGGCCACACACGGCCGGCACCATGAGAAAGGGTATTGATGACCATTCAGGAAAAGATGCAATTGCTGCTCAATCGGCTGACCACCGATGGCGGGCAACGCGGCTTGCAATTGGCGGCCTATGTCAACGGCAAACTGCTGGTGAATGCCTGGGCCGGAACGCTCGATGCCGGCAGTGGTCGCCGCGTTTCCGCCGACACCTTGTTTCCGGTGTTTTCCACCGGCAAGGCCATGTTGGCCACCGTGATTCACCGTTTGGCCCAGCGGGGCCGGATTTCCTATGATCAGCCGATTGCCCAGGTGTGGCCGGAATTTGCCGCCCACGGCAAAGGTGCCATCACCATCGGAGAGGCGTTGTATCACACGGCGGGTATTCCGAACATGCCCACGGGCATAGGCTTTGCCGAGTTGCACAACTGGGACACGATGTGCCGGGCGGTGGCGGCGCTGCCACTGTTGTGGCCGCCAGGAACACGTATTGAGTATCACGCCATCACCAGCGGGTGGATTCTTGGGGAGGTGGCCTGCCGCGTCACCGGCAAGCCCTTTGGGCAGTTGATTCAGGAGGAAATTTGCCAGCCGCTGAAAATAAATGGTATGTACATGGGAATTCCAGCCGCGGTTGAAGGGCGCGTGGTGACGCTGGAGGAACCCGGCTGGCAGCCGCCGGCGGTGGAGAACCTGGCGATTCCCAACTGGATGTGTCCGCTATCCAGTTGGATGAATCAACCGGAGGCCCGCCGGGCGTGTGTTCCCGCCAGCAACGCCATCATGACGGCGCATGCCATCGCCCGGCATTATGCCGGATTGCTGCCCGGTGGCGTGGATGGGGTGGAGTTGCTCCCGGCGAGCCGCGTTGCCATGGCCACGCAAATGCAGCGGCCACCCTTGTCCATTGGCGATGATCAGCCGAAAGACTGGGGTTTGGGCTATCGTCTTGGCGGAGGAGATTCGATTTATGGTTCAACCTCCGCCGCGTTCGGATTCAGTGGTTATGGAGGCTCGGTTGGATTTGCCGATCCCACAATCGGCCTGGCGTTCGGCTTGACCAAAAACTTCTTCGGCGAAAAAGAAAATGTCGCCGACCTCGTGGCCAGGGAATTGCGTGCGGCGTTGCAAGCCGCGGGAGTATCTCCCGGATAAAGGGCTGCCGCCCCGAGACTGCGACCGGAATTGCGGCCTGCGTGCCATAAGACTGTCGCCTGCCAAGGGCTGGTCGGCGGTCTATCCATTCAGCAGGGATTGGCCGGTCATTTCTTTGGGCTGGGGCAGGCCCATCATCTGGAGGGCGGTGGGGGCCAGGTCGGCCAGGCATCCGCCCGGGCGCAGTTTTGTTCCCTTGAAGCGGTCATCCACCACAATCGCCCGCACATCATACGTGGTGTGGCTGGTATGCGGACAGTTATTGGCAAAATCCCACATCTGTTCGCAATTGCCATGATCGGCGGTGACGATGGCCACTCCGCCGACACTCTGGAGTTTATCAAGCACACGGCCCACGCATTGGTCCACGGTTTCCACGGCGGTAATGGCGGCACGTAAGTTACCGGTGTGGCCCACCATGTCGCCATTGGCAAAATTGAGCACGTAAAAATCGTGGGTGCCGCGATCCAACTCGGGCAAAATGATCTGCGTTACTTCGGGGGCGCTCATTTCCGGCTTTTGATCGTACGTGGTTACCTTGGGGCTGGGAGCCATTTGCCTGTCTTCATGGGTAAACGGCGGCTCCCGATAATCGTTAAAAAAGAAGGTGACATGCGGAAATTTTTCCGTCTCGGCCGATCGAAACTGGCTTAACCCCAGGTCCGCCAGGTGCATGCCCAAAATGGCACGCATTTTTTGGGGCTTGGGAAAAATGACCTGCACCGGCAGGCCTTCTTCGTAGGCCGTCATGGTGGCAAAATATAAATTGCCCGGCTGCACTTTTCGCCGGAAGCCGCCGTTGGGCTGCTGGCGGAATTGTTCGTCCGAATACGTAAACGCCTTGGTGATTTCGCGTGGCCGGTCGCCGCGATAATTGAAGAAAATCACCGCATCTCCATCCTTGACGGCACCATCGCCGGGGCCGTCAATCACGCTGGGCAGCACAAATTCATCACCAGACTGGGAAGGTTCGCTGGCGTTGGCATAGTAGTTGGCCAAAGCTTCCTGGGCGGTGGCCCAGCGGGCACCCACACGGTTGGTCAACAGGTCATAAGCTTTTTCCACGCGATCCCACCGGTTGTCGCGGTCCATGGCGTAATATCGGCCCACCACGCTGGCAATGCGGCCAATCCCCAGTTCGCGGGTTTTAGCTTCCAGGGCGGCCAGAAATCCCTTGCCGCTTTGCGGCGGGGTGTCACGGCCGTCCGTAATGGCGTGAACGAATACCTGCTGGCCGGGAAAGTTCAGCTTTCGCCCCAGTTCCAGAATGGCGTAGGCGTGTTCCAGATCGCTATGCACCCGGCCATCGGAACAGAGCCCCAAAATATGCACCCGTCCACCGGTGTTGGCGGCATGGGCAAAAGCACCGGTCAGGGCCGGCAAGGTAAAAAAACTGCCGTCACGAATTCTGCGGGTGATGCGCATGGTTTCCTGGTCGACAATTCGCCCTGCCCCGATGTTCTGATGGCCCACTTCGCTGTTGCCCATGACCCCGGCGGGCAGGCCCACCCATTCGCCACTGGTGTGGATGAGTACATTGGGATAATTTTGCATCAGCCGATCATCAACGGGGTGGCGGGCCAGCTTGACGGCGTTACACGCATCCATTTCCGGATGGGGGTTTTCGCCCCAGCCATCACGGACAATAATCATCATGGGGCGTTTGATGGATTTTAAAGCCATTGAGGGCACTCCTGAAAAATCATCGGCAGCGCCAATGAATCGCCGGCCAACCATGCCGACGCCGGTGGAGTATAGCGTGCAACCGCCGATGCGAACATGCCGCAGAGCCCCGGCCCAGAAAGGCACCGGCAAGAGCCGGTTGCGTTGTCGCGCCCTAAAATTCACAAAATCGGATTGGCTCATGGAGCCGAAGGCTGCAGCGGTGCCAATTCGTTGTAAGTTGGTGCGTTATAGCGTGGCCAAGCGGCTTATCGTGAT
>JAJZCR010000013.1 GCA_021851715.1 Planctomycetota bacterium
TGATCATTTTAATGCGGGTTTTGTTTCGGGGCAGTTGTTGGGATTGAGTCTGGCGGAATCTTTGTGCATGGGCACGGCCACCAGCGGCTTTTATGTGCGGACCGCGATCAGCCCCAGTTCCGCGCAGTTGGTGGAATTTATCCGCGATTTACCCCAACCACAGGAGTAAATGGGGGCGTTGGAAAAGCGGGGGGAAGAGGCTGTCTCACGTGTTATTCTGTACACGGGGCTGTGGTCGGTATCGGCAGATCTGATTCAATAATTTGAACTTCCGTGGGCGTGGGGCGATGAAATTTTCCACGAACCACCCAATACGCACCGAGGAGGTTCCAGGCTATGGGTAAAAAGCGGATGGCTTGGGCCAAGGCAAAAGACTGGCTGGCGGTATCCACGCCGCGGGTAACAAAAAAGTGCAGCAAAATCGCCTCGGTAACGCCGATGCCCTGCGGGGGCATAATGGGCAGGCTTGCGGCCAGGGCGGCCAGCGGAATGTAGGCCATGAACCAGCCAAATGACGCGTGCATGCCAAAGGCGCGTCCCGCCAGAAATCCGGCCAGCGGTAGCACGCTTTGTGAAATCAAGCT
This sequence comes from Planctomycetota bacterium, assembly GCA_021851715.1. Classification (GTDB taxonomy): domain Bacteria; phylum Planctomycetota; class Phycisphaerae; order WQYP01; family WQYP01; genus JABEVA01. The sequence goes on from JAJZCR010000013.1 coordinate 585, forward strand.
GAGGCCAAATGTACCGGCAACCAGGCCCAGGTGATTGCGGTAAGCCAGCAACGAGCGATCGGCATGCTTGATGAATTCGGGCAGTGGCAGGCGGTTCAGGATGGCATCTATGCCCAACCGCCGCCGCAACCGGGCTGAAAAATACAGGATGCAGCCGACAAGGGTCGCCGCAAGCAAACTGCCGGTCAGCAGTACCACACGCAGTAAAACCGGGTCGCTTCCGGTACCGGTTGCGATGCTGAATGGGCCGGCGGATGATGCTGAATTGACCATCAACTGTATGGTGGCTGCGATGCCGGCTACCATCACCAGGCCGACCAGGCCAATGACACGGTCCAGCAGCACGGTCACGGCACTTTGGGTGGTTTGGCCGGTGACACGGGCGGTATAAAGTATTTTCACCAGATCTCCACTGGTGGTACCCGGCAAAAAGGTGGAATAAAACTGGCCGACGAAATTCAGGCGAAGGCATTGGGCATAGGAAAGGTGCATGTTCTGCACGCTCATCAGCAGTTGCCAGCGCCAGGCGGTCAGAAAAAATGGAATTCCCACGATGATCAGTGCAGCCAACAACAACCAGCCGTTGGCCCGTACAATAAGAGAATGCAGACCTGCTTCGATTTCCGGATGGCCGCCGGCTTTAGCCAGGTAGCTTACAGGCAACATGAGTTGCCGGGGAAACATGATGGGATACCTGGTGGCATCAGCGGTGACGATCTTGCCGGATGGGAGTTTGACCTGAATTTTCTGACCGGTCAGGCGTACGATGACGGTGCGCGGTGTGCGGGAGATGACAGGCAGTCGGGTAGCACGCATGAATACGGCCGCACGCACCGTCTGGCCCCTGGCAATCACGGCAGTGTCGTGCCAGGATATTTGCCCAAGCACCCACCACAGCCCAAGTACGGCAATGGCGAGCTTGAGCACGGTGAGCACCAGTCGGCGGGCGTGGTGTTGCGATGACGAATGCGGTTGTGGCATACGGGCCTCACGGATGAAATCCGGTTGGTTCGCCTGCGGCGCTGCTGGCTTAAATTCCCAGATCTTGTTTGGTGAGCAGGGCTTCAAAGATGAAGCCGGCGTTGGAAATGTTTTCGCGGGCACCTTCCTGGCGGTCAATCACGGCGACAATTTTTTCCACCGTTGCCCCCGCAGCTTGAATGACTTTAGCCGCTTCCAGCACCTGTCCGCCGGTGGTGGCGATATCCTCCACCAGCAGTACGTGCTCACCTGGCAGCAGCAGACCTTCAATGAGTTTGGAGGTGCCATAGTCTTTTTTTGAATTGCGGACAATAAAAAACGGCAGCCCGGCCGCCAAAGATGCTGCGGCCGCCAGAGCCACCCCGCCCAGTTCAGCGCCGGCCATGCGTTTGGTGGCGGTGGTGCAGTGGGCGGCCAGCCGCGTGCCAAGGGCGGCAAGAATATCCGGCTGGGTTTCAAACAGATACTTATCCATATAATATTTGGATTTTTTCCCCGAGCGCAGGGTAAAATCGCCTTCCAGATAAGCAGTAGCCTTAATCCGTGCCGCGAGAGTGGCCTGATTCATCATGGTATGGGTTACTCCAAATAATTCAGATGGATTGGCATCGCATGGCAAGCATCGGCGTGCCCGGCCAATCATCTGGTTCCAACGGCTTTAGCCTGCCGCTATGGCTTGTGTTCCAAGACATCGGATTCGCTGGTAGCGTTGTTCCAGCAGGGTGTCCAGGGGGATGGCACGGAGTTCGCGCAGGGTGCGGTCGATAAAACGTTCCAAGCTATCCGCCGCGGCTCGTGGATTGCGATGAGCACCACCCAGTGGCTCTTTGATGATTTCGTCGATTACGCCCAGCTTTTTAAGAGCCTCGCTGGTGAGCTTGAGAGCGGCAGCCGCATCCGGAGCATTTTGTGAGTCTTTCCACAAAATGCCGCTGCATCCTTCTGGTGAAATGACCGAATACCATGCAAACTGCAGCATGGCCGTGCGATCGCCCACGCCGATGCCCAAGGCTCCGCCCGATCCACCTTCACCAATGACAATGCAGGCTACGGGAGTGGGCAGACTGGACATTTCCCGCAGATTGACCGCGATGGCCTCGGCCACGCCGCGCTCTTCAGAGCCGATGCCGGGGTAGGCTCCGGCCGTATCAATGAGCGTAACTACGGGCAGGCCGAATTTGGCGGCAAACTGCATTTTCAACAGTGCTTTGCGGTAGCCTTCCGGATTGGCGCAGCCGAATTGGCAGCCTATTTTTTCCTTGGTATCGCGGCCCTTGTGGTGGCCAATCAGCATGACCTTATGGCCGCCGATACGGCCTGTGCCGGTAACGACGGCCCGATCATCGCCAAAACGCCGGTCGCCGTGCAGTTCAACAAAATCCTTGACGATCATATCTATATAATCGCGCGTTTGGGGGCGGGCGGGATGCCGGGCCACCTGTACCACTTCCCATGGCGAAAGATTCTGGTAGGTCTTGCGGATTAACGCAGTTAAATTTTCGCGTAGCTGCTGGATTTCAGGGGTGTAATCCACATCTCGCTGTTCCTGCATGACCACTAGATCGTAAATCTGACGTTCCAGCTTCAATATAGGTTTTTCAAATTCCAGGGCCATTCCCACGGGTGGATTCCGCGGCGGTTCGGGGGCTGCCGTGGCAGTGGCGGTGCCAGGTTCTGCTGCCGTAACCGCACTGGACTGGGCCAAAGACCCAGATGGGGTGGGCATAGGCTCATGGCTTTCCGCAGACTGAGTTTCCTGTTCAGACTTAGCCTGGTGTTTGATGGATTTCCTTTTCGCCATGCTTAATTCTCCAGTGCAGGATTAGCCGATCGAATATCGGTGTACTCACCGCCGACCAGCAGGGCAAACCAGTTTTGATCCGGCCCCGTAAACCCGTCAATAGTGTAACGCAATCCAGTAATTTTGTAATGGCATCCGGGCGGGCTTAAGGGCGGGGGAGGGCAATTGGTCTGAGTGGCGGTTTGGCGGCCGGGCGAGCCGGGGAATACTGCCCCGCCTAAGACTTTCACCTATAGAACCTTAGGTGAATCCTTTAATAGCACCTAAGGACTAAGCCTGATATGTTTTTGCGAGTTTATCTGATTTCGCATATGCGTTGTTCATACGATGATGCTTTTGTGGAGTTTGTTCTTGGCCGGACAGTGAAGCTACTGCGGCGAGAACAGCACAGATGGACTGTGTAGTCTTCTGTAACCAGGGCCGTAAAGGGTACTTTAAGTAAAGGTGCAGGGACGGGGTTGTATGTTTGTAGTTCGCCGACGCACCATATCCCGCCCCTCACCTTTTTTTAGTTGTCACGCAAAAAAATAAAAAGGAGCATCGTGCCGTCGGTTACATGGAGCTTTTTCCAGGTCAGCCGGGATGGATGCCCCGGTGAAATGTGGATGGTCTTGGAGATCGCGGAAAGGGTTATCAAGGTACTTGAAGTAAGGTGTGGGGACGAGGTTATATGTTTGTAGTTCGCCGACGCACCAGACCTCGCCCCCCACCTTTTTTTAGTTGACACCGCTGCCGGGTTGAATACAATTCTTTCTGGTGCGTGTCGGTCGGGCCGCAATTTTTGCGGCGTCATCAAACTTATCGGATTCTATCTGACGCTGGATAATACGTATGCAGGGTTTGGGGCTTTGATAGCCCTGTGAACGTAAGTAGTTCAAAATTGTGGAATGGCTTATATCGATCACTTTTTTTAAGAGAAAGGAACCACCCATGGGAAAACGCATCACCTTACCCCTACTCGCGGCTGCGGCCGTGGCCGTGACGGCAGTCGGCAGTATCCGGGCGGCGGATTCTTCCAACTATCAACAGTTGCAGAAAAAGTACAGCACCTTGAAAGTGCAGATGCAGGCCATGCAGCGACAGATGGCCCAGATGCAAAAGCAGATGAAGGCTGTTCAGCGGTCCGCTCCCAGTATCAATGAACGAGCCACCCGGCGGGCGATCAAGCGGCTTTCCCGGCAGGTGATGAAGCTCAGTGAGAAGGAAGCTGCCTTGGAGCCTGGCAACATTCAGGTGTTGATCGCCGGCGATGTGAATGTGCAGTTTCAAAATAAATCAGGCTCCAATTCCACGTTTTACGCGGATTCCAGCCCGATGATTCAGGTGCGTGTGGATAAGAAGATTTTCATCAACACTGCCTTCGACTTTTACACTGCAAGTGGCGGTCCCGGCGGCATTAATTCAGACATCGGCGCCGCCAACGTCAATTATGAGCTTGGCGACTACATGACCGTTGGTGGTGGCCTTATATCCAGCCCGATCGGTGGCATTGTCAGCAACTACAATGCGGCGCCGTGGAATCGCTGGCTGGTGGATGGTTCATTGGAAGACAACCTGCTGCCGTCCAACGAACTTGGTATCTGGACTCGCGGCGGCATTCCGGCACCGGATAGCCTGGGTTATCTGACCTACTTCCTCTTTGTCAGCAACGGACCGGATCTCATCACCACTGGTGATGCCCCAGGTCAAAACCAGCTGGGCTATGCCAACTCTCCGGCCAATCAGAACGGTAAAACTCTTGGCGGGCGTGTAAGTTATTTGCCGATTCCGAACGTGGAATTGGGCTATTCGTTTGAATGGGCGCGGCCCAGTCCCTCGGGCAGCCTTATCACCACCAATTCTTGGATTCAGGCAGTGGATTTTAATACGTATTACTTCAATAAGAAGATTGAAGGCTTTGTGAAATTCCGGGGCGGTTGGGCCTGGGATCAGACCGGACAGGGCATCGCGCCGGGAAGCACCAACCTGTTGACGGGGAATATGTCCAATGGGGGCCAGATTGATGTGGCATATCAGCCCAGCATGTGCGGAATCAAATACCTCGATAAGACAATGGTGGCTTTTCGTTACGACCGGACCGATGGTCCGGTCACCGACCTGCAAACTCCTGGTGCTACGCATGAACAGCGTTACAGCGTTGGACTCGATTATTGGCTGCACTCCAATGCGGTACTCAAGTTTGAGTACGAATTTGACAATGTGCCCGACCAGCATGGAAGCAACGCGATGTTTTTACAGTTTGCCGTGGGCATTTAAGGTTCAATGGAAGAATAAGGACTTGAGTCTACTTTGATTTGAGGAGTACATCATCATGAATCTCAGGAATATTAAAACTGTTCGCACTATTGTGCTGGTGGGTCTGGCCGCTGCGGGCCTGTCGCTGATGGTCGGCTGTTCCAATAACGGCACCGGAAGCAAACCCACGGCGAAACAAGGGGCTAAGCCGGCGGCTATCTGGCCGTTGTCGGTTAAGGATCCGGCCAAGAATGAAACTGGTGCCCAGATCTGGTCGGAAAATTGCCTGCGGTGTCACCAGTTGCGTTCACCATCGCAATACACTCCAGCGCAATGGGGAGTGATTGTGCAATACATGCGTCTGAAGGCTGGTCTGACTGGTGAACAGGCTCGCAAGGTGCTGGCGTTTCTCAAAAGTGCCAGCTCTCATTGAGTCGGCTTAAACAGCGATAGATTTGTCGGCGGCACGCTGCTGTTTCATTGCTGCCTGCTTCCGTCGGTCGATACTCTCCGGCCTCGCGAGTGATCGCGGGGCCGGATTTTTATTGACGTGGTACGTACCAGGGGCGCACGTCGACGGCATACATGCCTGCGGCTTTCGCGGCTTGAAAGCCCAGTTCGGCATCTTCATAGACGGCGCAGTGCTGCGGCACCACGCCCATGCGCCGAGCCGCTTCCAGAAATGTATCCGGGGCTGGTTTCCCATGACGAACGTCATCGGCGCAAACCACGACCGGGAAAAAATTCTCCATGCCGATCAAGGCCAGCTCCTGTGTTACCACGGCTCGCGTTCCACCACTGGCGACGGCTAATTTGCGGTGGCCCAGTTCCCGGCGGGCGAGAGCCACCACCGGCAGCACGGGTTTTGTTTCCGGCAGGCGAGTAAGAAAATTCTGTTCTTTGGCGTGGGCGAGCGCGGCGGCGTCTGACCGCCCATGTTCCGCACAGAGTATCGAGGCTATTTTTTGTGTTGGTGTGCCTGCCAATGCGTAAAAGCGTGATTCCGGAAAGACAATGTTCGTATCCGTCAGGGCCATCAACCAGGCATGGTAATGCACTGTCATGGTGTCGAGCAGGGTTCCGTCCAGGTCAAAAATCAGCCCCTCGATAGACTCCGGGATTTTAGCGTCCGGCTGACTGATCCAGCGGGTGTCGGTCATCGGTACTGGTGTTTTCGTCGGGTTATTCATCGTCATTGAAACTTTCATGTCAGGTTTGATTCACTATTTTTATGAGGTTTGCTCAGGACCAGCTTACGCATGCACCAATAAGGTTATATCCTGCGGCAACTGGTTGGCCACCGCGGTAAGGATATCTCCCTGCAAGCTGCGAGCCAGCAGGCTGCGCTTGGAAACGCCCATTAAAACGGCTTCCACGCCATAAGTAGCGGCAAAGTCGAGAATGGTATACGCCACATCCTGGGAGACTGCATAAATGGCTTCCATGGGGATGTTTTTTTGCAGACAAAATTTCTGTGCCAACTCAAAGGTCTGACGGGCAGGCTCATCTTCCTCCAGCGTAGGGCCTTCTTGCTGAGCCACAAATGAAAGATTTAGATGGCGCACGTACAACACAAATAAACAACCATTGATCTGTGCCGCATATTTGGCCGCAAACTCCAGCAGGGCCGGTGCCCCGGTGGTGGCTACCAATACGCGCGGACGGTCCACGTCGGCGGCGGGCGGTAGGGCGGCTGGTACCGGTGCGGCCTCAGGAGGATTAACGATGATTTCGCGATGGGCCCGGGCACGGCCCAGTTCCAATCCGCACTGATACATGGCTATCGCGGCCAGCAGGCCAAGCATGATCGCCCAAACGAGAAAATAAAGGGCGTCGTAGGGAGTCTTGGAATGCCAGATCATCGCGCCGCGAATCAGCAGGAACAGGGCCAGCAGGCCGCAGGCTATGCCGCCAATCAGCGCGCTTTGAGTTTGATAGCGTTTGCGCAAATGTCGGGCATAAAACCTGGCCAGCAGGCCGGCACCCAGCACGCAGAGCACAAAAATAAGAGCATCGCGTTTCGTGGCGGCGAGGGTCAATTCCACGCACATCATGACCGCACCGGTGATAAAAAGGCCGGCACGTTCCCATGGCTTTATGTTCAGGTTTTTGTTTGTCGCTGTGCTGCCAATGTTGATGGTGATGGCTCCAACTACGCCAATGGCGTACAAATCAGCCAGCGTAGCCAGGTTGTGAAAAAGAGAAAGGATGATGATGGGTACCAGTACTGCGGGAATCAAGGCGATGGCCGGTACCCCGAAGCGATTAAGGCGGTGGAGAATTTCAGGCAGTTCCTTGCCGCGTGCCATGGTGTATTGAATACTCATCATCGCGCCAATGGCTGTATTAACCGCCGAAAAAAGCAGCAGCCCAAACACAATGCCGCACACCCATCCGAACCATTTGCCCACAAAATCCGAGGCCATGACGCGCAGGGCGGCATTTTGAATATCGTTTTCTCTTTGATAATTGGGATCCAACTTGGCTACGTGGGCTTTTTCGGCGGGCTTGAGCTGCCAATCCGGATGCTTATTGGTGTATGGCCGCACCGCAGCCTGCAACCGAACTTGCGGCTGTGTGAATTTGCCGGCCGGATTGGCTGGATTTGGCGTCAGGGCCGACATGCCCACGGCCAAAACAAGATTTAAAATTACCACTTCCAGCATCACCGGAAAAATGGTTCGCTTGGCCGTTCTTTTGACCGGCGGCACCATTACGCCAGTCATGTTGGCCACCGCTTCTACGCCCGACAGAGCCAGCACTACATTCACAAATGTATACCACCGGCTCGGCAGATGGTTGGTCAAATGGTTCAAAGGTGTAATCCGCTCCCAGCCTGTGGCCAAATGCGGAATGCTGTAAATGGCGATGATAGCCGTAAGCACCATCGTGGCCATCGCAATAATCAAAGCTCCCCAGCCCACCTTGCGTAAACCAAAATAATTGAAAATGCCAATAGCCACGATACCGCCAATGGCCAGCGGTGGAATCAGATGGCCGGCGTCCGGCACGCCCAAGTATTCCAATCCGTCATAGGCGGACATGGCTGCGGTGACAATATAATCTGCACAGAGAAGCAATGCCCCGATAACCGCAAGATTGTTGCTGATCTGTCGTGCGGATGAATACACTCCGCCGCCATCCGGAAAGCACCGGCAAATCACCGAATAGGACCAGCCCGCCATCACCACCAGTATGCCCACGCCCAGGACATACCAGAAGCTTGCATACAAGCTGTAATAAAATGCCAGCCCGAGCACATAAAATCGGCTGGTCCCCCAGTCTCCATAGAGAATGGCTCCGGCATGGGATGCACTAAGTTCCCGTGGACGCTCGGTGGGTTTTGCCATTGTTTTGGCCATGAAGTTAACAGCATCTGGACCGCTGTTGGCAGGAAGGCTCTATCGCCCCGCACTAACACCGTCCGACATCTGATTCCCTTAGTGTGCCAACATGTTGGTTGGCTCGTTTCCGTTGTACCCGTCAATATCAGCCGCGGCTTGGCTATCCGCAGCAGGAATTGACAGCACAGCTTCGCTACTGGTCGGCTTGTTGCATCCAGCCTCGAATTACCGGGTGCTTCCGGGCTGTTCTGCAACGGGTATTAAGCCGTCAGCGAGCGTCATCCTAGCGTCATTAGACGGGGAGTCAAGGATTTAATCCATTGGGGGGAGTGGGTTGCGTTGTCGGGTGATTGAATTCACTTTTATAAATTCTACCCGGCCATCTTCAAGGTTCCGAAGTGCACCTGGCTTCATGCCGGATCGATGACGGCGGGGGACTCACCCGCCTCAAGTGGGCTTCCCCAAGAATGGTGGACACAGGCCAAAGCCGGCATAATGTCGGCGAAAGGAGTTTACCATGACGCGAAGACAGTATTCCTGTGAGTTCAAAATCTCGGCGGTCAAGCTCGTCAACGAACAGGACTACAGTGTGGTCAAGGCCGCAATGTGCCTGGCTGCGACAAGCAGCGCCGCAACGCATACCTTTCAACCGATTACGCTCGACGAGAAAAGCCTATCGGCACACCAGGTCGGCGAGCCTGCTGGTGCGTACTTGCATTGAGCCGGTGGCGGTTGACTTGTTGGGGCAGCACGCTGAAAATTGGCACTGCAGCGGCTTGCGTGAGGAAACCGCAGTTTGGTATCACTGCACAAAACATCGCCCGCAACAGTGCTGTGTAAAACCGCCATACTTGCTGCCGTCGCAGTGTTGAGCAGGGCGGCAGCGTTAAGGAATTTCATGCGTCAATTTTCATTATTGCCCAGTCCACCCTGATATTTTCATCAGATTAACAGTCTCGGTGCATCCTATGTGCGCCGCGCAGACAAGGTTTGCGGCCGGAAGCCACGCCTTTCCCATAGTGGTGCAAGGGCAATTCATTAAAGAAAGTTCCGATTATGTCAAATAGCCTCACGGAGATTAACCGCCGGAGAACCTTTGCCATCATTTCTCATCCCGATGCGGGCAAAACGACACTCACTGAAAAGTTTTTGCTCTATGGCGGGGCGGTGCATCTGGCTGGCAGTGTGACGGCCCGAAAGAATCAACGGGCTGTCACTTCCGACTGGATGGAATTGGAGCGGCAGCGGGGAATATCCGTCACCTCCACCGTCCTGCAGTTTGATTACAACAACTATCGGATCAATCTGCTCGACACGCCCGGCCATAAGGACTTTTCTGAAGATACTTATCGCGTTCTCACTGCGGTGGATGCCGTGGTCATGGTTATTGACGCGGGTAAAGGTATTGAAACGCAAACGCGCAAGCTTTTTGAAATTTGCCGCCGGCGCGGTGTACCCATCTTCACCTTCATGAACAAGCTGGATCAGCCTGCTCTCGATCCTCTGGCGTTATTGGATCAACTGGAAAATGTGCTGGGCCTGCGGGCTTGCGTGGTCAACTGGCCGCTCGGCGACGGTCGCGAATTTCGCGGTGTCTTTGATCGCACGAACCAGCAAGTACATTTTTTTGAGCGTACCGTCCACGGTGCCTATCGGGTACCCTTGCGGGTGGTGGATTTGGGCGACGATGTGGTGCGCCAGCAGTTAAGCTCGGCCACCTACTTGCGAGTGGTGGAAGAGCTTGGCTTGTTGGATGCCGCCGGCACCGCCGTTGATGTCGCGGCCATTCAGGCCGGTCAACTCAGCCCGGTGTTTTTCGGCAGCGCCGCCAATAACTTCGGTGTGCAGCTTTTGCTGGATTCCTTTTTAGCGTGGGCGGTACCGCCCACTCCCAGGGTGTCCCAGGGGAATCTGGTGCCGTTGGACTCGCCCGCGTTTTCCGGCTTTGTCTTTAAAATCCAGGCTAATATGGATCCACGCCATCGCGATCGGATTGCGTTTGTCCGTGTCTGTTCCGGCAAGTTCACCCGCGATATGCGCGTGTGGCACGTGCAAACCGGAAAAGAAGTGCGACTGGCCAGTTCCCATAAATTATTCGGGCGAGAACGCGAAACCGTTGATGAGGCCTGGCCTGGCGATGTCATTGGTCTGGTCGGGCACGGTGAGTTCGGCATCGGTGATACCCTTAGTACGGATCCAGGGATTCGCTACCTTGAAATTCCACATTTTACTCCGGAATATTTTGCCTATCTGCGCAGCCCCAATCCCAGCCAGTTCAAGCAATTTCGTGAAGGTTTAAGCCAGCTTTTACAGGAAGGCGTCATTCAAACCTTGACGCTGCCGGACTCCGGCACACGTGGCCGCCTGTTGGCTGCGGTGGGGCCGTTGCAGTTTGAAGTGGTGCAGTATCGGCTGAAAAGTGAGTATGGTGCGGATTCCCAGCTGGAACCGGCTCGATTTTCGGCTTTGCGCTGGGTTTCGTCGGCAGTCCGTCAGGATCTGCTGGACCGCGCGGTGGAAGTTGGCAGTGTGCGACTGGCAGTCGATGGGCGAAATCAACGGGCTCTGTTGTTTCCGGATGAATGGAGCTTGGCCCATTTTGTCCGCGAACATCCACAGGTGATTATTTCCGATATGCCGTTTGAGCCCATGGGGGTGGTAAATTCCGCCGGAATCAGTAGCATAAATTCCTGAAGGTGTAGCTCCGGGACGGCCCGACCGGCGAACAGTGGCACGGCATGATACAACAGGTCAAGGAGAAACATCATGGTCAAACTGGCTCTGGTTACCGCGGGACACATTCACACTCCCGGATTTGTTAAAAGAATGCGGGCCAGAACGGACGTGCACGTAGAGGGAGTGTACGATCCAAACCCGTCCATAGCGAGCCGGTTCGCGGAAGAATTACACACCAACGTGCGCACCGCAGCGGAACTTATTGGCGATGCCACCGTCGATGCCGTCATCATCAGCGGGCGAACTGATCAACACGCGGGCCTGGTTGAACAGGCGGCAGCGGCCGGCAAACATCTTTTTGTGGAAAAGCCTCTGGCTACCACGGTGGCTGATGCCAACCGCCTGTACACCGCCATTACTGATGCAGGAGTGTTGTTTCAGACTGGTTATGCCATGCGCAGCAACCCGATATATCGGTTTATTAAGCAGGAAATTCTGGCTGGCAACTTCGGCACCGTCACCCGGGCCCGATGCAGTGTATGCCATTCAGCAGCGCTCGGGGGCTGGTTTGATCCGGACTATCGCTGGTTTTACCAGGCTGACCGTTCCGGGGGCGGGGCATTTTTGGATTTGGGTTGCCACGCAGTCGATCTGCTTATTTTTCTTTTCGGGCCGGTGGCCGCGGGAACAGCTGCACTCAATGGCGGCATTAAATATCCCAACATTGATGAATATGGCGAAGGCCTGTTGACTTTCCGCAACGGCATCATCGCCAGCGTTGCCGCGGGTTGGGTTGATCAGGCCAATCCGGTGGGCCTGCTTATTTCCGGCACCGAAGGGCATGCCTATGAACGGGGTGGGGAGTTGTTCTATTTAAGTCGTAAGTCGGTTGTGGCCAGCGCGGATGGCAAAGCTCCAATGGATAAAGCTCTTTTTCCACCGGAGTTGCCCCACGCGTTTGACATATTTTTGGATGTACTGACCGGCAAAATGGATAAGGCAAATCTGATTTCTGTTGCTGATGCGTTGCATGTAATAAAAGTGATGGATGCCCTGTACATGGGGCATAAGTTCGGCAGTTGGGTCAACGTGATGTAGCGATGCGGATGCCCGCGTCGGTCACGCTCCAGCCGCCGGTCCAGGGGAATGGTAATATCCACCGGTCACCACCAGTTGTAACGAACCGTATACGTAATGACCTTTTTACCGTTATGGCCCGGGACATCGACGGGGAATTCGATTTCCCGCGCATTAATCTTTTGGAATTTGTCGCTGTTTTTTACAATATTCCAGTTGCTCCACCGCCACAGGTATTGTTGCACAAGAATATGAGCGTCCGTTTTGCCATGATTGTCCAGGGTAATCTGGAAGGTTTCTTTTAGCGTTTTGCCGGCATTATTTAAGTTGAAATTGGTTTGTACGCGTTTGCCGATGATATCAAACGCCTTGCCCACTTTCACCATCACCGGCTCATCGACGGGGGTGTTGTGGATTAAATCTTCCCCGAGAAATTCCAACGTGCCATCGGCGGGGTCCGCCTGGTATATCCGTATTTTACCTTTGGGAAAGGGGATGCCCAGGGAATTGTTCCTGCTGTTATTGAAGCGAACATAGACGCCCACCTCACCGGTGGATTGAATGCCGTTATTACGCACCAGGTTCGGGCCGCCGTAATAGCCCCACCAGCCGGTGTTCTGGCCGCTGTAAATAAACTCTTTTTGCACGGCAATGTGCGGCTTGGTGGGGAAAAGCGCAATTTGCTGGGTGGAATTTTGATGAACGGTTGTACGCCGCGGCAGGGTGTACATGTGGTATTCAAAAAATGTTTTTTCTTTGAAAGCCGGAGCGGCGTTTTGCATCTGCCCGGCGGCCCGCATCTCAAACTGCGCCACCGGCGGTTGCACCCGATTGACATTCCCGGCGATTAATTTCACATGCGCATGGCGGTAGCTTTTGCCGGAGAGATTGAGTATGGTTACCCATGCCGAAAGACTCGCCCCTGTATTGGCGGAATTCAGCACCAGGTTGTAATCGGCAGTCCAAGTCAACCCTTTGGTTTGATAGGCAGTAAGAATCTTTTGCTTTCCGCCCACCGGGGCATCTACCAACCATTCCAGTGTAGGTTTGGTCATCAACCCGCGCGGCAATTTACCCAGATGTATCTGCTGGAGGTTGGCGGCATTTAAGATTCTCAGGCCATGGTGGGTTTGTACCACCAGCGCACTGCCCGCGTGCAGCAATTTGCCGGTAATCTGTTTTACGCCGCGCAAACCCACCGAGGAATACAAGGTGACGGAATGCCCGAGATATTTGCTTAATATCTTTTGTGAATTTACCAGGTCAAACTTGAAGCGTTGATCCCAAACGCTGGTCCGGGGTACGGTGAGATCCTGAAAACTTACCGATGTCGGGTCAATGAGAGCCGCCACGTTGGTAAAGTCCAAGTGATTCAGTCCCGCTTTCAGGTTCATTTCCCTTACTTCTTTGACCACGCCGAAGCCGGGAATTTGTGATGGATTCACATTGTTATATCCAATCTGCTGGTTAAAAACCCATTGCTGGGGGTTAAAACTCGCTGGGTCGGCGGAAGAATAGATGGTAATGGTAGTTCCAGTTGGCGGCTGGGCTGCGTGTTTGGCAACTGGGGCGGGTGCGGCGGCGGAAGTTAGGCCGTGGGTTGCCAGCGAAGCAGCGGCAAAGATTGCAAGACCAATGCTTTTCATCGTCATTCTCCAAATATGTTGCCACCCGTGATCAATCGACAATGACGGCTTAGTGGCTCAACCGCACGGGACCGATCAGCCACAGTTCTGATACCTTGGACGCTTCAGACAGCCTGCGAGTTCCCAAATATCTCATCTGCTTTGCAGCTTTTGGCCCAGAATCCCATACAAAGCTGCGGCGGTGCGAATACCCGCGTAATAACATTCCAAATTCAGTTTTTCGTTGGGGCCGTGGATATGATCATCCGGCAAGCCGAAGCCCAGCATCACCGCATCCAAACCAAGTATTTCCTTAAACCAGCCGACCACAGGGATTGAGCCACCCTCGCGGACATACACCGGATCCTGGCCAAAACCGATTTTTAGTGCTTCCGCCGCCGCCTGCATGGCCGGGGAATCAGTGGGAGTCAGGGCCGCCGACGAAGCACCAAGGGCCGTGAGGGTGACGGTAACTCCGGGGGGGGTGATCCGCTGGATAAAAGCCTCAAATGCGGAGGCGATTTTCCGCGGATCCTGGTTGGGCACCAGTCGCATGGAAAGTTTCGCACTGGCTCTGGCAGGCAAAACCGTTTTCGCTCCCGGCCCCTGATACCCGCTCCACAGGCCGTTAATGTCCAACGTAGGGCGAATCCATTTGCGTTCCAGCGTGGTGTAGCCGGCTTCGCCAAAAGGGGTTTTGATGCCTGCTTCGTGGGCGAATTGGTCATCTGTGAAGGGCAGGCTGCGCCATTGCCGGCGCAGCGTCTCATCCACAACGGCCACATCATCATAAAAACCGGGCACGGTGACTCGTCCCTGGCCATCGTGCATGCGGGATAGCATTTCCACTAAAGCGTTGGCGGGGTTGGCCACCGCTCCGCCAAAAAGGCCGCTGTGCAGGTCCGCTGCCGGGCCGTGCATATCCATCTGGTAATACATCAATCCGCGTAATCCGCAGGTGATCGCCGGCACACCTGGTGCAAACTGGTTGCAATCGCTGATAATCAGCGACTGGGCGGATTTTAACTCGTCCTTCCGCTGCTTGAGCACTGTTGGCAAGTTGATGGATCCGATTTCTTCCTCGCCTTCCAGCAGTACCGTCAGGCGCACGGGCAATTCCGAGGCGATTTCCCGCCAGGCCAGCAGTGCCGCCAGATGGGCGTGTACCTGGCCTTTATCATCACTGGCTCCACGGGCAATCAGGTCGCCATTTTTCACCGTGGGTGTAAATGGCGGCGTAGCCCAGCCATCCTCTATCTGTGCGGGTTGTACATCGTAATGGCCATAAAATAAAATATGTGGTGCCTGTGGCGGGCACAGATCGGCCGGGGTGGTGGCAAATACACACGGATGGCGGGCGGTGGGGATTAGCTCCGCCGTCAGACCGATACCCCGCAGGTTGAACATGGCCCATTCTGCCGCGGCGGCAACATCGGCATCATGCGATTCCTGGGTAGAGACACTGGGAATGGCCAGCCAATGCCGCAGGTCTTCCAGCCATCGTCGATGATTTTTGTCCGCCCAGATTAATACACTGTCAAGCACGAAATCTCCTTTTATCGGCCAGGCCTTACCCCCCCCGTTATTCTTCACCAGGCACTTTTTCCTGTTTGCCACTGGCGGCAGCCCGATCCATGGTGTGCAGGACATGAACAACCCTGGCCGCCTTGCGTGCAGTAATTTCCAGTCTATCGCCTAACCGTAAATGATCCGCCACATTCTGGTAATATCGAAAACCTTCGCTCGCCGCATACTTGATCTTCACCGGCGATTCCACCTTGATCTTTGGATCGTAGGTGTGCAATTCAAAGCTGCCATTCCACCAATGGTCTAGCACCGCCCCGCGCGTTCCCAAAATTCGCCAGCGGGGCTTGTTCACGCGACCGATATTGGACATCTCAAAATCCAATGTGCTGCCATTTTTAAACCGCACATACGCTTCCATGTGATCTGCATTGGTGACATTGGTCCAAACCCGTTTCTGGGCGGTGGCCACGACCCAGTCGATTGGCCCATCCATAAGTTCCAAAGCCCAGAACATAATGTGCGCCCCCCAGTCAAACTGCATTCCACCGGAAATTTCCTGGCTGGAACGCCACCAGCTTCCCGGCGGTGAGAATGCGGCGCTGCCAGTTTCGATTCTGAACACATCGCCGATCGCGCGGCGATGCCGCACGATTTCCTCCACGGCCAGAAACTCGCCATCCCAGCGGCGGTTGTGGTAAACGCTGAGCATTTTTCCGGCTTTATCGGCAGCTGCAATCATGTCTTGCACTTGCGTGGAATTTATCGCCATTGGTTTTTCCACAACACAGTGCCGGCCGCTCTGCAGCACGTCAATGGCCATCGAGGCATGAAGATTGTGCGGCAAAATAACGGTGAGCAGTTCCGCGTCCGACTTCTTGAGCATATCCCGGTGATCGGTAAATGTATGGATGCCTGGAAAATCCTTTGCCGCAACACCCATACGGGCAGCATCCAGATCGCAGGCTGCGGTGGCAATGAAGCCCGCATCCTGCATTTCCTTCAAATGATGACACCCCATGTTAAACGCGCCGCCATAGCCGATGACGCCCACCTTCAACGGCGGCTTTTCCATCATCCCCGTCGCCCAGCGCAAACCACGACTAAATAGCTGCTGCCATCCGGGATGCGACATATCTTCTGCGGAGTGGCCGGGTGAGAGATAAAACACGCGGCCGGCTCCATAGTTTTTTACATACGCCACTGCCTGCATTTTCCCCAGCCAGTTGGCCTGCGCCAGAATGTGCGGGGGTGAACCCACGGGCTCTAGCTGGTAGAGTTCGCTGGTGATGTAAAACGGTTTGAAATGTCTCATGATTTGGTGCGTGGTATCGTGGGCTTCCACCAGAAATTCCACCGGTGCTCCATGCCCGACAAATCTGGCCCCCAGCATGTCTGTATAATCGCGATTGCTTTTCCAACTTGCTGCCGCGCCATGCACGCCCACCAGGGCACCACCGGATTTGACAAACTCCACCAGGCCTTTTTCCTCCGCGGGCATCAGTTCTCCACCTTGTGTGTAGACAACCACTGCCTTGAAATCGTGCTGCGGAACCGTGGTCAGTACTCGGCGATCCTCTGACGCTTCCACCGTCCATCCGTCGTGGGTGATAATTTTGGAAAGACTTGTGGCAATTGCTGGAAAATCGTGGAATGCCCCACCGGTTAAGAGCAAAATTTTAGCCTGGGCCATGGGTCAATAATTTCCTGAATATCCATTGTCAATAAAACCGTTCATCGGCATAAAATGTTAGTCTTTCGCAGCGGTTATCGCAAATGTTTCAAGAGGTGGGCCAAACCAGCAGCGATCTGTGCTGTCGAATTGTTTTTTTAGTACCGCTTGGTACGTGACGGCCGAAACGGCCTGGGACCGCGGTGCAGGTGGTGGAGTCACCGCCTGACGCGATTCAACGCGCCGCGTTGTAGTTCCCTTGAAGAGGACGTGGCCGAAGACAAAAGAATCGCAACGCGGTGGTGGTGGCGGCATTTGGCAGTCTGCACGCGAGCCAGGCGATCACCATCGTTCGGCTTCATGAACATTGGCAATTCATAGTTCCATAAGGCAATCTCGCCCAGAAAGAAATTTTGGTCCGCTGCGGGCGGTTCTCCACGCGTAAACTTTAACCCACCCGCCGGGCAATCCTGATGCGTTACGCGGAGAAGTCATCGAATGACCTCGGCATGTTTCCAATGGCCGGCGGTCTGCTCTGTTATCGTCGTCAGCATAGACTCCACCTTTTGTGATAGTTTAGTGGGCCGGCCGCCGGAGATAAACTACGCCCGCTCCTACGTGCTGGAGGTAAGCCCAACGGTCGACAACGCGACCGGTTCCACATGCGGCTTGTTAATTGACCGGGGTCGGAAACCGGCCTATCATAATAAAGAGAATATCTTGGATCGAAGCCGCCTGCTGGAATGGTTCAAATCCGCGGGACATTGGTTTTACGGGAATTCCTTTTCCAACGGCTCGCACCATGGTGCCAGTTCTGCGGTGCGGTCGTTAGGAGTGGTGGCCATGAAGGTGTTATTGCTTTACCCGGAATTTCCCGAAACCTTCTGGAGTCTGCGCCATGCGCTGCACTTTATTCGGAAGCGGGCAGTAACGCCGCCGCTGGGCCTGTTGACGATGGCAGCAATGTTGCCGTCGCAGTGGAACAAACGACTCATCGATCTCAACGTCCGGGTGCTGTCCGCAGACGACCTGGCTTGGGCGGAAGTGGTGATGATCAGCGGCATGGTGGTGCAGCGGGAATCCGCCAAGGCATTGATTGCCCGCTGCAAAGCCGCCGGCCTTAAAGTTATCGCGGGCGGGCCGCTTTTCACTACTGAGCATGAAATATTCGATCAGGTTGACCATTTCGTACTCGGTGAGGCAGAGTTGTCATTACCGCCATTTTTGGCGGATTGGCAGCAGGGTAAGGCGCAGCGGTTTTATCGGGCTGACGGCTTCGCCGATCTCCATACGACCCCCGTTCCGCTCTGGGAACTCGCCGATTTACAGCGCTATGCCTGTGCGGGCATTCAGTTTTCGCGTGGCTGCCCCTTCGATTGTGATTTTTGCAATGTGACCGTTATGCATGGCCGACGGCCGCGCACCAAGACCGCCGCGCAGATCCGGGCCGAATTAGAGGCCTTGTATCGCAGCGGTTGGCGCGGCGGCGTGTTTTTTGTTGATGACAACCTTATTGGCAACCGGCGTGAACTTAAACATGAATTGCTTCCGATGTTGGTCCAATGGCAGAAGGAATGCGGGCCGTTTACATTTAATACCCAGGTATCGATCAACTTGGCGGATGATGAAGACCTGATGCGTTCGATGGTGCTGGCCGGGTTTGATACGGTGTTTATCGGCATTGAGACACCGGATAATTCGGGCTTGGCGGAATGTTCCAAGAGTCAGAATCGCAACCGCGATTTGGTCACGGATGTGCAACGTATGCACCGTGCCGGTCTTCAGGTGCAGGGTGGATTCATCGTCGGCTTTGACAGCGACCAGCCGAATATTTTCCAGCGGCAAATCGACTTCATACAAAAAAGCGGCATTATGACGGCGATGGTCGGACGTCTGCAGGCTATTCCCGGCACGCGGCTTTATGAGCGGATGAAGCAGGCCCGTCGCCTCGTTGGAATCGCTACGGGAGACAATGTTGACGGTACCTCAAATATCATAGCGGCCATGGATTCAGCCCTGTTGCAGGAGGGATATCTGACCATCCTGCGATCCATTTATTCCTCGAAGCAGTACTACCGCAGGTTGCGGACATTTCTGCGGGAGTATAATGCCCCGCCGGTGCGCACGCGACTTACTTTTGGACGCCTGCTGGCCGGAGTGCGGGCAACTTGGCGTTTGGGATTGATAAGTAAAGAGCGTTTTCTCTATTGGAGAATGCTGCTGTGGACCACCCTGCATCGGCCCCGAAATTTACCCTTGGCCATTCAATTGGTAATCTGTGGTTATCACTATCGCCGCATCTGTGAATCGCTGGTAAACGTTCGCGACCCACAGGCCGTTCAAGTCCACAAGGGGCCTTAACTCCCACAATTCGGATCTTTCCGCGGGGGCTTGCTGTACTGGTGGCCTCTAACAAATTTAAGGGACCGCGCAAAAATAAATTCGTATTTTACGGTGCAGGAGTTTTACCCGCTGGCCAGGCGTGGCGGGCCCGCATACCCCGCGGGCAAATGGGCCAAGCCTGAAAGAGTGAAGTTATTTTTGCCCGGTCCATGAGCTTTCGGTTGGCCAATTACCGCACGATCGGTCCATAAGAGACAATCTAACGTGATATAAATAAAAGACTTACACAATCTTATTAATTTTAACATAATCTTAACATTTTCTTAATCAAATAGCATCACCGCAGGAGGATACTTTTATTATCGAGATTTGGAATCTCGCAGCGGCTTGGTAAGATCTGGCTTGTGCCAAGCTGGCTATTTTAGGGCTTTCGGCAGGAGAAACGCGATGTCACAGGTCACTGCAGATCCCATAGCTGAGGGCATTTCCGAGGCGCTCAACGAGGTCAAATTCAGCCGGTTTCATTTTCGCGCTATTGTCACGGCTGGGATGGGATTTTTTACCTCCGCTTATGATTTATGCGTGATCGGCACGGCAGCAGCCCTGATTGATCCTATCTGGCATTTGCAGGCCGCCGATACCAGCCTATTGGTAGCCGCATCATTGGCGGCGACCTTTGTGGGAGCTTTCGTCTTCGGCCGCTTGGCCGATGTCATCGGGCGGAAAAGCATCTATGGTATCGAAGCTATTCTCATGTCAATTGGCGCTATTGGCAGCGCTTTTTGTCCGAATTTGTTCTGGCTGGTGGTATGCCGCGTGATTATGGGATTCGGTATCGGCGGTGACTATCCGCTCTCCGCAGTCATTATGAGCGAATACGCCAACCGGAAAGATCGCGGAAAAATGGTGGGCATGGTGTTTTCCTGCCAGGCTTTGGGCTTTTTGGCCGGCCCTCTTTTTGCGGTGTTGTTGCTGGCGGCGGGTGTCGGCCACGATTTAGCCTGGCGAATTTTGCTTGGGGCCGGAGCAGTTCCATCATTGGCTGTCATTTTCCTGCGGCGCAACATGCCGGAATCTCCGCGGTGGCAGGCTCGCGTTTCGGGCGATAAACATGGTGCTGCTGCGGACATGGCCAAGTATACCCAGGGGCTGGCCAGCGTGGTCCACGTCAATGGCCTGGATCCTCGCATCAACGCTCCTCTAAGCAAATATGCGGTAACCCTCATCGGCACAGCCGGTGCGTGGTTTGCACTGGATTATGCCTTTTATGGCAATTCCGTGTGTATGCCCCTGATTATGAAGGGCATTGATCCCAAGGCTGACCTTCTGGCCAACCTGGCTTGGGGCGCGGTTATATTCGGGGCCTTTGCGGTTCCCGGATATATCGGTGCTTTTATGTTTGCCGACAAAATAGGACGCAAGCTATTGCAAATTCTGGGCTTTATCATGATGGCTGTGAGCTTTGGTGCCATCGGCCTGTTTCCGCAGGTGGCATCGAGTTTTGGTTTATTTGTGGTATTGTTTGGACTGAGTTTCTTTTTCACGCAATTTGGACCTAACGTGACAACCTTTATTCTTGCCGCCGAGCTATTTCCTGTGAATCAACGCACTACCGGCCATGGTATATCCGCGGGCATCGGCAAGGTGGGTGCATGCCTGGGTGTGTTTGCTTTTCCCTGGCTCAATGCCCGGCTGGGTGTCTATCATGCGTTACTCTTTGCCGCGGGTTTCGCCGTTCTGGGTATGCTGCTCACGCTGCTGATTAAGGAACCGGCCGGCAAATCGCTGGAACACATCAGCGGCGAAGATGAAGCTATGCAGGATACCATTGCACCGCTCAAATCCCGGCGTGCTTCCATGGCAGCCTGAGACCGACAGCCTGCCATCAGCGATGGTCGGCGGCATATAAAATTACATTTCTGGCCAGCGCCTGGGCAGAAGCTGGGGCATATCCGCTGATACCCCAGGTATTGGTGCCCAGCAGCCCGCACGTGATATCCGCGGAAGAAAATATAATAATCCAGCGTCCATTCTTTTTAATGCCCATCAATTCCGGCCGAGTTTTGACATGCTGGTGCTGCTGATTGTAAAACTTGCGGTATTGTACGCGAGTGACGTTGACCCCGCCCGGAAAGGTTCCCATATACAAGGATGACTCCGGTGGAACGGCAATCAGTGCTTGCCGCGGAAACGCCCGCACCACCAGTTGCACAAAAGATTCGGTAAATTGGTTTTTTCCACCGGTCGCATCGGCCAACAGCATGCCTCCATGCTTTATGTAGGTTCGCAGTGTCGCAATCTGTGCGGCAGTGAGCGCCAATGCGCCAGTCCCGGTCATTTGCGCCAGTGGGTAAAGTTTTGGGTTTAGTTTCGGGCCGATGCTATGAATGGTTATAGTCAATCGCGTATGAAAATCCCGGGCTGCGATTTTGGCCATGCGCGGCCACGCACCAGGTTCCGGATTCCAATTGCCCGCATAACGCAGTCGGACCATGGTCAGGTGGCGGGTTGCCGTTGTGGCGGGGCCGGTAATGGCCAGTGATTCCAGACGGTTGGATAGCGCCACCTTCCCTGTGGCGTAAAAATAGATATTGGCCGGAACTTGCCAGTCATCAGTGGTCGCAAAGCGGTGACTCTGCCACACGGCCCCGAGATCCACGGAACTTAACAACCACAAATAGCGGATATGATTGTTGACGGCCTGAAATTGCGGCGGCCGCTTGAAATGGTACCACGGCTGGAGAGTGTAAATGTAGCTGGTCGGTGGAACCGCTTTTACCCGGTATCGACCATGAACTACACGCTGAGCGTACCGCGCCATGGCCTTTTGAAACAATCGCGATCCGCCATCGGGTGAAGAAATAATCATACCGCCGGCCTGCACGTATTGTCTGAGGGCTGCCACCTGCGTTTTGGAAAACCGGGGATTTTTTCTTCCGGTGATAAGCAGAATCGGGGCTTGCAGCCATTGGGTCAATGGTGCGTGGAAAGTGACCACTTGCCAGTTGAGTGGCGTTTCAAACGTTTTACTAAGCCATGATGTGAAATTGCCGGCATCCCGCTGGCGGGCATTCCAATCTCCAAAAAAAATATTTCCATACTCCAGCTTGCTGATGACCACCGGATTGAGTCCACGGTCGAGCACCAACAGGGCGTAGGCGGTAGCTACCAGAGGTGAAGCCAGAACAAAGTGACCATTACGCCAGGGTCCGCCACGGTGGCGGGTGAGTATTCGGGCGAAATCGTCATACCAATTATGTCCGCCAATGGTCACAATGCCGCTGGCCAAAGCCACACGTTCATCGCCATACATGGCGTAGAAGTTTCTCTCGTGCGGATTAAAGTGCCGACTGAGCCACGCCAGTCCGCGCGAAACAAAAGGATGTGCAACGGGGTTGAGCGTCGCCCGCTGATAGAGATATTCATCGCAGATAAAAAGGCTGGCCACGCCGGCGGGAGTCATGGTGTTGCACGGTGCCAGGCCCGGTCCCTCGGCGGGATGATTGGGCGTTCCGGCATAAATCCAGGCACCATTCACATATTGTTTCTTTCGCCAGTGTTTCGCGGCCTTTCGCCAATATGAGTACGGAATTTCCAAACCTGCATGCGCGCACGCCCAGGCACCAAGCACGCCATACTGCGTATTGGAATTATCCCAGCGTTGATCCGAAAATATCAGTGCTCCGGGCGGTCCTTGCGAATAGGTATAACCTCCATCGGCATGAATGCTGTGAATTAAATATCGGGCATCTTCCTGCAGGACGCGGCGATAACGGGCTTTGTTTGGCAGCAGTGCCATGGCATTGGCCTGAAACGACGCCACGTACGTGCTATGAGGCTTGAGCCTTACGAGAAACGCCAGCGCCCGGCGCATTTTCGGCGCGAAGATGTTGATCTGCGCCAAATGCAGACTTTGCTGCACGTCCAATAAAGCTTCCGTGACCAGGGCGGTTCTACCGCCGAATTGCAGCGCGTTGTTGGAATGTGGATATTCCCACAGCCAGCGGCGCTTCTGTCGAGACAGCAAAAAGTTAACGCCACGCTTGATGGAAGCAATTACCGCCTGACTCCGGCGGCTCACCGGCGGTCGTGGTGGTGCGCTGCGCACCATGGGCATGAGGGGTTGAGTTAATTTGACGACAGGCTGCAATGGGGCGGTGGGGGAAACTACCACGGTGGGTATTTTGGCTGGCGGCAGGGCGGTGGTAACCACGGGTTTGGCGGGCGGGCCTGGCCGGGCTGATGGGGCTGCCTCCATTGGGGATGAGGTTGGCTTTTTCACCGGCCTTGACAAAGCGGGGTGTCCGCCGGCCGGCCCACTCGTTAATTTTGGATTTCCGATGAGCTTCAGTTGCGGATGGAAATGGAATGGTTGGGCGATGTGTGGTTTCACCGCTGGTGCCAGCCAGCGACCCAACAGTAAGCCCAGGATCATCATCAGTATCAGGCCGGCGACCAGGCCTTTCACCCCCGGCTTTCGTCGGCTGCGGGACAATTCCCTGTAGCACTGGGCGCATACCACAGAATCCTGCCAGAGAAACGCCTGATCAGACGGACCGATGATGGCATTACACTTTTCACACTCTTCCGTGTGTTCGCCCATTGATCAATCCCTATTCCGCAATCAACGTCAAAGCCACCACAGCAGCCACCCGCCTGGCGCATTTGGACCGCCATCATTTGACGGAGAGCCAGTTATCACCCCAGGCCACATCCACCTTCAGTTGTACGGCTAAATTCATGGCGTGTTCCATTTCATCACGGACCATCCCTGCATATGTTGCGGCCATGTCGCGGCGAGATTCTAAAACCAATTCATCATGTATCTGCAGAATCAGCCGAATATCGCCGGTGTGTGGTTCGATTCGGCGGTGAATCCGCACCATGGCCACCTTGATTAAATCGGCCGCCGATCCTTGTATGACTGAATTGATGGCTGCCCGCTGACCAAACTGCCTGATCGTCTGATTTTTGGAGTGAATCTGGGGTATCTGGCGGCGGCGGCCCAAAATCGTGGTGACATAGCCATGGGCCATCGCCTCCTGGGTACAGGCGCTGAAGAACTCCTCTATGGCCGGAAAACGCTGCTTGTACGCACGGATAAAGGCTGCGGCCTCCCGTTCCGGTATTTTGAGCAGTTTGGCCAACCCATAGGATGTCTGGCCATAGATAATGCCGAAGTTGACAGACTTGGCTACGCGCCGCATCTGCGAGGTTACCTGTTCCAGATCCACGTGGTGAATTTGTGCTGCCACGTAAGCGTGAATATCGTGATTGGCGCTAAAGGCCGCAATCAAGGCTGGTTCACGGCAAAAGTGGGCCAGCATGCGCAGCTCTATCTGCGAATAATCCGCGCTGATGAGTACAAAGTCTGAATTTTCGGCTACAAACGCGCGGCGTATTTCCCGGCCGATATCGGTGCGGATCGGAATATTCTGCAAGTTTGGATCGCTGCTGGAAAGCCGCCCCGTTTCCGCGATCGTCTGGTTGAAGTTGGCGTGAACCCGGCCGGTCATCGGCGATACCGCTGCAACCAGCGGTTCCAAATATGTACTTCGCAGTTTGGTAAGCTGGCGATACTCCAGAATCAAGGCCGGCACCGGATGGTCATCCGCCAGGGCCTCCAGCACACTGATATCCGTGCTGGGGCCGGTTTTTGTCTTTTTTATTACGCGTAAGCCCAACTTGCTGAAAAGCACCTGCCCGAGTTGCCGGGGCGAGTCGAAGTTAAATTCCATTCCCGCGGCATCGCGAATGCGTTCTTTTAAATCCATCAGTTTTTTTTCAATATCCGCGCTTAACCGTCGCAGCAGATTCACATCCACCTTGACTCCGGCATATTCCATATCGGCCAGAACGCTCACCAGCGGCATTTCCACATCAGAAAAAAGCTGTTCCATGCCGGCCTCGGCCAGCCTGGGAAACAGTATCTCCGCCAGTCGCAGCGTGACATCCGCGTCTTCCGCCGCATACGTGCAAGCCTGCTCCAGCGGTACTTGGGCGAAGCTTTTTTGCTGCACCCCCTTGCCGATAAGCTCGGAAATCGCAATGGGCTTTAACCCCAGGTAGTCCGCCGCCATCGCATCCATTGAATGGCTGGCCCGCGATGAATCCAGCAGATAGTCGGCAATCATGGTGTCCAGATAGACGCCCACCAGCGGCAGCCGGCAACGCCTCAGCACATTGATGTCATATTTAAGATTCTGGCCGATTTTCTTAATTGTTGGATCAGCCAGCAGCGGCCCAAGATGCTCTTGCAGAGCGTTGCTTGCCACACATTCGCCCGGCCCCTTAATGGCGATATACCAGGCCTGCCCGCGGTCTGCACAAACAGAAATTCCACACACATTCGATTTCATCGCCCCCAGCGCATCGGTTTCGGTATCCACAGACAGCCAGCGAGATTTGGATTGATCCAGTATTTCACTAATTTCCTGTACCATTTTCATCAGGTTGGCGGTCGAGTTGACCAGGCGATAATTCCCTTGCACCGGCTGGAGCGGGTTAGCGGTGGGTGTGATGGCAGAATCTGCAGCGTCTAGCGGAAAATCATCGGTGCCTTCACCTTCGGGTGGCGTTGTTGCATCGCCTTCCGGGGCTTGATTGAATAAGTTGATTTCCGCTGGGGGGAGACTCCTGGCCGGCAGAGCTGCAGCGCGACGTGTCGCCGGTGCCGGGACCATGTGAGTGCCTGTGGTGGTTGTCCCATCGTCAGTCACCTTCTTGAGTTTCTCGACCTGGGGAACGAGTCGGCGAAAGTTCAATTTTTCAAATATGGGCAATAGGGCGGATAAGCGGTTGGGGTCAAAGCGGCATTGCGACCAGGAGAATTCCACCGGTACATCGGTCCGCAATCGCACCAGTTTGCGGGATTGATCCAGCACGCCGAGGTTGCTGCGCAAGGCCTCGCCGATTTTACCGGGAATGTTGCCCGCGTTGGCTATGAGGGTATCCAGGGAGCCAAACTGGGCGAGCCATTTGGCGGCGGTTTTCGGGCCGACACCGGGGATCCCTGGAATATTGTCCGCAGTGTCGCCGGTAAGGGCCAAAACATCCGCAGCCTGTTCGGGCCGATAACCTTTCTTGGCCAGTAGCCCCGCGGCATCCATCGCTTCATTTTCCTGGATGTCAAAAAGAACCGTCCGCTCATCAATCAGGGTATCCAAATCCTTATCGCGGGAACAGACGTAAACCTGAGTCTGGGGCAAAGCAGCATCATTTTTTATGCGTTGCACCACCGTCGCGATCACATCATCCGCTTCGTAGCCGTCCACCCGTAAAATCGGCACGCCGACAGCCTCCATCATTTGGCCAATACGCTGTATCTGGGCGGGCATATCATCCGGCATCGGCTTGCGCTGGGCTTTATATTGGGGATCCAATTGATCCCGCTGGCTGGATCCGGCATCCATAGCCAGCGCTATATGGGTAGGCCGGCGATTGTCCAGCAGCTTTAGAAACATCGAAATGAAGCCGAAGGTGGCATTGGTCGGCTCTCCGGACGGGCTTGTTAAGTCGCTGACGGCATAATAAGCCCGGTATATTTGGGCATGACCATCAATGATATAGAGGGTTTTATTATTCATTCTTATTCCGATTATACCGGGGTTGCGTCGATGTCGGGAGCACAGAATGATGAATCTACTGGCCAATGCTAGACAAGAGCTTTTTACATGGTCTATTTTGTGCCACGTTGTCTCTCATGGTGGCCGATGGAAAAATCCTTGGCTCAGGTTCCTCGCGGGTGAGCTAAAAAATTTTAGCCTGGGTGAGGAAATTGGCGAATTGTAGCGTAGTGGCGGGGTTGAAATCAATTTTGGGAGGCCGTAGTGGGGGCAGTTATCAAATTGCAGCTACGTTTTTAACCATGGGGGTGTCCATTACTGGCCCAGTGAATAGGTTTAAGCCGAATCACCTGCATTGCCGGCGGGACGACTGGTAACGGTCCTTCCTTTCATGGCCACGTCATATCATCACCTACACCCCCGAACACTTCCCAAAAACCGCCATACCTCCTACGGCCGCTTGAAAATCGAGGTGCGGGCGATAACAATAAAGAAAATAGGGTGCGTTGGGCCTCCTCTGCCGATATAGATTGCTACCGCTGGAGGTGATGAGCCAAGAATATGGTGCGGCACCGGTTGGTCAGGCGGGTTTTTATCGGAAGTGACACTGATGGCCACAGTCGGCAGTTCAAAACAGGATACGCTATTGGGAAGAGTGGTGGTGGAACAGGGCTTTTGCACGCGCAACGAACTGGAAGATTGCTTGGCGCTGCAAACCGAGCTGTCCCAGCAAAGCAATCAGCGTAGCCTGGCGGATCTTTTGGTTTCCAATGGCTATGTCACCCAAACACAGCTTGCTCGTGCGCGAACTACGGCCGACGAGCAGCGCGTAATGCAGCAGATTCCCGGCTACCAGATTATTTCCAAGTTGGGTGCGGGCGCTATGGCGACGGTTTTCAAAGCGCGCCAGCTTTCGCTGGATCGCATTGTCGCCATCAAGGTTCTGCCGAAGAGGCTCAGCGAAAATAAAGAATTCGTGGACCGGTTTTACATGGAGGGCAAGGCTGCTGCCCGACTTAATCATCCGAATATTGTGGGAGCCTTTGATGTCGGAGAGGCCGGCGGGTACCACTATTTTGTCATGGAATATGTTGAAGGCCAGACGGTTTTCGATCATATTGCCGAAGGCAATCCGTACAGTGAAAAGGATGCCATCAGCATTGTCATCCAGATCTGCAAGGCTCTGGTTCATGCTCACGAAAACGGTTTGATTCACCGCGATGTAAAGCCCAAGAATATCATGATTACGCCCGGTGGCGTCGCCAAGCTCGCGGATATGGGTCTGGCCCGTGAAAAGGACGATCAGGAGGCGGCTCAGGCTGAGGCCGGCAAGGCGTACGGCACGCCATACTATATATCGCCGGAACAAATTCGCGGGGAGCTGAATATCGACTTCCGTGCGGATATCTACTCCCTCGGGGCCACGTTTTATCACATGATAACCGGCCGTGTCCCGTTTGAAGGCGCTTCACCCGCAGTGGTCATGCACAAACATCTCAAGGAAGAACTGGTACCACCGGATCATATCATTTCCACCATAAGTTCCGGTTCCAGCGAAATCATTGAGGTGGCGATGGCGAAGGTTCCCAAGAACCGCTACGCTTCCACGCAGGATATGCTTTCGGATCTGGAAGCAGTTGCCCGGGGCGAACCACCCGTGCTTGCCCGCAAAGCGTATGATTTGACGTCTCTGGCCAATCTGGAGAAAAGTGGGCACGAGGTGCGGGAGGGTGGTGTGATCATGGTGGAGGCCTCGCGAGAACAAACCATCGATTTTGGCTCTCGCACCTGGACCGAAAAACTCTCAGATCCTCTGGTCGTTACCCTTTCCGCATTGCTGCTGATGGCGATACTCATCATCATCGTTCTACTGCTAAGCCGTTAACCTGACAGGGCGTATGCCGCGCCTGCACTTTCGGTCATCACGTCCTGCGCCGTTTTGATTCCACTTCATTGCCGGAGTACGGCACCAGGGTAATGCGGGTGACCAGCGCCGACAATAGGCTCTTGTCCTCGTAGCGTGCGTCCAATGTCGGCGGTGTTGCCATGATCTCCCGTGTCGTTTCTTATCGGACGTGGCGTTTTTCACCGAACACAGCCACTTTGCTGTCGATGTTTGGAGCTGGGTTTTCCCGACCAGCCTCTTTCCCGCTACCCGCCGGCAGTTCGCCAGATATCGCATCCAGGACCCCGGATTGGCGCTTCAAATCCAATCGAAAAGTGTTTACAATGCATTAACCATTTCCCTGTCGGCTTGGTTATTTTTAGACCGGTTGCTGGTTGTTCCGGTCACAAACGGTTCGAGGATACGTGCATGATTCTGAATCTGATTCGGTTTATTTTCGCGGTGCTGGTGGCGCTGGTCGGGCTGGCGTATCTGGCCAAAACTGGACATGGCGTGAATTTTCAGGCTAAGCCATATTTCATGCTGATGGCCGGTATTGTGCTGGCTTTTATGGTCATCACGGTTGATCTGATATTTCGGCGTAAAAATCTCTCCGCCATCTCTGGACTGTTTCTGGGCTTACTGGTGGGAATAGTTCTTTCCCTGGTCCTCGGAGCTTTGCTTAATCAGATAGCCAAGGTTTTCCTTGATGTCCACGAGCTGCGCGAGTACGGAACCCTCATCCGTGGCGGCAAATTACTCATTGGGCTTTCGGCCTGTTATCTGAGCATCTCCCTCATTTTACAGACCAAGGACGATTTTCGTTTCATTATTCCCTATGTTGAATTCAGCCGAGCCACCCGTGGGCCGCGTCCGTATATTTTGGATACCAGCACCATTATCGATGGCCGCGTTGCGGATATTGCGACCACTGGTATTCTCGAAAGCCAGTTGATCGTGCCCCGCTTTGTGATCAACGAATTGCAAACCGTGGCCGATTCTGCTGATCGTCTGAAACGCTCGCGCGGACGTCGCGGGCTGGATGTGCTCCAGAAATTACAGGCCATGCCGAAGCTCGAACTGCGCATCTGGGACGGAACCTTGGCGGACAGTGCCAAGTTTGAAGGCGTGGATCAAAAACTTGTGGCCCTGGCGTCGCAGGAGAATGGTCGCATTATCACCAGTGATTACAACCTTAATAAAGTGGCAACCCTGCATGGCGTTACCGTGGTAAACCTCAACGACCTGGCCAATGCGGTTCGTGCGGTAGTACTGCCCGGAGAGCAGATGCACGTTCGCGTCATCAAACCGGGTGAAGCGCCAGGTCAGGGGGTTGGCTATCTTGAAGATGGCACCATGGTGGTGATAGAAAATGCCCGCGATAAAATCGGGGGCGATATTGATGTTTTGATTACCAATTCCGTGCATACTTCCGCCGGGCGCATGATTTTTGCACGCTGCACCACAGGAACCCCTACGGTAAATCACCTCGCCAACCATAGCCGGGATTCCGCCTGAGTCTCGATCTGGCAATGAAGATTGCGTTACAGCGAATCTAACCATAGCATGGCGGCGCGGCTTCCATAGTGGCGGCCGGTTGGAGTTGGCTTTGAACAGTGAAAATTTGAATAAAGAGTTTCGGCGAATATTCCCGGAGTACGCACATGATTCCGCCATTTTGGAGGTGCGTGCCCCCGGCCGGGTCAACCTGATCGGGGAACACACCGATTATAATGATGGTTTTGTTTTTCCCATGGCTATCGATCGCGTTACCGCCATGGTGCTGCACCGCCGGAGCGACCATCTCATTCGCCTGTACAGCACCGCACAGCAGCAGATGGCGGAGTTTTCCATTCTCGGTCCCGTCCCCAAAAATCCGCCCGCATGGTCTCTATACGCCAAGGGCGTCTGTGAGGCCCTCCGGCAGAAGGGACACACCGGATTGGGAGCCGATATTCTAACCGATACCGACATTCCCCTGGGCGGTGGACTTTCTTCCAGTGCCGCCTTTGAGGTGGCTACGGCGTTAGCCCTGCTTAGTGCCTGGGGCCAAACCATGCCGCCGGTGGAAATGGCCCTGGCCTGTCAATGGGCCGAGCACCATTATGCCGGAACGCCATGCGGCATTATGGATCAATTCATTTCCGCCATGGCCAAGGCCGGTCACGCCATGTTGCTGGATTGCCGCGATCAATCCTACCGCCAGATTCCACTTGATGATCCAACAGTCTGTGTCGTCATCGTCAACAGCCATGTCAAGCACGAACTTGTCGCCGGGGAATACAAGGATCGTCGATTGCAGTGTCAGGCTGCAGTAGCGGCTTTGGCGGCAACGTATCCCGCCGTGAAGGCTCTGCGTGATGTCACGATGCCCATGTTGCAGGAAGTGCAGGCCTCCATGGCTCCGGTGGTGTGTCAGCGAGCCCGGCATGTGGTGGGGGAAAATCAACGGGCTCTCGATTTTGCCGCGGCATTGCAGAAGCGGGATTACGCTGCATGTGGCCGTTTGATGTACGCTTCACACGCCAGCCTGCGCGATGATTATGCGGTGAGCTGTTCCGAATTAGATACCCTGGTGGACCTAAGCCGTTCCGTCAGCGGCGTGTTCGGCGCACGCATGACCGGTGGAGGTTTTGGCGGGTGTATCGTGGTGCTGGCAAAAAAGGAGGCCGTTTCTTCATTGACGCAAGTGTTGGAGCAGGAATATCCATTGCGTTGCGGAAAAAAGCCGGGCGTTTTTGCCACTGCTCCCGGGCCGGGAGCGCATGTGGTTCGCAGTTGCTAGTGCCTCGAGCAGTCTAATTTGGATTGGCATGAAAGATATCTTGGCAAAGCTGGTGGCCGGCGCAACACTTTCCGAGTCGGAAACCCGGCTGGCATTTGAGCATCTTATCTCCAGTGAGGCCGAGCCCGTTCAGGTCGGGGCGTTTCTTGCCCTGCTGGCCATGCGCGAACCAACAGTGGAAGAACTGGCTGGCGCAGCTCTGGTGATGCGTCGTTATGTCATTCCGATAGAGGCTCCCCCCGATGTCATCGATACCTGCGGAACCGGGGGCACCGGCTCGCGAATTTTTAATGTCTCAACCGCTGCCGCTCTGGTCGCCGCGGCTTGCGGTGTGCCCGTAGCCAAGCATGGCAACAGGGCGGTGACCAGCCGTAGTGGCAGTGCCGACGTATTGCGCGTGCTGGGGGTCCAAGTGGAGGCGTCGCCTGAGATTCAGAAAAAATGCCTGGAACAGGTTGGTATTTGCTTCGCCTTTGCGCAGCAACATCATCCAGCGATGCGGAATGTGGCCCACGCGCGCAAGGTGCTTGGCCTAGCTACAATCTTCAACCTCATGGGACCGCTGGTCAACCCCGCTGGTGCCAAAAGACAGCTTGCCGGAGTGCCACGACCAGCTTTGACTGAAAAAATTCTTGCGGTGCTGATGCGATTGGGAGCCAAACGCGCCATGGTGGTCTGCGGCAAAGACCCGGCGGAGGGGTTTCTCTGCGAGCTTTCCATCGGCGGCCCCACACAAATATCCCTCTTTGATGGCAAGGAAGTGCGACGTTTTGCGCTGGTACCCGAGGATGTGGGATTAAATACCGCCAAGTCCGACACTTTACGGATTGATTCTCCAGCGGCGTCGGCCCACCTGATCCGCGAGATTCTCGCTGGGCAAGCCGGCCCCGCCCGTGACATTGTCCTGCTCAATGCCGGTGCGGCTCTATGGGTGGCTGGCAAGGCTCAAAGTATCCGTGATGGAATAAAGATGGGGGCCGAGGCCATCGCTACGCAGCAAGCTCAAAACACTCTGGTTAATCTGGTGCGTCTTAGCAATAGTCAGTAATCTTCAGTCGCCGTTGCGGCATTGTCCGTGATCTGCCGTTTTGACAACGGTCTGTCATCCGCCGATGGCAAATTCCTGCCAAGGAGGCAGCATAATTCCATTTTAAACTTCCACCAATGTTTTCAGATTATGAATTTGTAAAATCTTGTGGAATTAAGGCTTACGTTGTTTATACAGGGCGGAAAAGTGAGGTTGGCATCAGTCTTGCTTAAGTCCTGCGACAGGAGAAGCTGTTCTCCGGGTTGTCCCAGCGATGCCCGATGTCACAGCTTCTTTGGCAAGGCCCTTAACGGGGCAAAATGCCTCTGACCGGTGTTGTAAGCCGGAAGTTAAACGCGGTGTTTCAGGCAGATAACCTAACTCAATAAAGGAGTCCATAGAATGGCAGTGAAGCAGATTTCGTTTGATGAATCAGCCCGTAAAAGTCTGTTGGAAGGCGTAACCAAGTTGGCATCGGCGGTTAAAAGCACGCTGGGGCCGCGTGGTCGCAGTGCAATTTTGGATAAAGGTTGGGGTGCTCCAACTGTGACCAAAGATGGTGTAAGCGTTGCCGAAGAAATTGAGCTTCACAACAAATTTGAAAATGTGGGCGCTCAATTGGTCAAGGAAGCGGCCACGAAAACCAGTGATGTGGCTGGCGATGGCACCACGACCGCTACGGTGCTTGCTGAAGCCGTTTTTAAGGAAGGCTATCGCAATCTCGCCGCGGGTGCTGATGCCAATGCGCTCGCTCGCGGTATCAACCGTGCCGTAGAGGCAGTGGTTTTGAATCTCAAAAAGATCAGCAAGCCGCTCAATGTTGCGGATAAAAATGAAGTCGCCGATGTGGCCGCAGTCAGCGCCAATAATGACAAAGAAATCGGTACGATCATGGCCGACGCTTTTCAAAAAGTTGGCAAGGATGGGGTCATTACCGTTGAAGAGGGTAAATCGCTGGAAACCTACGTGAATGTGGTGGAAGGCATGCAATTTGATCGCGGTTACATTTCGCCCAATTTTATCACCAACCAGGATGAAATGACCGTTGTCATGGAAAAGCCCTATGTGCTGATCTACGAAGACAAAATTTCCAGTGCGACCAAGTTGGTGGCCATCCTCGAAAAAATTCAGCAGGCCAAGCGTTCCCTGCTCATTATCGCCGAAGATGTTGACGGGGAAGCTCTCGCCACGCTCGTGGTCAACAAGCTTCGCGGTATCTTAAGCGTATGTGCGGTGAAGGCACCTGGCTACGGTGATCGCCGCAAGGCTATGCTGGAGGATATCGCGGTTCTTACCGGCGGCAAGGCCGTTATGAAAGATCTCGGTATTGAGCTTGATAAAGTCACCCTGGACGATCTTGGCCAGGCCCGCAAGATTGAAATCGATAACGACAATACCACGATTATTGAAGGCACCGGTCAGAGCAAGGCGGTCCAGAGCCGCATCGAGCAGATTCGCCGGGAAATTGCTGTTACCACGTCGGATTACGATCGCGAAAAACTCCAGGAGCGTCTGGCCAAGCTGGCTGGCGGTGTGGCGCAAATCAATGTGGGCGCTGCGACCGAATCTGAAATGAAAGAAAAGAAAGCTCGTGTGGAAGATGCGCTGCATGCCACACGTGCCGCAGTCGAAGAAGGCATTTTGCCGGGTGGTGGTACGGCGTTACTTCGCTCTATCAATGTTCTGGAAAACGTCAAAACTGACAGCCACGATGAAGCCACGGGTGTGGAAATTATCCGTCGCGCTTTGCAGGAGCCAACGCGATGCATCGCTGAAAATGCCGGTGAAGAAGGCTCTGTGGTCGTCAAGAAAGTGCTTTCAGGCAAGGGCAATTTCGGCTTTAACGCACTGAGCCTGGAATATGAACCGGATATGATCAAAGCCGGCATTATTACACCGCTCAAAGTCGAGCGCAGCGCTTTGCAAAACGCCGCCAGCGTGGCGGCTTTGCTGCTGACGACCGACGCCATCATCGTAGAGAAGCCCAAGCCGAAGGGGGCTGCAGGTGGCGGACCGGGAGGCCCCGGCGGTATGGGTGGAATGGGCGGCATGGGAGGAATGGGTGGTATGGGTGGTATGGGCGGCATGGATGGAATGATGTAATGTTTTGCGGCAATAGTTGCCGTACTGAATTAATTAAAAACTTTCATTTACAGGAGTAAATCACACATGAAAATCAACCCATTAGAAGATCGTCTGGTGGTCAAACCGGGTGAGGCAGAAACCAAAACCGCATCTGGCATTGTTCTGCCCGAGTCGGCCAAGGAAAAGCCCACTCGTGGCAAAGTGATCAGCGTTGGTCCAGGAAAAATGCTCGACAACGGCAGCCGTGCGCCAGTCGGCGTGAAGGTCGGTGAAGAAGTGTACTACGGAAAGTACGCCGGCACTGAAGTGAAAGTCGATGATGAGGCCCTGGTGATCCTGCGTGAAAGTGATGTGTTGGGCGTTTTGACCAAGTGACATTCAGGTGAATCACGTAATGTAACAGTAGGCCGCCACCAACGGCTTGGTAGTGTGGCTGAGTCAAGCAACTTACTAAAGAGGTAAAGAATCATGGCTGCAAAGCAATTAATGTTCGATCAGGATGCCCGTCAAAAAGTATTGGTCGGGCTTAGCAAGCTCGCTGGGGCCGTCAAGGTCACTTTGGGACCGTCCGGCCGCAATGTGGTACTCGCTAAAAGCTGGGGATCACCGCAAATTACCCGCGACGGTGTGACGGTGGCCAAGGAAGTTGAGCTTCCCGAACCTTTTGAAAATATGGGTGCCAAACTGGTGAACGAAGTGGCCGGCAAAACCAACGATATCGCCGGCGATGGTACCACCACGGCAACGGTCCTGGCGGAAGCCATTTATTTGGCTGGTCTCCGGACGATTACCACCGGAGGAAACTCCGTGGTGGTGAAGCGCGGCATAGACAAGGCCGTGGAAGCGGCAACGGAAGCCATCCGTGAGATGTCCCGCAAAGTCAGCGGCAAGGACGATCTGCGTAAGGTCGCCACCATCTCCGCAAATTCCGACAGCAGCATTGGTGATCTGATTGCTGATGCGCTGGATCGTGTCGGTAAAGATGGTGTCGTGACAATTGAAGAGGGTAAAAGCACTGAAACGGTCATGGATCTTGTGGAAGGCATGGCTTTTGATAAAGGCTATCTTTCGCCATATTTCATGACCAACCCCGGCACGCTGGAGTGTGTGCTGGAAGACCCGTATATTTTGCTCTACGAAAAGAAAATCAGCACCATCAGCGAGCTTCTGCCGCTGTTGAATAAAATTGTGGCCGCGGCCAAGCCGTTGCTTATTGTGGCGGAAGATGTCGAATCTGAGGCCTTGGCAACGCTGGTGGTCAACCGTCTTCGTGGAATTTTGACGGTATGTGCAGTCAAGGCTCCAGGCTTCGGCGATCGGCGCAAGGCGATCATGTCGGATCTAGCTACGGTAACCGGTGGCAAGTTCATCAGCGAAGATCTGGGTGCCAAGCTCGATACCATTGAACTCGCCGATTTGGGACGTGCCAAAAGGGTTACGATTGACAAGGATAACACCACCATTATCGAAGGTGCCGGCAAGAAGAAGGATATTGAAGCCCGCGGTGCTCAAATCCGCCTGCAAATTGAAAAAACCACCAGCGACTACGATCGTGAAAAACTCCAGGAACGCCTGGCCAAGATTACCGGCGGCGTAGCGGTCCTGCGCGTTGGCGGTTCCACCGAAACGGAAATGAAGGAACGCAAGTTCCGCGTGGAAGATGCTCTGCATGCCACCCGCGCTGCGGCCGAAGAAGGCATTGTTGCTGGTGGCGGCGTGGCGTTTCTGCGGGCTATTGCCGCAGTGGAGGCAGCCAAGGGCAAAGCTCGTGGAGATGAAAAAGTCGGGTTCGATATTATTCTCTCCGCACTGCGGGCTCCTACTCGGCAAATCGTGGAAAATTCCGGCGAAGATGGCAGCGTGGTCGTCAACACCATCCTCGAAAAGGAAGGTTCGTGGGGCTACAATGCTGCGACTGGTGAATTCGGTGACATGTTCAAAATGGGCATTGTTGACCCGGCCAAAGTCGCCAGAGTGGCTTTGCAGAATGCCGCTTCGGTGGCCGGTCTGTTGCTGACCACCAATTTGCTGGTGACAGAGCTTAAAGAAGAAAAGGAACAGATCGCCGGAGCCATTCGCTAAGCGGTGTTGTGTCCGGTCTCTGGTTTGATCACCATGATCGGATCTCCACCGTCAATGAAAGTGGATTTCTCCCACCGGTTGCGGTTATAATTATAGGTTCGGAAGTTGAGGCCTGGGAATATATAAACTGTATTCCCGGGCCTTCTTGTTCACGCCCGGAATCGAAAACTTATGGCCAGTAAACGCGATTACTATGAAATTCTGTCAGTGCAGCGGAGTGCTACCGCTGATGAAATCAAGCGATCCTACCGTCAGGCTGCGCTGAAGTTTCATCCTGATAAAAATCCAGGCAATAAAGAGGCCGAACATAAATTCAAGGAATGTTCCGAAGCCTACGAAGTCCTTTCCGATCCTGAAAAGCGAAAACTCTACGATGCCTACGGCCATGATGGCTTGCGCGGTACCGCCGTTCATGATTACCAACACATGGAAACGGATGATATTTTCTCAATCTTCAATGATATCCTGGGTGGGCGCAGCGGGGGGCGGGGCGGTCGTGGGAGGGCTTCCCGCGGTTATGATCTGGAAACGCAAGTCGTCGTGACCCTCCAGGATGTCGCCAAGGGCTGTGATCGGGAAATCGATTTTACCAGGCAGGAAAACTGCTCGCTTTGCAACGGGACTGGAGCCAAGGAGGGCAGCAAACGCCGGATTTGCAGCACCTGTGGCGGCCAGGGCAAAGTGGCGCAGCGCGGCTTTGGTGGCATGTTTCAAATGGTCACTACCTGTCCATCCTGCCTGGGACAAGGTTCAATGGTGGAAAAGCCGTGCCCGCAGTGCGATGGTGCGGGGCTAAGCCCTGTCAAGCGCACCTTGAAGGTGCATATTCCACCGGGTATTCATGATGGGCAGGCGGTAGGAGTGCGCGGAGAAGGTGAACTTGGCGAGGGCGGAGGCCACCGGGGCGATTTGCACGTCTATGTGCGGGTGGAAGAGCATCCGTTTTTCCAACGCCATGAAAATGACCTCATTGTGCAGGTGCCTGTCAGCATTGTGCAGGCGGCTTTGGGAGCCGAAGTTGAAGTTCCCACTCTTTTTGGAAAATCCTCCCTGCACGTTCAGCCCGGCACCCAGCACGGCGAAGTGATCAAATTAAAAGGCCTGGGGCTACCGGATATTCAAGGTGGACGGCAGGGTAATTTGCTGGCCCATGTCCTGCTGGAGGTGCCGCGTAAGCTCAGCCGCAAACAGGAACAATTGCTGCGCGAATACGCCAGCCTGGAGGAGCAAAGCGTTTTGCCCGCCCAAAAGAACTTCTTTGAAAAACTCAAGGACTATCTCGTTGGCGATGCGACTACCGCTGCGCACGTCGCCGAGGACAAACCCAAGGTTGAACATGCGGAGTAGCGTTGATGGTGAGTGGCGACTGGCCACCAACCAGGTAATTCCAATAGATCGTTTTATGATATAAATTGCAGGTGTACCATGAACAAACACAATCAAAAACAGGATCATCAGGCCAACTCGGAATCCCCGGAAACAGCAGTTCCCACTCCAGTCGAAATTGTGGATGAATCCAAGGGTATGGATACGGCCTTGGCCGAAGTCGAGGATCTCCGCCAACGGCTCATTCGCTGGCAGGCGGACTATGAAAATCTTCGCCGGCGCAGTGCCCGGGAAATGCTCGAATCGCGAACTCTGGCCATCGGTGATTTTGCCCGTGATATGCTAGAGGTCCTTGATCATTTTGAAAGCGCTCTAAGTGTGGATCCGGGTAAGACCGATACCGCAAGCGTGCTCCAGGGCATGAAAATCACCTACGATGAGCTTAAGAAAATTCTGGTCAAGCGCGGAATCGAATCGTTTGATCCTCAAGGACAGCCCTTTGATCCGAATGTGCAGGAAGCCATTTCACAGCAAGTCGACGCCCAGGTCCCTCCCATGACTGTTCTGCAGACATTGCAGCGGGGCTACCGCATGGGCGAGAGGATCTTGCGACCCGCCAAAGTGAAGGTCAGTGCTCAGTCGTCGTAGATTTTCGAATGAGCGGCCAGTTCAGCAGGCTTGAGGCCGTTTTGTTAAATTTTGCCGAGAAATTGCAATGCCAACGTATGAATATAAATGCAGCGCCTGCGGGCATGGGTTTGAGGAATTTCAGTCCATTTCCTCCAAGCCCATACGCAAATGCCCCCAATGCGGTAAATTAGCCGTTCATCGTCTGATTTCCACGGGTGGGGGGATCATTTTCCGCGGCAGCGGCTTTTACGAAACTGATTATCGTTCCGAAAAGTATAAGGCTGACGCCAAAAAGGAATCAAACAACGGAAAACCCGCAACCGACACCAAACCTGCTGGAACGGAAAAAAAAGACGCTGCTTCTGTGGAATCTAAACCCGCTGCTGCCGCATCATCCGTCGCCACCGCGCCACAAAAGTCTGATGGTAAAAAGCCTAAATCGAAAATAGACCACTGAGTCTCACTATGACCACCGACGGCAATATCTTCAGGTGCCCTGCCTGTGGCAAACCAGTTCCGGCTCCCAGCCATCCATCATTTCCATTCTGTTCCGATCGCTGCCGCCTCATTGATCTGAGCAATTGGATCGAAGAAAAATATACCGTCGCCCGCCCCTTGGAACCCGACGAAGAACCAGATGTTGCTCCGCCAGCAGGTCCCTCCCCCCAGGCGTAATTTTATATAGCGATAATTCGGCCGGTGCCGTACTTTCAGACGCGACCGGCCATAGCCTGCTCCCATGCTGTCGTCGTGGTGGCCACGAGCAGACCCACGTGGGCATTGGCATCCAGTTGAGCCTCCGCTTTGCGGCCTATTCGCAAACATTCGGCGATAACGGATTCCGGCATGGCGTGGACAGCAGATGGCAATGGCATGGATACCGCGGACCCGACGCGATTTCGCAATCGATCATCAAACCACGCTGCGATAAACCCCAGCATCACCGCTACTCCATCACGTATCGCTCGATCTTTGGAAGCCAATGGATCCTGCTTTAATGACCGCTGGGCATACTCTTCGGCTTGACTTTGAATCGTTGCGGCCAGTTCCGCTGAAACACAGCGGCCATTGGCCAGATTATCCAAACCCGCAGTGAGTTTTTGTACCCATGTGAAAACGTCAGTGGAGGGTTTTGCGTCTTTCGTTTTTGTCGCGGTACCCACTTTGGTGGGGCGGGCAGGTGCAACAGGTTCTTCCTGATCAAACCAGGCCAAGGCTCGGCCCAGGCTGCCGCCGCTGAGTCGGGCCAGCAGGCCCGCTTGTTCGGATGTGGCCCCGCGTTGTTTCAAAACCGTGACAACGACCGCTTCCGGCAGGGCGCTAAACAGCACAATTTGTGATCGACTGCGGATGGTGGATAATAACTCTCCGGGGCTGGCGGTAATCATAATCAGGTACGACCGCGGCGGCGGTTCCTCCAGGGCTTTGAGCAGCGAATTCTGGGCCGGCAATTCCATCAAATCTGCTTCATCAATAATAAACCATTTGCCGCGATTGCGCTGCGATCGTTTGTAAAGTTTCGCTTCCACCCGGTGATCTTCCGAGTCGTCACCCGTAATTTCCCCGCGAATGACCTGAATGCTCAGCGTGGTGCCTTTGGATTTGCCGCTCTTAT
This sequence comes from Planctomycetota bacterium, assembly GCA_021851715.1. Taxonomy (GTDB): domain Bacteria; phylum Planctomycetota; class Phycisphaerae; order WQYP01; family WQYP01; genus JABEVA01. The sequence goes on from JAJZCR010000013.1 coordinate 40,863, forward strand.
CGTGGTATCGGATCAGTTGCCGACTTACAACATGCAAATCCGGATGGTTGCCATGTTCCACCGCCATGCAGGATTCGCATGTGTCGCACGGCAGCGTGAGAATAAAATCCTCCGGGAGATTGGCCAGTCGCCATTCACCCGCTTCCCGGTTGGGCTTCAGGATAGGCTGATCACACAGGCAGGTTTTAGCCATCGCCAGAGCTGCATGAAATTTTCCGATTCCCGGCGGTCCGGCAAATAGCCATGTGGAGGCCAGACGCCCGGAATGGATGGCCCTCTGCAAATGCGCTAAAGCTCGTGGCTGTCCCTGAATGTGGAGCATAAAGCCATCTCACTGATCGGCAATTAAGGGGCGGTTACAGGTGGCGTGCCGAAGCAAGCTTACGCCTCGCTATCCGCGATTTCATTTAGAATCCGAATGCCCTGCTTGAGTTTCTCATCGCTGGTGGCATAACTGATTCTAAAGTGTGTGTCACGGCCGCTAAAAACCTGCCCTGGAATAAGAAGAACATTTTTATCAACGGCCCGGGCTACAAATTCCGTTGCCGTTCTTCTGCCCGGCACCTGTGGAAACACATAAAACGCGCCGCCCGGCGGATTGATGGCGAAGTGTCCGGCCAAACCCTCAACCACCATATCCCGTTTGCGACGGTAGGCGTCAACCATCGGTGTCATATCCACTCCATGGCTCTGATACAGCTCCAACGCTGCATATTGCGCCGGAGCCTGGGCACACACAAATGTGTATTGCTGCAGTTTGCTCATCTGTTCAATGATCACTTGGGGGCCGGATGCATAGCCCAGCCGCCAACCGGTCATGCCATAGGTCTTGGAATAGCCCTTGAGTTGTATGCACTGCTCCGGCAGCAGGGGGGCGATGCTTTCATGTTTTTGATAGCAAAAAGCGTCATAAATTTCATCACTTAGCACCATCAATTTATGTTTGCGGGCAATTTGTGCCGCGGCCTCCAGTTCCGCCGCCGTCAGCGTAATGCCCGTAGGGTTGCTCGGCGAGCAAATGATCATCATGCGTGTTCGCGGGGTAATCGCCGCCTCAATTCGGTCCGCGTGCAGCCGGAAATCAGGATACGTATCGACCGCCACCGGCACCGCCCCGATCAATCTGGGCAGTTGGCGGTACATCACAAAATATGGATCCAGAAACAACACCTCGTCGCCCGGGTTCAGCAGGGCGCACATCGAGAGCATAATTCCGGCGGAAGTGCCGGACAAAATTAAAACGCCGGGGTCGCGCCATCCCGTGGATTCCATCACCTGATGCCGGATCGGGACGATGAGTTCAGCAATGCCCTGGGTGGGCGTATAGCGATTTTTGCCGCTTTGTATGGCCTTAATCATGCGTTCTTTAAGCGGTTCTGGCACATCAAAATCCGGCTGGCCGATCGACAGATTAATGGGATCTTTGAGTTTCGCACCCAGATCAAAGACCTTGCGAATACCCGAGGCGTCAATATCCAGTGCGCGCTGGGCAATCAATGAGCTTGGATCAAAAATAGTACGGGTGCCTTGCGAAGGGATGGATGAATCAGGCAGTTGAGTTTTACTCATCGGACGTTTCCGCTTCCTGTAAATAACCGTGTGGCACCGGCCACATGGTTATTGTAACCCAAGCCAGAATATATGAAAAATTAGATCATGAGCGAACAGAAAATACGCTTTTAGCTGCTCCTAGCCGTTATTCCCGGAATCGGCTTGGTCAGGAGATAACGTGGCTGGGACAAGGCCGCTCTCCGGGCTTGAGGCCTGAAGAAATCCAAGTACGCCAGAATGGCTACCGCTTGCGATTCATTGACAATCGCTGCCGGTGAAGTCGCCGGATGCCCGCGAACCTCGCCTTCAGCTAGGCCGGAGAGCTTTTATTGGGGACACGTAAGTTCATGGCTATACGCCTCAAATGCCGGCTCAATGACTAGCCGCCACCATTACTTCGTGCTGTAGCTGCCACCGGTTTTCTCCCGTACCGCTGCCTGTGCCGCAGCCAAACGGGCAATGGGTACACGATAGGGGGAACAGCTGACGTAATTAAGGCCTACGCGATGGCAAAATTCCACCGAAGAGGGATCCCCGCCGTGCTCACCGCAAATTCCAACCTTCAAGTCCGTTCGCACGCTGCGACCTTTTTCAATGGCCATGCGGATCAGTTGTCCGACACCTACCTGATCCAGCGAGTTAAACGGATCCTTAGGCAGAATTTCCATTTCGACGTACTTGGGAACAAATGATCCCACGTCATCACGTGAAAAACCAAAGGTCATCTGGGTGAGATCGTTGGTGCCGAAACTGAAGAATTGAGCTTCCTTGGCGATCTCGTCGGCGGTAAGGGCGGCACGTGGTAATTCAATCATGGTGCCGACCTTGTAGTCCACCTTGCGGCCTGTTTTGGCGAATATCTCGGCGGCCACCGCATGAACCTTGGGCAGCAGAAAATCCAGTTCTTTCACGGTGTTCACAATGGGAATCATAACCTCCGGCGAAACCTTGACTCCCTTGGCTGCGACTTCGCAAGCGGCCTGAAAGATCGCTCGCACCTGCATTTCCTGAATTTCCGGAAAGATCACCGCAAGACGACATCCACGAAAGCCCAGCATGGGATTGGCTTCGTGAAGCTCGCTGACCCGACGTTTCACCTTTTCGAGCGGCACTTTCATTTCTTTGGCCATTTGGCGCTGATTCTTGTCCTCATGGGGCAGAAACTCATGCAGTGGCGGATCGAGCAGGCGGATGGTAACCGGCAGACCATCCATGGCCTTGAAAATGCCGACGAAATCTTTCTTTTGGTAGGGAAGCAGTTTCTTAAGAGCGGCGCGCCGGTCTTTTTCATTTTCCGCCATGATCATTTCACGCATGGCGATAATGCGGTCACCTTCAAAAAACATGTGTTCGGTGCGGCAGAGGCCAATACCTTCGGCTCCGAAATCACGGGCGACTTTGGCGTCGTTGGGGGTGTCCGCATTGGTGCGAACATTAAGTTTGCGTGCGGCGTCGGCCCAGGACATCAGCGTGAAAAAATCGCCGGCAACCTGGGGTTTTACCGTTGGCACAGCCCCGGCAAAAACTTCACCGGTGGAACCATTCAGCGACATTACGTCTTTGCGGCTGAATTTCCGAACCTTTCCATCGGCTTTGCGAATCGTCACCACGCCGGCACTGGCATCTATGTGCAGTTCGCCACAGCCCGCCACACACGGCTTGCCCATTCCGCGGGCCACGACAGCAGCATGGCTGGTCATCCCGCCGGTGCTGGTCAGAATACCCACGGCCGTTTGCATTCCACCAATATCTTCGGGAGACGTTTCCTTGCGGACCAGGATAACGTTTTCACCATCTTTACAGCGACATTCGGCTTCTTCGGCCGTAAACGCCAGCTTGCCCACAGCCGCTCCCGGCGATGCCGGCAGACCTTTAGCCACAACATCTTTTTTGGCTTTGGGGTCAAAGGATGGGTGCAAAAGCTGATCGAGGCTGGCAGGATCCACGCGAAGAATAGCGGTGTTTTGATCGATAAGTTTCTCACGGACCATTTCCACGGCAATGCGGACGGCGGCCTGGGCGGTGCGTTTGCCGTTGCGGGTTTGCAGCATGTAAAAATGGTTGTGTTCAACCGTAAATTCCATGTCCTGCACATCTTTGAAGTGCTTTTCCAGCAGATCCTTCACCCGCAGCAATTCGGCGTACGCATCGGGCAGGACGTTGCCCATTTTGACAATTTCCTGCGGAGTGCGGATACCCGCCACTACGTCTTCGCCCTGGGCGTTGATCAAAAATTCGCCGTAGAAAACATTCTCCCCGGTGGAGGGGTCGCGGGTGAAGCAAACGCCCGTGGCACAGTCGTCACCCATGTTGCCAAACACCATCGCCTGAACGTTAACGGCGGTACCGGCCAAGCCGGAAATTTCATTGAGCTGGCGGTACTTGATGGCTCGCTGGCTGTTCCAGCTTTGAAACACCGCCATCACCGATTTAAGTATCTGATCCCGTGGATCGGTGGGGAATTTTTCCTTGGTGTGCTTTTCATAGACCCGCAGATACCGGCGGCAAACTTCCTGCAAATCTGCCACATCGAGTTCGGTGTCAAGTTTGACCTTTCTCTTGGCCTTGACCGCGGAAAGTTCATGCTCGAAATGATGATGATCAACACCCATGACGGTGTCACCGAACATATTAATGAGCCGTCGCCATGCATCCCAGGCAAACCGTGGGTTGCCACATTGGGCCGCAAAGGAACCGATCATTTTTTCCGTCAGGCCGATGTTCAAAACGGTATCCATCATGCCGGGCATCGAAACTGCCGCACCGGATCGGCAGGAAACCAGCAGAGGGTTATTCGGATCGCCAAGCTTTTTTCCCAGCGTTTGTTCCAGTTGTCGCAGATTTTCATCAATCTGCTCCACCAGGCTATCTGGAAACTTCTGGCCGGCCTTGTAATAGCCTGCGCAACACTCGGTGGTAATGGTGAACCCGGGGGGAACGGGCAGACCGATATTGGTCATTTCCGCAAGGTTTGCCCCTTTTCCACCAAGAAGCGTTTTATCTTTGGCGGACCCTTCCGCTTTGCCGTTGCCAAAAAAGTAAACCATTTTTTCTGTCATGATTAAGACCTCCTTAAGTTTGTTATGCCGCGATAAAGCGCCAACATCAAAGCACAAAAATAACCCGTTCCGGGAAGACCGGTCAGGCCCCACCGCGCAACCAAGGGCCAGATTATAGAGGCGAAATTTCTAACGTCAAATGATTGAGCCAGGCTGCTTCGTTTCAGGTGCAGCCTTTCGGCCCAGGTTCTCGTATTGGCTGCGGAGTAAGGTCCAGCCTTGATCAAAGGGGTTGTTGGGCGGTGAAAATTAGAGGGTCCGCCGGCGCGGGAATTCCACATGGCATACCCCCTGTGTGCGAATTGACGTGACGGCCGTTTTACGTTCCGCCGGACTTAGGATATTCTAATAGGTCTGTAGGCATCATGGCTTCGATCAGGAAAATTCCAGCATGTCAATGAAATTAATGCGCAAGTACAGTAAACCGTTGATGGCCTTTTTCGGCGTGCTGTTGATGGTTACTTTTTTGGTGGGGTATACCTTTACCTCCGGCCTGGGAAGTCGGGGAAACGGATTTATCCTTGGAAGCCTCAACGGCCGGTCAATTACCACTGGCAGCTTGACTCAAGTGCGCATCGACTTGCGAATTCTGCGTTATCTGCGACTTCGCCCGCTCTGGCTTGGCGGTCGTAGCGATAGTAACGATTCTTTACAATTCTATTTATTATTAAACGAGGCCCGTGCCAGTGGCTTTCAGGCCAGCCCGGATCAGGTTCGGTCGGAGTTGAGGAACAAACAACTTCTTACCGTAGTACAACATCTGGCTGATACCACCCAGTATGCCTTTCCCGCGATTGCCCAAGCCCTTGATGATCTGGATACCGTGAACAACATGGTCAACTTTGTATCCGGAGCGGCCATGCCCAGTCGCCCTCAGGTGTTGCATTTCATGAGCCGTCTCTTTTCCACCGTCAAGGTGGTGTACGTACAGCTTCGGGCGGCGAATGCTGTTGATCATGTTCCGGCACCATCGCAGGCGGCATTAACCCGGTTGTATCAGGCGTATCGCCATGTATTTCCGTGGACGCCCGGATCGTCTGCGCCTCCACCCTTGATTAACGGCCATCGCTATCCTTTTGGCTTCCGGTTCCCGGACCGGGTGAAAATTGAATTCATTAAATTGGATCGCGCCCAAGTGCGAAAAAACATGCGTCCCACTGTGGCAGATGTTCAGGCCGCTTATCATTATTATCTGCGCCATTCCAGCCGCTTTACGATTGCTGCGACAGGCCCGGCCACAACCCAGCCCGCCGCACATGAATTGGAGCCATGGAATCAGGTCAAGGAGAGGTTGGTGGAAATGGAGATCAATCGGCGGATTGATGTGCTGTTTCGGCATATCAGCGACATGATCATGCACCTTACCTCTAAGCCATGGGTTGCCGGTCTGAGCGATTACTCCCGACGGCTGCCACGTGATAAATGGGTCTCTTACAGACTGGTCGCGAAACGGATGCAGCGCGAGTTTGGCTATCAGCCGGCCGTCGGTTTCTTGAATCATTGGCTTGATGCCGGCGGTCTTTCCGCTTTTAAGGGGATTGGCAGCGCGGTGTACCGCCAAAGTGGTTTTCCAAGGCAGACGCTGGCTGATCTGGCCTTGCAGGTGCGCCGGCTTGAACCTAAGCCAAAGGGTCTGGCACTGCTTCTGCATCTGCAGATTGGAAGGGAAGGCCCGGTGCTGGTGGATAGACATGGGAATCAGTATATTTATCGAGTTGTGGCGGTCAGCAAAGCCCACGACCCGAGCAGTATGGCTAAGGTGAAGAAGGCATTGATTCAAGACGCTAAGCTGCTTGAGGCTTATCGTGGTGCCGTAGCCCGCTGCCGAGAAATGGCCGTGCAGGCCCAATTTCGTCCGCTAACGGCCATTGCCAAGGCCAATGGTCTGAATTTCTTTACGCCAAAGCAATTCGGTGAACTCCAGGTAGTCGAGGATCCGTACACCGGTATGCCTGTGCTGGTACCGGCACAGGTATCCACTATGACTCATCCGCTGCCTTCATTTACAAAAGCTGCATTCAACCTGGCCATTAAACTCCAAAGCCAGGTGCAGCACGCCGGCCACGCAGGTGCCAAGTCAACGGTTTCCGCACATCCAGCTGCCGCAGTGCCGGTGGATTCCCGTCTGGAGGCATTCACTATACAGTTGATTCATTCGAGTCCGATGCCTGCAGCCAATCTTTCAAATGTGCAATCCCTGGACAGGGTGATACGCAGTCTGACTCAGTCGCAGGCGATCCAGTTTGAGTTGCACTGGTTGAGTCTGAAGGCTGTTTCCGCTCGTGTGGGTTTTGTTCCCGCGAAAAATTGACCTTCTGGATTTTCGTCAGGGAAGGGCTGATTCTGCGGGTTGTCGGCAAACGTTTCTAACCGTTCATGTGAATTTTTCACCCGACTTGGCCACCGTCAGTTCGCCCGTCGATCGGGGTTGATTTTGCCTGTCCCAGGTGTTATAGGACCTATTTGTCCAGATTTTCCGTGATCGCTGCTAAAACAAGTCTATGAAGCTTGTTTACCGAACAACATAGTGCTCGATTCGTGCATTTCAACGCCCAAACTCGGTAAAAATTCAAAAGTTTCAAAAAAAATTAAACGACGTAACATCTTTTTTAATCACATCTTACAAGTTTATATTTTAAAAAAACGGCAATTGATGACCCGAAATACGGCCTATGGCGTATAATAGTGTAGGTATAAACCATTTGGCTCGAAAGAAAGGAGCAATCATCATGGTTCAAATGACAGTAAGCAGTTCAATCAACACGCCAACTCAGCCGACGCGCTTGGTAAAGATTTTGGCGGCATTGCCTGATGATATGCAGTTGCGTCTGCGTGAAGCCCTTTCCGCCGATCTAGAGCACGTTGCTCATCCATCATTTAAGAGTCGCCATGCTGAAGATAAGCTCTTTGCCGGCGATCTGGATACTGCAGGTAAGCCGGACGGGCGATTTAATGCCTCCGATAATGATGATGAATTCTTCGCCAATGGATCCCTTGCGCCTACCATGAGCAAGCAAGCGGAGCAAATGGAGTTCTTGCGGTATAACTTCGCGCGGATGAAAGCTTCGCGATTTCTCCGGGAATTCCGAGCCAATCCATCTCGCGCTAAAGCGGCACAGGTGGACTTTTGGTATCGCCGCGTGATTGAAGCCCGCCAGACCATTGCCCGGGCCAATATGGCGCTGGTCATGGCCATGAGCAAACGCACACGCATGACCGAAGTGGATCCCAGCGAATTGATTTCCGAAGGCAACATGGCGTTGTTACGGGCTATGGAAAAATTTGATGTGGGACGCGGCTTTAAGTTCAGCACCTACGCCTGCCGGGCCATTATCAAAGCATTCAGTCGCGCGGCCATGAAGAACAGCCGTTATCGCGATCTGTTTTCGGCAGAATATGATCCCGCTATGGAATCCGGAGATATGGCCGCCCAGCGCCATCGCGAAGCGGATCAGGATGCGGTGGCGGAATTGCGCCGAATTGTGGAATCGAACATCGCTGATCTCACCGATCTGGAGCGGCGTGTCATTCAATCTCGTTTTTCGATTGGATCCGACGGCCAAGGCCAGGATACCCCGCGCATGACCTTGCGTGAGGTCGGGGAAATGGTCGGCCTGACCAAAGAGCGTGTGCGTCAAATTCAACTCTGTGCACTGAGTAAATTACGCGCCATTATAACCAACGCCCGAGCGGCCTGATCGGGCCGTTTTTATCGGCACTTGGGCTCCCGCCGGCGACAAAAGCCGGCGGTAAGTCCCAATTGCCGGGGTGTCCAGCTTACTTGCTAAAAACTTTAAAAAAACAGCACATTTTTTTCTAAGTGCTTGTTTTAACTTATCTTGGGAATGTTCCATCAAGTAAAAAACGGTCGAAAATTTCGCCAAGGCTACCCTTGATAATGCTTGTTCGTATAAAAATGATGGATCGGAAATTAAAACGTTCGATTCGCCAAGTTCTCCGAAGCTGTGCTGTATCAGTTTTGGTTTGTTGAACGCTTTGGTTTTCTTTTGGGAAAAAGGAGAAGCACGTATGAGTAGTACCTTATTGGATAGTTCCGTCAACGAGGTCGAAGTGGTAAGTGCTAAGCCAAAGTCAGCGGGTAAAAAACTTCCGCCACGCTTTCAGAAATTGCTCAGAAATATTTTAAACTCCGATCTTTCCTACGTGGAACACCCTGCGTTCGCCCGGCCGGAAACGGAATCTTTAATCTTTTCAGCATCTTGGGATGGGTCAATGTCGGCTCTTGAAAATGCCGGCATAACGACCGCAACTGGCAGCGAGGCATCGGCGGAGGATGGGGCGGAGGCGATACCCGTCACTCTGTTGACGGCGGACCCATTGCCAAGCCGCGAGATGGAAACCAAGCTGTTCATGCGTTTTAATTTCGCCCGCAAGCAGCTTGCGCGGCTGGCCGAACGTTTTCGCGTTCGCTCCACGCTGTCTCTGGCGGAGCAGATGGAGTTCTGGCACGCACGTGCCGTGGAAAACCAGGAATTGCTCGCGCGCATGAACATGGCTCTGGTACAGGCCATGGCCAAGCGCAGCCGTGCGAACAGTGATGTGGAAAATTCCGAACTGGTGTCCGAGGGCAATGTGGCCCTGTTCCGGGCCATTGAAAAATTTGATGTATCCCGCGGATTTCGGTTCAGTACTTATGCGTGCCGGGCAATTCTCAAGGCGTTTAGTCGGGCGGCTATCCGCAACAGCCGTTACCGCACCATGTTCGCTGTCGAATTAACTTCCAACAACATCGATCGTGTTGATCGAGAACAGCAAGTACGTCAAACACAGGAGGAATCTATCGTGGAACTTCGTCGAGTATTAACGGAAAATCGGGCTTCGCTTTCACGGGTGGAGCAGCGCGTTATTGAATCACGTTTTTTAATTGATGCTCCAGCCGATGATACATCAGCTCGCATGACCCTTGAGGAAATTGGCGATGTGATCGGCGTGACCAAGGAGCGAGTCCGCCAGATTCAGATGCGGGCCTTGGAGAAACTGCGTTACGCCCTGGAGCGACGGGGCGTTTCTTAAGATGCCGGGGTGGCTCTCCCGGAATAAAAGGAGAAGCCATGAGAGCAAGGTAGAGCGCAAGATGGGACGACCCCCAGCGCTGGGGAAAATCCCGGAGAGCAATCATTAAGGGCGACGTGGCAGAGAGCCGACCGCAAAACTGTGGGGTTGCGTGTCCTGCCGCTCGCTCTTTTTCGTTTCACACGGCCGTGGGGAATCCCCATGGCGAATAGACATATCCGGTGGGGTACCCAGGTGGCAGATGCATAAGCTGCATCGAGCGCTCGTGGACCACTTGCGGCGGAAGGTCCAGCGGCGATTCTGGTGGCGATGAATTTCTGGATCTGAATTACCAGCAACGGCTGTGAGGCCGGTGCGGGCGGTGGTATCCTAAATGGGAAGTTCAGAATCTGGTCCAGGGGTTGTATATGGCTGTCCGCTGCGACGTTTGCGGTGATCTGATAAAACGAGGCCACTTCAGCGCGACTGATCGGCGGCCGGGCAATCTGCGGGCCATGCCACGCCAAAATCCAGCGGACGTTAGCAGATGCCCCACGGCAGACGGGTCAATCACCAATCCTGCGAAAGCCATGGTTAGCGAAAATTGCTGATATCGGGAGGGTGGTGGCGGTGGTGGCGGCGATTGTGCTGGTGGCCGCGGCTTTGCTGTGGATGATACCGCCTGTGCACATGGTGGTGGCGCTAGGCATTGTGCTGCTTTTTCATGGTTTTGGCAGCGCGATACTGGCCTTGGTTGTGGTGCTTATTGTGCTTGGTGTTCGACAGACACGTGGCCGGCCCCACGTGGATGGCATAGCGCGGGTGCCTAAGATTGGGCCGGCCCCGGAGCCGGCAAGTCCACAGCCGGTAAAGACAACTCTTCAAACAATGTTGGGAATAGTTGCCGCGGCCTTGGCGTTGGCCGGCGTCGTGGCACTGGTTGGGTGGATCCTGGCTATGCCACTCTTCGGGGTATTTGCAATGCTGGCGGATTCCAGGCCTGACCTGACGCCTTTTTTTCTTATCCCGGTGGAGGCAACCGCGGCGCTGGTTGCCGCAGGCCTGCTGGCATACGTCGGCAAGCTGGGGGCACCCAAGAGGCAATCCGCGTGGAATTTGTCCGAGCTCGCACTGCGCTCGGTGGGCCGCATTCTTCTGTTGATCGTGAGTTCGGTGATTTCGGTGTTTTTGATTTTGTGTATGTTGACGCTGGCGAGGCCGGACGACTGGTGGACTTTTGTTTTTGGGTTGGGCGTGGTGGCGGCAATTGGGGTGTGGTTTCTGCGGCGAAGGACAGACGGGAAGTCGGGCTTTAGCCTGAGAAATATCGGCTCGATTTTTTTACAAACATTCCTGGGCTGGTGCGCGGTGCTGTTGGCGATTGTCCTAACTAATCATGTATGGCCCTACCTGCAACGGTGGTGGTGGTGAAGAGTTGAAGATTGGCCACGGTTCAAGGTAAGAGGTGCCGTTTGTAATACTCCCCAAAAACTGGGCGCGCTGCTAAGGTAGTTTTTTCCCAGTTTTCGGAGTTGATTTTATGTCGGTAAAACGTCGTCGGTTTACGTCGCAGTTCAAGGCCAAGGTGGCCATGGAGGCGATGAAGGGCCAGCGCACTATTGGTGAGCTGGCGGGGTTGTATCAGGTTCATCCGTCGCGTATGGCGGCCTGGAAAAAGCATCTGGTGGAATATTCGGCGGTAGCGTTCGAGGAATCGACGGTTCAAAGTTCCGACCGTTCCTCGCCTGCGTTGACGGCGCAGCTGTATGAGCAGATAGGTCGGTTACAGGTGGAATTGGCGTGGCTAAAAAAAAGGTCTGGACTGGACGCCTGACCGGAAGCGTCAGGCGGTGGATGTCGGCCATCCTGGGTTGTCGGTACGGCGGCAGTGTGAGCTGCTGGGGCTATCCGCGAGCAGTTGGTATTACCGTCGGGTTCCTGTGGATCCGGAGGATTTGATCATGATGGGTCGGATTGATCGGCAATATCTGGAAACCCCGTTTTACGGCGTCTTGCGCATGGCGGCCTGGCTGCGCCGCCAGGGCCTGACGGCGGGAGTTCAACGTGTACGACGATTGATGCGGCAGATGGGGCTGGAGGCGATTTATTCCCAGCCGCATACCACGATTCCGGCCCCTGAAAACAGGCGTTTTCCGTATTTGCTTCAGGGCCTGACGGTGGATCATCCGGACCATGTCTGGTGCATTGATATTACCTATGTGGGATGGCATACCGGCTGGGCGTATCTGGTGGCGATCATGGATTGGTTCAGTCGGTATGTGTTATCATGGGAACTATCCAACCCATTGGAAATCCCGATGGCCATCGGGATCTGTCGGCCTTGGAGCGTGCGATGCACCGCCGTCGTCCGGAGATATTCAACAGTGACCAGGGCAGCCAGTTCACGTCCGAGCCGTTTGTGCGCGTCTTGGAGCAATCCCAGATCAAGATCAGCATGGACGGTCGCGGGCGTGCGTATGACAACATTTTTATCGAACGTCTCTGGCGGACGGTCAAATATGAAAACCTCTACCTTCGGGAATATGAAACGATGGTGGAGGCGACCATGGGTTTGCGGAATTATTTCGAGTTTTATAATCAGGAACGGTTGCATCAGTCGCTGGATTACCAGGCACCAGCGGAAGTATATCAGGCTCGGTCCCGACGTGCAGTCGGGATCGCGGCCGTGGCGCGGCGGGCAGCCTTGCTGCGGGGGAAGACTCTCTCTTAGCAAAGCCTGTTTTGCGCCCAGTTGACAGGGAGTACCTCAGTTTTAACTCCGTCGTCCCTCTGCGTCCTTTGCGTCTCTGCGGTAAAAAATCGTCGTCGTCGTCCCAACTCTCCCGATACCGGCCTTTGGCCGGCGGTATCCCGATGCAATCGGGACAGCCGGGACCGTCTCGCGGGCCGCAGCCCGCGGCGATTCCGACGCTGGACCAGATCATTTTCCCGATACCATCGCAGTAATTTCGTACACGCGCGTTTCACCGACGGCCATTTTTTCCACTTGAAAGCCTTCTGCGCCAAGCCTCCGCCCGCTCATGGAGAGAGGCCGAACGTTGGGATGCGTCAGTTCCCTCACAATATAACGAGTCTGCGGGGCCAAGCCCTTAACCTGCACCATCCCGGAAAGCACACGTATATCCGGATGCGTGAACCAAGAAGGAGGTTGGTAGTGATGCACTAATAAAAAAATACTCTTCCCATCCCGCAACAGGCATAAGCGGAAGTTGGGCTGGTTAGAGTCAAAAAAACGCTTCACACCGCCCCACCGGCACAACGCCGCCACAATGCCATGGTTCGGATCCACCAGATTCCGAAGTGTGAAACAATCCACCGTTTGCAGAAACAGAACCACTTCACCCTTGCCAAAGTTAAAACGTATGATCGCGGGGCTGCCATCTGAAAATGAGGCCAATGTTTTATAATGGCCTACCGGCTTAAGCTCTTGGAAACCGGGCTTTCCGTTTAGCCCGATATTCGCCAAAGGCACGACCTGCCCCCCAGAAAAAGGCGTTTGGCCGTTGGTCAAAACCTTCTGGTCGTGCAGGCGTTTATTGGTTCGCTCCAGGCCCAGCCCCATTTTGCCAAGCAGATAAAAATCCTCCCGCCGATGGTTCAGCGCCCATCTTCCGCTCGCGGGCGACATCAGCACCAGCTTGCCGCCGCGCCGTACCCACGCCGCAACGGAGTCCCAATAATGCGACGACGGCTGAACAATCATGTTCCCGGCAACAAACGCCAGTTTCGCCCCCCGCAGGGCACTGGTCGGGTGGTTCCACCGCCCCACCCAATATGGAAACTGATGATCCTGCAGCAACAGGCCGCCGAGCCACACGGACGGCCACGCCTGACTTTTCAAATACGAGCCTAAATATTGCTCTGCGGGGTTGCCGGAAATCGGGCTAAGTACCGCCAAGTCCAATTCGGGAGCGCGGGCGGCGTACATGCGGTTTAACACCGGCTGCCATCGTCGTCCAAAATACCTCATGATTTCCAGCCAGTGGGCTTTGTTGGCGGCGTTTCGCCCGCCGCTCATATTCCACAGCCAGCGAAAATTGCCCCCGGCACCACTGTAGTACAGTTTTGTGAAAAGCATATAGATGGTGTACCGGCTTTGCGGCATCTGCGCCACGCTCTCCGAAAAATCCCCGAGGTTGCGCAGGTAAAGCAGCGGGCTGGCCGAGGCGACACCGCTTTCCTGCTCATCCCCACCGTCGTCGAGCGCACCACCATGGGCGGCAAGATAGTCCACGACGCTCCCCATCGGCACCTCACCGAGTTGGTACAGATGGATGTAGCCCAGGCTGTCACCGGAACGGATGGCTCGAACAACCGCATGTACGTACCTCTGGAAAGTCCAGCGCCGGAAGGCCAGAAAATCGCTCCAGCGACGGGGTATCCTCGGCCACGCCCCAACTGCGGCACTCGGCTGCGGCAAGTTCACCTCGCTCCAGGTCCGGTACCTGGCATGGTAGCGCTTCGCCAACTTGGCCAGAGAGTAACCTCTGTGGTGATGCAGAAACCACCGGAAAGACCGTTCCGCCGCCGCACTGTAATCCACTGTGGTCCCCGGCTGCCGGTCAAAATAAAAATGATCGGCAAACAGGCCCAAAAAGGCGTAACCGCTCACATCCGGGTCGTGGCCGTACCGTGCTGCCAAGGCCCGCCATAACTGGCTTAAGGCCGCCAGAAACCTGGGGTCAGACGGCGATGGCACACGATGAACACCGCCCGCGTACCAAAGATTATGAATGTCGCCTTGACTATCGGCCATGCTATCGAAGCTGCGCACCCACGGAGGAACCTGGTAAAAGCCGTAGACCTCAAAAGCCACATTTAAGCCTGCCGCCTCAATGGTCTTGACCATGCGGTCGATTGAATGGAAGCGGAATACCCCCGGCAGCGGCTCCAGCGTCGGCCAATTCAAGTCAATGCGCACTTCGCTGCAATGGTTCGCTTTGGCCAACGCCACCAATCGTTGAAAAGATTTGAAAGAATAAGGCCGGCCCCCGTAACTGTAGGGTTCCCAATAAGCGTCAACAGCCAGTTGCTCCCTTGATGGGCCGGCCACCGGCGGCCGCTTCGGCGGTTGCGGTCCGGAAACTACGGTGCGGTGCGGCGCATTGGATAAGCCGAACAACGCTTGCGCCGTGTCCACAGTGACGCTACCATGGAGACACTCTGCGTGAATCTGGTAGACTTGGCCGTTCTCGAGTTTCATACCCTCGGGTTGCCACCAGACCACGCCCGGATGAGTCACCTTCACCTCGGGTTCGTGCAGTACGGTTTTTCCATAAAATCCCCGGATTTGGTACCGCAAGGTCAATGGATAAGACGCCGCACTCGGCAGAAATACCCGGAACCGCGGCTCTACGCCATAGGGAAATACGTTGCTCGGTTCTTGGGTACCCACCTCCAGCGCTAGCGGTTTACCTACCGCGCCTCCAAGCGACGGAAGAACCTGATTGCGACGGAGAATATCCACCTGAAATTCTTCCCGGGACAGGTATTGGCCAGAGCCGTTAAACACATGCGCGGTGATCCAGTAGTTGCCGGGCGAAAGGTTGATGACCGGCCCCTTTTCCGAGGGGGCCTCCGGACCGCTCCGAAATGTAAAACCTACCCGGGTTTGCCACACCGTAGCGCCTTGCCATTGCTTCTGGGCGGTCAGTACAACTGTATAACTTCCGCTCTCATGCACCAGGTAATCCGCATAAATAAACGGCTCGGCTCCGTACGCAAAATAAGCCTGAAATCGCGGAGACCAGCGCGACGGAAGCACACCCCAATAATCACCAATAGCCCCGCGCCTTACCATTTGCGCCTTCACCGGCCCCAGCACAACCTGTATCAGGCCGTCGGCTCGCGGTGTTAGTTGCAAACCTAACAGGGATACCGGCGGCTTTTTCTGATAGGCGTACGTACTGTGCCGTTCCCAGGACATGGAAATGCTCGATGTTTTACGGGTGTGCAACCGACCATCGGCATTGCCGACCAGGAATGTACACCCGACCGACGGCGTATATCCCTGCCCGACAACGCACGCATGAAGGTCGAGATGCCGGAAACCGCCCGGCAAAGCCACGGGCTTGGGCAGCAGCAACCGCAGCGGATGGCCGGTTCGCGCCAGCCAGGAAACCACCGTCACGCCGTCGGTGGCGGTCACTTTAATTACCGGTGCTTGCGGCAACCACCCGGTTTGTCCGGCGCAGAGTCTGACAAACGATGCCCGCCTCGCCGGTGCCGACGACACCTGTGAAGGCCGCTCTTGTACCGTCACCCGCATCGGCGACACCACCCGCCGACAACCCGACCATGCCACCAGCACAACGACTGTCGGCAGGAACCACGCGTACTTTATCGTGGCACTGTTCATTAAATTTTCCTTTCACACGGTACGCTCTTCTTTTTCGGGCAAACCCTCCAGCCCACCCCGAACACACCTGTCGGCTTATCCCGGCGTCACCGGAACGTCGGCAACATCGCCACCGTTTCGCCGCGCTTCAAAGGTGGCTCCCACCGCGCCCTTCAACGACCCACCGGCCCAGCCTCAATAAAAAACGCCTCGCCCGGCACAAGGTCCAAGCTTACACCAGTCGTCCGCAAGGCATCCGCGGAATATACGCCCAGATTTTTCCGATTCAGCAGATCCCGTACCCGGTAACGCTCCGCACCGGCGGGCACTGCCAACTTGATCTTAAATGTAAGTGCCGGCTTGTTCTTGCCGGCTCCAACCTCGCCCAGACCGTTGTACCTGATGAAACGCCGTCCGACAGCAAACCATTCCTTCCCTTTGCGGTAGCACTTGGCCAGCACCTTCGGATTACCGCGCAGCACCGTCGAAACCTTAAGACTCCGGCCCCAGTCGTCGATTGCTGCGGCCAATCCGGGGCAATCCAGCCAATCCACCACCCCAACCAGCAGCAGTACCTTCCCCTTGCCCACCCGTACAATAGCCGCCGCCGGCGAGCCATTGGAATAATGGGCGATAACCCGCGCCGTTTTAGGCAACGATCCCTCCAGGCGATAGGGCTGCAAGTAGCATCGCGCAATGTTCTGAATCCACGGTGTTGGCTGGTCATTGATCGGCGGTTCCCATGGGTGAATCCGGAACGCCAGCTTTACGCCATGGATTGGCGATGCCGGTACCCACCGCCCGGGCCGCGAAATCTGCTTTGGGTGGGGCGATGGATATGGGGTAACAATTATGCCCGATAAGCCCAGCTTCCGCAACAGGGCGTTACTCCCACCGGACCTCGTCCAATATCCGCTAGTCGCCTCCATCACCAGCCGCCCTCCACGGCGCACATATCGGGCCAGCCTGGCCACGGTGGCCTCGGGCAGAACATCCGAGCAATACGGCAGATAAATATAGGGCGCATGGCCCAATTCACCTGGCCGCAGTTGAGTGGTGAACACCTCCGGGCACCGCACCTTGTCACGCCCGGCGGCAAAGACGTAGGGGCGCAGGTAATCGTCCATCCGTGGAGTGTAGGCATTCTGCATGGAAAGCAAAAGACCCCATGGCGAAACCAGCGTTATGCCGGTGTCGCCGCCTTCGCCTGCGCCGCCGACGGGCACGGCCCCCACCACACGGTTTACCACACGGAACCATTGCCGAAAGCGCGCTTCAGCCGCCTGAACCGCCGCGGGTCGGGTGGCCATACGCCAATTGACCATCCAGTAATTGAAGATGCCGTTGAAGCCCGGCGGAGCGGAAAGCAAGACGTTGGTCATGCCCATATCGACACTGGTGGCCGTGCCGGCTACCTTGGCAACCGGCTCAAAGCGACCGGGAATAGAGTTCATGCCCGTTGGCGGATAAGACGCCTCCATGCCGCCGTATGTGATTTCGGCGTGAGCCTTCCTGATTGCGTTCCAATAAAACTGCGTGGTGGAACTCGCATAAAGCCCGACATAGCAACGCGGATCGCCACGCCGCGCCGCCCACACGCCCCCCATGCGGAATTCGCTTATCGCCCGGATTTTACACGCCATCCAGTCCCGCCAGCGGGCGGTGGTTCGCGGTTTGAGCCGCCCCGCCGCATCAAATTCAATCTGTGGCCGTGGCATGTTCACCTTCGCCCACGAAGCGTACGATCTCCCGAATGTCGCGTTCAACGCCGCCAGACTGTTATGGTATTTCCGGCGCAGGTAGCGTATCCAGTAGCGGCGCATGGCCGGGGAATAATCCACGTATTGTCCCATCCATGGCTCATCAAGCAAATCGTGGTCGAAAAAAAGGTCTTCAATCGTAACGCCAAGCACTTGCGGATTGTTCCGGTAATGCGCCATCAGCGCAGTCAGGTACTGATCCAGCGCGTGGCGGTACGCACGAGACGCCGGGCTGAAAAGCAGGACGTTACCACCCGACCAAAGCCCGTTGGCAAAACCGTCCTGGCTCTCCATGAGTTGCCGCGGCACCCACGCGGGCGTCAAATCTTCGGCCGGGTGAACGCGCAGCATTACCTTCAGGCCGTCTTTTTCAGCCATAGCTACGATATCGTCCAGATACTTAAATTGATAAACGCCGGAAACGGGATTGATTTCATACCACGGTGCCGGTAACTCAACAATGTTGTAACCAGTCCTCTGGGCGGCCTTAAGCCAACTCCTGAATTCCGATCGGACTTTGTTGTAATCGCTGCCAATGGGCATCGAACCTTCCGACCAATCCCCCATTCCACGCTGGAATTGACCCGCCAGAATTTTGAGCTTGTCGCCGGGCACGCCGGCCGGGGCTGGCGGAACAGCCGGTGTAGCAAAACCCACCACGCGGCGGAGAACATCGAGCGTACGACCATTTTTCTTCAGCACCGCGTGAATCCAAAGCACCGTGTTCGCCCGCCGCCAGGCGGTCAGGTTAAGCACCAGCGGCTCGGCGGCGGGAGCCTTGCCCCGCGCGATCACGCGATGGTCCGTCGCCACAACCCGCCAGTAAATCACGCCTTCCGGAACAGCGCTATCGATGGTCAGAATTGCCGGGCCGGTTGCCGAAAACTCATTGGTCCCGTCGGAGGATCGGATGCTTAACGGTTTGGCGGTACCGCCCGCGGAAACGGAAATACCACGATGGTTCCGCAGCACCACGTATTGCAGGAAATACTCCAACGGCTGGCCGGAACCGTGCGCAAGCATCAGATGCAGATGATAGGTGCCGCACGCCAGCAGGGGCAGACCCAGATGCAGCCTGGAGCCAACGCCAGTCGCTCGTACCGTCCCCGCGCGGGAAGCCAGTCGCTGCCAGCCGCCGACGCCAAGTATTTCCCACGTAAACCGGTAGGAACCGGGGTTAATCCCAAGATCGCAGGCGCGAAGGAATGGCCGTACGTGCCTACGGCCCCAGCCGTAGTTGCCATACTGGGCCCACCGATCACCCATATGGATCTTCCAGAGTCGCTCTGCGGTGAGCAACCAATACGGGTCCGACCGACGGTCCGACGCCAGACTGCGCACGTTTCGCAACTTCACCGTCACACCATGGCCAGTAGCGGCACCGCCAAGCCATTGGGTACCGCCCTCCACAACCAGCCGAAAACCTATGAGTTTGAGCGGCGGCCGTGGTCCGGTGTACTCATTAAACCGCTTTGGATTCAGGCTTTGCATCACCCAAGGGTCGCGGCGGCCCAGCTCGGAGGTATCCCAGGCGTAGCTCCGCAAGTAAGCAAAGCCGTGGGTCGGGTTTATCTGGCCGTTGACGCCGCCAAAGCATGTGTCCACCGCCCAGCGACCTCCGCGCCCATCGCCAACCAGCACACAAAGGTAAAGGTTCGAGCTACCGCCATGGCCCAAACGATAGTTATAGTTAAGCACCACGCAATGAGAGTTTTGGGGCAGCGCTACAGGATTGGGAAGTATATAATCGAACACGGTGGCCTTCTCAATAAAATTGGTGGTATAGCGACCGGCGGCCACGGCCCGCGCTCGCAGGCGGACCACGCCGCTCTTGCCGATCACCATCGTGCCGACGCCTCGACCCACGGCCACGCGGGCGGCCACCTTCATCGCTGGCAACGCCAAGTCCTTCGCCCCGGCAACATTACCGGCCATCAGCCACACGCACACCAAAGCCCAACCGTACCAGGCCATTGGCCCCAAAAACTTCTTTCCTCCCGATGCCCTGGCCGTATTCCCGCAAGACTTTGCCTCCAGTGGAAAACGCACGCCTCCCCGCTCCCGCGTTTCCAAGTGTGATGCGCCGCTCCGTAAGGTGCCGCTTTGATTATTCATGGCTATATTTCCTTTTTGATTATTCATGGCTATATTTCCTTATTTCATGGGTCCATGCGTTGCTCCGCTGGCCCAAGACCGTCGGACCAAACGGCACGGCATGAATTCACGGCATCAGGATCGCGCATGGCAAAATCAACCTCAGTGCCGCCGCCCCAGCGATTGGGGTGTTACATCCGCCCAAGTCGCCCCAGCGCGAAACTCGTCGATGCGGTACTTCTGCTCATTGGGAGGATCGGCGATAAACAGATTGGTGATCTTACCTGCCGCCAGTTGCAACTTCACCGTAGCCTCGGGCTTGGCGGGCATAACCGCGCCCGGCTTCGGGTTAACGTACAAACAAATAACGTCTTTCCCGCGGCGCGTTTTTGCGCGAATGTCCTGGATCACGATAAACACTGTCCGCCCGGCAGTCGGTGGTGCCACCGCCGTGCTGGCGGAGGTGTTTTTGTTAAGTGGTCCTCCGTTCGTGTGGACAAACCACTTCGGCCGATTTCCAAATCCTTGGGCCCCGACAAACAGTCCATTGGATCCATTGTGTATCGGTACGCTATACGCCAAGACGATGCCCATCCATTGCGCATTTTTCAGGGCCCCCATAGGCTCCAGCAAAACGCTGTAATAAATGGTTCTGACCTTGGCTTTTGTGCTCAGCGCGTTGATGGCCGACTGCGCTGCAGTGCTGAAGCGGCTGATACAACCGTATGTAGACGGGTCTGGGATAAGGCTGTTTCCCTTGGTGGCAAGCGTATGTGTCGGATCGCTCAAGCTGCCCGGCACGATCTTGCCGATATTCGCGGAACCACCGCCCACCCAGTTTCCCGCAAAGCCCTTGGCATGCACCGGCGACGACGTCGTCGGAGGACGGGTGTAGTTGAACGGCTGGTAAGCAATCACCGCGCCTTGGCATACACCAATGCTCCGCATTACCGTCATCAACCCGATAACCCCCACAGCCAGGCCGCCCCATCGTGTACCCAAACTACTCATAACAAGTTTCCATCCTTTGACATTTTCTACCGCTAACCGACGGCCAATATCTAGGCTCTGGCGGCATCACGATCCGGGCACGCCAATCCAATAAGTTGACTGCGGTGACATCCATGGTTTTTGACCAAGCTCCGGATACGAGGCCACCCCCACATCTGCCTGGCCCGCATTGAGCACCTCCACATGGCCGTCCACGAACAACACATTCGTGTTGCCGTTATGTCGCAACGCCGGCTCGACATTGCCCGGCTCATTGCCCAAACTCGCATCGGGAACTGCCGATGCCGATAAATTTGGAACGCCAAGTGCATTGATCGGCGGAACGTCAAAAAGATATCCCGTGTCCGCTGGATCGGCAACAAACTTCGTATTCGGCCAAACGGTACCATGCGATCCATAGGATCCCTGCACGATCGGATCCCCGATATAACCGTTCATTCCGTAGCAATAGCCTACACCCTCAAAAATACTCAAATAGTTGCTCGCAGTTAGCTGCCAATTGGCAAACCCAACCGACGGCGTCACCGCCGGACAGGTCCAAATGCTGGGCAGCCCGTATTCTACCGCATAGCTATGGGCATACGTGTTCCAACTTTCCGACGCCCCCGCCGGCCAACTTCCCGCCCCACCCCCCGGCGCGATCTGGTACAACCCACCCAGCCATCCCGTATCCCCCCACCACATCGGCACCACCATCGCGCCGTCGTAATCATTCTCATAAACAGAAAACATGATTCCAAACTGGCGCAGGTTGTTTTCGCACAGTATTCCCAACGCGTTTTGCCGAGCCGCCGCCAGCGCCGGCAACAGCAACGCAATGAGAATACTGATGATCAAAATCACCACCAAAAGTTCGACCAGAGTAAAGCCGTCTTGGCGTTTCATGTTGTTGAAGCTCCTTACTGAACATTTAGTGAACAGTTCTCCATTCTTAGCCGCCGGTCGGGGAAAGGAAGGCCGGGAGATTCCACCTCCTCGGCCTTCCCTTTGCAACCCAAATTAAGCCCCACGCCGTTTAACCGCGTCCCTGCGTTTCAACAACAACAAGCCCAAGCCGCCCACCGCCAACAATCCCACAGCGGCAGGCTCCGGTACCGGCGTTATCTGAAAACCGGAAAGGGCCGCCGCGCCGGTGGTCCCGTTCTGCTGGACCATGTAAATCGTAAGCGTACCACCAGAGCCGGGCGCTAAGGTGAATTCCTGATAGTTGACCCCTTGAGAGAAACTCGACGAATTTGCGGGCGTAATCAATCCCGCGAGCGTTGTCGCTCCCGTGATAGTGTAGGATGTCGGGCGATTGTTGTTTGCGTTATATAGATAAAGATCATACTGTATCGATGTATCCAGCCCACCGATCGTGACCTCGGGGGGAGTCGGCGTATTGTAAACTATAAGCTGCGAATGAAACAAATTCGAATCCGGATTTGTGTAATTGTTGTAGCTCACGATGTACGCCGCATTCGTAGTAGAACTGTAACTGGCCAGGCTCATTGTCGCACCGCTGGGGGTTAACCCGTTCGTCAGATCAAGCGACTGGTTGCTTACGGTTGGGAGATGGTTGTCGCTCTGCCCCGCTATCGGGTTCCAGTAGTCGCCTGACGAGCCAATCACGGCCGGGCCGGTCGCCGCCGGGGTCGCACCATAGGCCGAGCTTGATACGGTGACAAACTGCACGTCAACGATGCCTGCGTTGAAACTCGCCCGGACCGATGATTGACCGAGCCCCGGGGCCACGACACCCGCCGTTGCCAAAGCTCCAATGACCATTGGCGTTATCGTCGCCGTGGCGGCCAGTGTAGAAGCGCGAGATCTTGAACCTCTGGAAAATTGGGTAAACATAACATACTCCTGTTGCTCCCTCTCGGGAGCCTCTCAAATTGCCCACCGAACCGGACGGGCTGCGGATCCACACGCCAGACAAAGCTGTGGACGTCTCGAGTTACGCCGTCTATTTTCATCGGAGCCGCACGACACTGGCGGCCATCCGAAAACCGATTCTTTGATTTCCAGACACCTCCTTGTCGCCACCGCGACTGCTCTACTTTCTACTTACGTGTCGCCGCACCGATTCTTCACCCCGCTTCCGTGCGTGTCGGTCATTTGGTCCGGCATCCCGCCGCCTATTCTTATTTCACCTGAAACCATTGTACACCATCCGCGCAACCAATGCAAGGCCCATTTCCCCGTTTGGCCAAAGTTTCACATATCAATCATTCTAAAACATCCGACTCATGG